>DATDNR010000144.1:0-57732 GCA_036518175.1 Marmoricola sp.
CGGGTCGGAGACGCAGCGGCCGTCGTCGGAGAAGACCCGCACACGGGCAGCCGAGTCGGCCATCGCGCCCAGCTCCGCGAGCCGCTCCCCGGCGAGCCCGACGGTCACCGCGCCGACGGGGAAGACGTCGCAGTGACCGGCCTCGCGGCCCAGCCGCCAGACCTGCTCCACCACGCCGGCGGTGTCGGCGACCGGATCGGTGTTGGCCATCGCGTGCACGGCGGTGAACCCGCCCAGCGCCGCCGCCCGGGTGCCCGACTCCACCGTCTCGGCGTCCTCGCGGCCCGGCTCGCGCAGGTGGGTATGCAGGTCGACCAGCCCGGGGAGCGCGACCAGCCCGTCGGCCTCGACGACTTCCACGTCGCCGTCGACCGCACGCGCGGCGAGATCGCCGTCGAGGGCGGCGACCACGCCGTCCTCGAGGTAGATGTCGGTCGGGGCACCGCCCAGCAGGCGTGCCCTCCTGATCAGGTACCTGCTCACTCGTCTCCTCCGATCGCCGGCTCGTTGCCCCCGAGCAGCAGGTAGAGCACCGCCATCCTGATCGCGACACCGTTGGTGACCTGCTCGACGATCACCGACCGCTCGGAGTCGGCGACGTCGGCGGTGATCTCCATGCCCCGGTTCATCGGGCCCGGGTGCATCACGATGGTGTGGTCCTGCAGCATCCCCATCCGTCGCGAGTCGAGCCCGTAGCGGCGGCTGTACTCGCGCACGGTCGGGAAGTAGGCCGCGTTCATCCGCTCGCGCTGCACCCGCAGCATCATCACCACGTCGCTCTTGGGCAGCACCGCGTCGAAGTCGTACGACGTGGCGACGTCCCAGGTGTCCACGCCGTAGGGCAGCAGCGTCGGCGGTGCCACCAGGGTCACCTCGGCGCCGAGCGTCTTGAGCAGCAGCGCGTTGGAGCGTGCCACCCGGCTGTGCAGGATGTCGCCGACCACCGCGACCCGCCGGCCGTCGAGGTCACCGAGGTGGCGCCACATGGTGAACGCGTCGAGCAGTGCCTGGGTGGGGTGCTCGTGGGTGCCGTCGCCGGCGTTGACCACGCTGGAGCGCGACCAGCCGGCGTGCGCGAGCAGGTGCGGCGCCCCGGAGGCCCAGTGCCGCACCACGACCGCGTCGGCGCCCATCGCCTCCAGGGTCAGGGCGGTGTCCTTCAGCGACTCCCCCTTGCTGATCGAGGAGCCCTTGGCCGAGAAGTTGATGACGTCGGCGGAGAGCCGCTTGGCCGCAGCCTCGAAGGAGATCCGGGTGCGGGTGGAGTCCTCGAAGAAGAGGTTGACCACCGTGCGGCCGCGTAGCGCGGGCAGCTTCTTGATCGGCCGGTCGGCCAGCGAGCGCAGCTCGGCTGCGGTGTCCAGGACCAGCTGCGCGTCGTCGCGGCTGAGGTCGGCCGCGCTGAGCAGGTGTTTCTTCATCGGGGCCCCCGCGGAAGTGCGAGCGCAGCGAGCAGTTTCGTGGGGTGGTTCATCGGATCGTCACCTCGTCGACGCCGTCGTACTCCTCGAGCCGGACCGCGACCGACTCGACCAGGGAGGTGGGCAGGTTCTTGCCGACGAAGTCGGCCCGGATCGGCAGCTCGCGGTGGCCTCGGTCGACGAGCACCGCGAGGCGTACGGCGCGGGGCCGGCCGATGTCGTTCATCGCGTCGAGGGCCGCACGGATCGTCCGGCCGGAGAAGAGCACGTCGTCGACGAGCACCACGGTGCGGTCCTCGATGCCTCCCTGAGGGATCTCGGTGGGCAGCAGTGCTCGGGCCGGCTTCATCCGCAGGTCGTCGCGGTACATCGTGGTGTCGAGGGAGCCGACCGGCACGTCGGCGCCCTCCACCTGCGAGATCTTCGCCGCGATGCGGTGGGCCAGGTGCACGCCACGGGTCGGGATGCCGAGCAGCACCAGGCCCTCGGCGCCCTTCTGGCGTTCGAGGATCTCGTGGGAGATGCGGGTCAGTGCCCGGGTGATGTCACGGGCGTCGAGGACGACGCGACCGGAGCGCGCGTCGGTCGGGGGTTGCGCGGACCCGGTGACGGGTCCTGCTGCAGAGGTGCTTTCCGGGGCAGGCATCAGCGTGCCGGACCTCCTTCTCCGCCTCACGGGACGGTTCGTTAAAGGACGTCGAACTGGCCGTCAATGTAGCAGGCGGACCGGTGGTCTCTCGCCACCGGCCCGCCTGTCGGAAGGAGTTTCGGCCTCAGCTCTTGAAGGCGTCCTTGACCTTCTCGCCGGCCTGCTTGAGATCGGCCTTGGTCTGGTCGCCCTTGCCCTCGGCCTCCATGTCCTTGTCGCCGGAGGCCTTGCCCAGGGCTTCCTTCGCCTCGCCGAGCTTCTCCTCGCCAGCGTTCTGCAGCTTGTCGTCGTTACCCATCGGCTTCCCCTTCGACTCGACGAGCGGCCGGACGGCCGCCTGCACACCACACACGTGCCCGCAGCGGTGGCACGGGAAACGCCGGACGGGCGGCTTCAGTCCAGCAGCTCCTCGACGACCGGCTCCACGGCGCGGTGGAAGGTCGGATATGCGTAGATCATCGAGCGCAGCGTGGCGAGCGGCACCTCGGCGTGCACCGCGGTCACCAGCATGGAGAGCACCTCCCCGCCGGCAGGTGCGACGACGGTGCCGCCGACGAGCACGCCGCGCCGCGCGTCGGCGACCAGCTTCACCACCCCGTCGCGCTCGGCGATCCAGCCCCGCGAGCCGAGTCCGCCGGTGGCCGTGCGGACCTCGAGGCCGGCGTCGCGAGCCTGCTGCTCGGTCATCCCGACCGCTCCCACCTCCGGGTCCGTGAACGTGACGCGCGGCACCGCGCGGTAGTCCGCCCAGGGGCCGCCCCGCTCGAGCAGCGAGCGTGCGGCGACGTCCGACTGGTACATCGACATGTGGGTGAACGCGCCCTTGCCGGTGATGTCCCCGATCGCCCACAGCTTCTCCGCGGCCCGCATCTGCTCGTCGACGGGGATCGCCCGGGCCGACGGGTCCAGGCCCACGCTGTCCAGGCCGATGTCGGGAAGGTTGGGTCGCCGCCCGGCGGCCACGAGCAGCTTGTCGGCGTCGACCTGCTGGTCACCGAGGTCGAGGGTGAAGGTGCCGTCGGCGTGCTGCACCGAGGCGATCTTGACGCCCGTGCGCACCTGGATGCCGTCGGCGGCGAACGCGTCGCCCACCAGCCTGCTCGCCTCCGGCTCCTCGCCGGCGAGCAGGCGGTCGGCCACTTCGACGAGGGTGACCGCCACCCCGAACCGGGCGAAGACCTGGGCGAGCTCGCAGCCGATCGCGCCACCGCCGATGACGGCCAGGCGGGCCGGCAGCTCGGTGAGCCGGACGGCATCGCGATTCGTCCAGTACGGCGTGTCGGCCAGCCCGTCCACCGGAGGCAGCGCCGGTTCGGTGCCGGTGTTGAGGAGGACGCCGCGGGTGGCGTCGTACGTCGTGCCCTCGACCTCCACCCGTCCGGGTCCGACGAGCCGGCCGTGCCCGCGCACGAAGCGGATCCCGGCGTCCTCGAGCCGCTTCACGGCCACCGCGTCGTCCCAGTCGTCGGTGGCCTCCTCCCGGATGCGCCGGGCCAGCCGGGCCCAGTCGGGGCGCACCTCGGCCGCGCCGGGCAGCCGGCGGCTCTCCGCGATCGGCTGGGCAGCGTGGATCATCATCTTCGTCGGCACGCAGCCGAAGTAGGGGCACTCGCCACCGACCAGGCGTCGGTCCACCGCGACCACGTCCAGGCCCGCGCCGGCGAGCCGGGTCGCTGCCGCCTCACCGCCGGGTCCCAGCCCGACCACCACCACGTCACAAGTCGTCATGCCCCGACCCAACCGCGCGGGTCGGCCGTGACACAAGGGCCGGACGCTGCCTTTGCCGCCGCCCCGGGCCGATGGGGTGCGCCCCTAGCATGGGGCCAGCTGTCCGCGGAAGGGTGCCTGCGATGGTCGAGACGAGCGCTTCGGTGGCGGGTCGCGTCGTCTTCCTGCACGTGGGCGTGATGAAGACCGGCACCACCTACCTGCAGCAGCTGATGTATGCCAATCGGGACGCGCTGGCGGCCGCCGGCGTGCTGCTGCCGGGCCAGGACTGGTCACGCCAGGTCCGGGCGGTGCAGGACCTGCTGCACCTGTCCCGCCTGGATCCCCACGTCAGGACCGACAAGTCGGGCGCATGGGAGGAGCTGGCGCGCGAGGTCCGCGCGTCGCGGCTGCCCGTCGCGGTGGTCTCGGTGGAGTTCCTCGGTGGGGCGCACCAGCGCGCGATCCGCCGAGCGGTGGCGTCGCTGGCTCCCGCGGAGTTCCGGGTGGTCCTCACCGTGCGCGACATCGCCGGCGTGCTTCCCGGGCTCTGGCAGACGCAGGTGCACAACGGGGCGCGCTACGGCTGGCCCGGATTCCTGCACGACGTGGTCCACCCCCGCCCCGTGCCGCGGCTGCCGATGCAGCGGCACAGGCCGCAGGACGTCTTCCGGCGCAGCCAGGACGTGCCGGCCATGCTGGCGCGCTGGAGCTCGGTCGTCGGGGCCGACCACGTGCACGTGGTCACGGTGCCCGGTGGCCAGGATCCGGCGGAGCTGTGGCAGCGCTTCGCAGCGGTCATCGGTGTCGACCCGGCGCTCGCCACGCGTTCGGCGCCGACCAGCAACGCCTCCATCGGGCTGGCCGCCACCGAGCTGCTCCGCCGTGTCAACGGCCACATCGGCCGGCTGCCGCCGAGCGAGTACAACGGCACCGTCAAGGGCCCGCTCGCGCTCCGGCTCCTGGCCGACCCCGCACCGGCCGAGGGGCGTGCCCGCCTGACCCCGGAGGGCTACGACTTCGCGCTGCGCTGGAACGCCCGCACACGCGCGGCGGTCGCGGCCTCCGGGGTGCAGGTGTCCGGAACCCTCGACGACCTGCCGGTGGTTGTCGAGGCGCGTCATCGAGCGGGGCTGCCGCCGGTGCCCCCGGGCCCCGAGCCGCGCCGGATGCTGTACGACGCCGCGCTCGCCCTCCGGGCGCTCGACCGGATGCAGCGCCGCCGGCGCCGCCGGTTGGCGCGGCTCGGCATCCAGGTCGAGCCGGTGGAGGACCGGAACCTCGACGCGGTGCGGCGCCGGTGGGAGTCCGCCGCGGACCCGGTCGACGCAGCGGCACGCGACCTGGCCCAGGTGGCCCGGCAGGCGGCGCTGCTGCTGCGCCGTCTGCGCCGCGCCGAGGGGACCGGCGCGCTCAGCGATGCAGGTGCCGGGAACGGGCGAAGCAGAAGAGGCCGTAGCAGCCGATCCCTGCGGCGATCACGAAGATGATCGGGCCACCCGCCGGCCAGTGCACCAGGTCGCGCACCGCCTGGTCCAGGCCCCCGGACTTCTGCGGGTCGTGGGTGACCGCGGCATAGCAGATGATCGCGCCGACGAGGCAGGCCCCGACCCCCTTGGCGAGGTAGCCCAGGCGACCGAAGAAGAGGTAGGCCCGGCCGGCCTCGCCGCGTCGCCCCTCCGCGGAGAGGTTCTCGCCGTACCCGCCGCTGAGGCTGTGCCAGCTCATCCCGACCCCGACACCGAAGACCACCAGCCCGACCACGCCGACCAGGACCTGCCCCGCGGGCAGGTCCATGAGACGTGCCGTCAGCGAGTTCGCCTGGCGGCGCCCCGAGCCGCCCTGCCCCCCGGTGAACACCATCTTGGCGGCCTCGTAGGTGAGGAAGCCGTAGATCACGGCCGTCGCGGCGCTGCGGAACCGGCGCAGCCACAGGCTCCAGCCGGACCGGTCGGCGTGGCCGGCGAAGGCCTCCAGCGCCTGCCACACGACCATCAGCAGCATGCCGCCGGCCACCGCAGCGAGCACGATCCGGCCCAGGGTGTCCTGGGCCAGCTGCTGGAAGGCACCCTGGCTAGAGACGTTCTGCCGGCTGCGGCCCAGCGCCAGCTCGACGGCGAGCCAGGCCACGATCAGGTGCAGCAGGCCGTAGACCACCAGCCCGTAGCGCACCGCGTTGTCCATCGCGTCGCTGCGTTCAGCCTTGCGTCCCAGCCGCTGGGCCGACTCCTCCATGCTGCCTCCGACTCCTCCGCCGCCCGCCTTCCGGGCTCCTGGACCGCGCTGCCGGGCGGTGCCTTCGGAGGGCGGAGCCCGTCAGCGTGAAAGGTGCCTGGCACGCGCGAAGCAGAACAGCCCGTAGCAGGCGATGCCCGCCGCCATCGCGATCAGCAGGGGCGATCCGAAGGGGTGGTGGAGCACGTCCTTGAGTGCCTGGTCCAGCCCCCCGGACTTCTGCGGGTCGTGGGTGATCGCGGCGTAGCAGAGCAGTACCCCGACGAGCGCGACGGCAACGCCCTTCGCCGTGTATCCGGTGCGGCCGAGGAGCAGGTAGAACCTGCCGACCTCGCCCGTGCTGCCCTCGGCGGAGAGCTTGTCGGCGAGCTTGCCGCTGAGGCCGCGCCAGATCTGCGCGGCGCCATAGGCCACGATGCACAGCCCCGCGACGCCGACGACGACCTGCCCTCCGGTGACGTCCATCAGCCGGGCCGTCCACGTCTTCGCCCCGGATCCCCCACCCGAGCCCGACCCGAGCACGATCCGCAGAGCGCTGACGCCGACGGCGCCGTACAGGACGGCCTTGGCCACATCGGCGGCGCGATGGCGCCACAGCTCGGCGCCATCCTCGTCGCGGTGCCCCAGCCAGGCGTCCAGCAGCCGCCAGAGCACGAGGACGAACAGTCCCACCGCGACGACGAGGAGGATGATCCGGCCCAGCGGCTGCTGCGCGAGCTGGTGCAGGGCGCCCTGACTGGAGACCTTGCCGGCACGGTTGCCCAGGGCCAGCTCGACGGCGAGCCAGGCGACCACGAGGTAGACGATGCCGTAGGAGAGGAAGCCCACCCGCACGGCGTGGTCGAGGACTTCACTGCTGCGTGCGTGCTGGCCCAGCTGCCGGACGGAGGGTTGCATGCCCGAAGCGTGGCAGACGTGGCAACCCCTTGCCCATCTCGGGCCGGCACCGGACTTGCCCAGTGCTCCCGGGCGTCCGGTGCAGCCTCAGCCGGTGAGCACCTCGGCGGCATCGAGCCTGCCCTTGGCCACCGCTTCGGCCACCTCGGTCAACCGCAGGTTGTGGCTGCGGGCGAAGCCGCGCAGCCGGTCGAACGCCGCCTGCATGTCGACCTTGCCGCGCTCGGCCAGCACCCCCTTGGCCTGCTCGATCGTCACCCGGCTGTTCAGGGCGGCCTGCAGCTGCTCGGCCAGCTGCACGCTGGCCCTGCTCGCCCGGGCCTGGAGCGTGGCGATCGTCGCCACGTCGGCGAGTGCCTGGGCGGTGACGAGGTCGCCGGTGGCCACCGTCTCGCCGGGGCGATGGAAGAGGTTCACCGCGCCGATGGTGTCCTCGCGCAAGCGCATCGGCAGCCCGTACGCCGCTCCCAGCTCGGCCTCCCGGAGGAGCCGGGACAGCGCAGGCCAGCGCTGCGCCTGCTCGTGGTCGCCCTCGACCGCCACGAGGGCACCGCTGCCGAAGGCGTCCAGGCACGGCCCCTGGTCGGCCTGGAGCTCCAGCAGCTCCACCAGGCGGGACCGCTCTGAGGAGGAGGCCACCAACCGCAGCTTGCCAGCGTTGTCCATCATCATCAGCCCGGCGGCGGACAGGTCGAAGATCTCGACCAGGGTGCGGATCAGGTCGTCGAAGAGCTCCACCAGGTCGAAGCCGCTCACCAGGGTGTCGGCCAGCCGGACGAAGGCATGGGCGAGTTGGTGCTCACGTCCCAGGTCGATGCGTGACATCTCGCCTCCCGAGCTCACGTCTCGCCGTCGCTGTCAGCAATGCGCAGGCGCCTCGCGACGATGTCGTCGGCAACCTCCGTCAGGGGTCGTCCCTCGGCGAAGGCATGGGTTCGCATCCGTGCGAAGGCCTCGTCGATGCCGACCCCGAGCTGGGCCACCAGCATCCCCGTCGCCTGGTGCACTGCGGCTCGGGAGAGTGCCGATGGGTCGGGTTCGGTCGACTCGGCGGGCTCTGTACCCCACACCCCCAACAAGGCATGCGTGAGCCGGTCGGCCAAAATCACCGACTGCCGGAACCCGGCGTCGTCGAGCTCACCGCGCTCGGTGCGGTAGAGGTGCAGCACGCCCAGGCGGAGGGCCCCGAGCTGGAGGGGAAAGGCGAACACCGCCCCGACGCCGAGCCGCTCGGCCTGCTCCCACAGCGCGGGGGCGAACGCGTCGGCGTCGTCGTCCCGCCTCTCCTGCTTCGGGTCCGCGGCGGCGACCACGTCCGGGACGAGCACCGGGCTGCCGCTCTCCAGGGCCCGGCTGCCGGGGCCGCGGCCGGTGGCGGACTCCACGTCGGCCAGGCCCTCGGCCACGGCATCAGTGGCGAACAGCAGCTCGACGATGCCGCTGGGCTCGCCCACCGTCACCGCGGCACCGGTCACGCCGATCGACGCAGGGGTGCCGTCGCAGAGGGCGCGGAGGACCGACGACAGTTCGGTGCCCGGAGAGCGCTGCTCCGACATCGCGCCTCTCAGCTCGGCTCGCAGGGGCGGTGGCCGTTCCAGCGTACGGCAGTCACGACACTCCGTGTCCCCCGCTCGCCCGGCGACCCCGGCGCTCAGCCGTCGCTGAAGGGATGCAGCCGACCGCGCAGCCAGCCCACCACCTCGTCGACCGCCGAGACCGCGTCGACCAGGCGCTCCCGCAGCACCGGGTCGGCGGCTCCGGCGAGGTTGGCCAGGTCCATGCTCGCGGCGAAGAGGGGCGCGATGACATGTTCGTGCGCCTGGGTGGAGATGCGCACCCGCTCGGCCTTGAGGCGGTGCTGGCAGCGACGCTCCCAGTCGTCGTTCAGCTGCAGGCTCAGCTGGACCCGGCGGACCAGCTGACCCAGGGGAGGCATGTCCAGCGAGGTGAACCCGCGACGGTCGCGCCGGCGCCCGACCAGCAGCGCCCCACGCCGCTCCTCGCCGATCGGCAGCGGAGCCGCCAACGTCGAGACGACGGCGGAGGTCCCCGCAGCGCTGAGCCGCACGCCCGGCACGACGAGGTTCATGCCCGCCTGCACGACCGGCTCGATGACCGCGGCCGAGAGGGCGAGCTCGCTGCCCGGCCAGGTCTCGGTGCCGTCACCGGCGGCCGCGACCACCCGCGGCCCCAGCGGCCCGTCGACTGCCACGACCAGAGCGAGGTCCGCGTCGTTCACCACGTCCACGGCCGCCCCCGCCACGGCCGCCCACCAGTGGCGCTGCTGGGTGCCCAGCAGCGCCCTCATCAGCTCGTTGAGCCGGTTCTCGACCTCCGCAGCCTGCCAGGCACCGACGGTCAGCTCCCACGCGGGACCAGAGGTGAGGTCGTCCTCGTGGACGGACGTGGCGTGGTGTGTTCTGGCAGTACCTTCACCCGACTCAGGCACGGCACAGGCTCCCTCCCCGGCGATGACAGTCCAAGGGCCAGGGTCCGGAGCCCGTCAAGCATGATTGCACCTACGAGAAGAGTCCAACATGGCCCTTCCGTGCTGTCCAGTGGATGGACCGGGCTCGGCCCTCAACCGATGCCGGATCAGGCGGTCAGCCGTGCCTTGTCGCGTGCGATCGTGCCCAGCACCCCGTTGACGTAGCCCGGCGAGTCGTCGGTGGACAGGTCGCGGACCAGGTTCACCGCCTCGCTGATGGCCACGGCGTCGGGCACGTCGTCGACGTACAGCAGCTCGTAGATGCCCAGACGCAGGACGTTGCGGTCCACGGCCGGCAGCCGCGCCAGGGACCAGTCGCGGGAGTACGTCGTGATCAGCTCGTCGATGCGCGCCCGGTGCTCCTCGAGGCCGCGCACGAGCGTGGCGGTGTACTCGTTCGTGGGTCCCTCCCCCTGCGCGACCTGCTCGTCGAGCATCTCCGCCGCGGACCGGCCCCGCACCTCGGCGGCGTAGACGAGGTCGAGGGCGCGCTTGCGTGCCTTCGTGCGCGCCGCCATCACGCGCCGCCCGCAGCGCGCGCTCGTGTCGAGCAGGGTGCTGCTGTCCTCATCAGGAGGTGACGCGGCCGAGGTAGGAGGAGTCGCGGGTGTCCACCTTGATGCGCTCGCCGGTGGTGATGAAGAGCGGCACCTGGACGGTGTGGCCGGTCTCCAGCGTGGCGGGCTTGGTGCCGCCGGTCGAGCGGTCGCCCTGCAGGCCCGGCTCGGTGTAGCTGACCTCGAGCTCGACCGATGCGGGCAGCTCGACGTAGAGCACCCGGCCCTCGTTGGTCGCGACGATGGCCTCCTGGTTCTCGAGGAGGAAGTTGCTGGCCTCCCCGACGATCTCCGGGGCCACCTCGAGCTGCTCGTAGGTGCCGGTGTCCATGAAGACGTAGTGGCTACCGTCGTTGTAGAGGTACTGCATGGTGCGCTTGTCGACGTTGGCGACGTCGACCTTGACGTCGGCGTTGAAGGTCTTGTCGACGACCTTGCCGGACTCGACGTTCTTCAGCTTGGTGCGCACGACCGCGCCGCCCTTGCCGGGCTTGTGGTGCTGGAACCACACGACGGACCAGAGCTGGCCGTCGAGGTTGAGCACCATGCCGTTCTTCAGGTCGTTGGTCGTTGCCATGCGCGCGTGAGCCTTGTCGTCTTCGAGGGGTGTGGGACGGCCGCGGCGTCGCTTGCCCGGGCCGGCAGGAGAGTCTAGCGGCCCCGGACGCCGGCCCCCGAATCGCGCCGGGACGCAGCCGTCCGCGCGCTACCGACCGGAGGCGATGAGCTCCAGCGCCTGGCGGTAGCCGTCGATGCCCTGACCGGCGATGACCGCGGCCGCGTGCGGCGTGACCACCGAGCGGTGCCGGAACTCCTCCGGCCTGCTCGACGGATCGGAGACGTGCACCTCGACCAGGGGCGCGACCAGCTGGGCACAGGCGTCGTACAGGGCCCAGGAGTAGTGCGTCCAGGCCGCGGCGTTGAGCACCACCGGCAGCTCGTCGTCGGCCGCGGCGTTGAGCCAGTCGAGCAGCTGGCCCTCGTGGTTGGTCTGCCGCACCTCCACCTGGAGACCGAGGTCGTGGCCCCAGCCGACGCAGAGCGCGGCGAGCTCGGCGTGCGTGGTGTAGCCGTAGATCTCCGGCTGGCGTCGGCCCAGCCGGCCGAGATTGGGTCCGTTGAGCACCAGCACGGGTCGACCCGGGTCACTCATCGCGCACCTCCGGTCAGCACGTCGTACGCCGCGCGCAGCACGGACTCCTCAGGGCCGGCGAGCACCACCGGTTGCGCCAGCCCCTTCAGCACCACGAAGCGCAGTTGCCTGCCGCGTGCCTTCTTGTCCACCCGCATGCCCGCGAGCAGCTCCTCCCAGGAGGCACCGTCGAAGGTGGTCGGCAGCCCGACCATGGCCAGCGTGCGGGCGTGCCGCGCCGCGGTGTCGTCGTCCAGCCGGCCCGCCAGACGCGCCAGCTCGGCGACGTAGACCATGCCGAGTGCGACGGCCTCACCGTGGCGCACGGCGTACGACGTCGCCCGCTCGATCGCATGCCCCATGGTGTGTCCGTAGTTGAGCACCTCCCGGCCCGGGTGCTCGTCGGCCGCACCGGCCGCACCGGCGGTTTCCCACAGGTCGCCGGCGACCACGGCGGCCTTGACCGCGATCGCCCGCTCGACGAGCTCGCGCAGCACCGGCGACTCCGGGTCGCGGGCCGCGGCGGGGTCCTTCTCCACCAGGCCCAGGATCTCGGGGTCGGCGATGAACCCGCACTTGACGACCTCACCGAGGCCGCTGACGAGCTCGGCGCCGGGCAGCGACGCGAGCAGCCGCAGGTCGCAGACAACCCCCGCGGGCTCGTGGAAGGAGCCGACGAGGTTCTTGCCGGAGCCGGTGTTGATGCCGGTCTTGCCGCCCACCGCGGCGTCGACCATGCCGAGCAGGGTCGTCGGCACGTGCACCACGGCGACCCCGCGCAGCCAGGTCGCCGCCACGAAACCGCCCAGGTCGGTGGTGGCGCCGCCTCCCACCGTGACGACGGCGTCGGAGCGGGTGAACCCGGCCTCGCCGAGCCGCTCCCAGCAGGCGGCGGCGACCGCGGCGGTCTTCGCCGCCTCGCCGGCGGGCAGGGGCAGGTCCAGCACGTCGAGACCGGTCAGCCGGTCGGCGACGAGGCGGGCCGGGCCGGGCAGGTCCTCGGGCCGCACCACCGCAACGCGCTGGACGCCCGCGGGCAGCATCCGGCGCACCTCGTCCAGCAGATCGGCCCCCACGACCACGTCGTACGGCGACGGACCCTGCACCGGGATCGTCCTCACGCGGCCTCCTCGACCCGACGGCGGACCTCGTCGGCCACCGCCGCGGGCTCGCGCCCGTCGGTGTCGACGACGATGGTCGCCACGGACTCGTAGACCGGCGTGCGCTCGTCGAGCAGCTTCTTCAAGGTGCCGCGCACGTTGCCGAGGAGCAGCGGCCGGGCGGAGCCGAGGCCCACCCGCTTCACGGCCTCGGAGAGCCCGACCCGCAGGAAGACGACCGTGTGCCCGGTCAGCGCCTCCCGGGTGTCCGGGTCGAGCACCGCGCCGCCGCCGAGGGCGAGCACCCCTTCGTGGTCGGCCAGCGCCTGCCGGACCGCGACCCGCTCGAGCGCGCGGAAGTGCTCCTCGCCGTCGTCGACGAAGATGTCGGAGATCGTCCGTCCGGCGGCAGCCTCCACGTCGTGGTCGGTGTCCCGGACAGGCAACGACCACGCCTTCGCCAGCAGCGAGGCGACCGTCGTCTTCCCCGCGCCCATGGGCCCGACGAGCACCACGCGCGGCCTGGTGGCTGCTGTCATCCGAACCTCAGAGTGCCGAGGTAGCCCTCGACGTTGCGCCGGGTCTCGCTGACCGCGTCGCCACCGAACTTCTCCAGCACCGCCTCGGCGAGCACCAGGGCGACCATCGCCTCGGCCACGATCCCGGCGGCCGGGACCGCACACACGTCGGACCGCTGGTGGTGGGCGACCGCCGCCTCCCCGGTCGCCACGTCGACCGTGCGCAGCGCCCGCGGCACGGTGGCGATCGGCTTCATCGCGGCGCGGACCCGCAGCACCTCCCCGGTGCTCATCCCGCCCTCGGTGCCGCCGGAGCGACCGGAGGTGCGCCGGAACCCGTCGTCGGCGGCCTCGATCTCGTCGTGGGCCTCGGAGCCCGGGGTCGCGGCGAGTGCGAACCCGTCGCCGACCTCGACGCCCTTGATCGCCTGGATGCCCATCAGCGCGCCGGCCAGGCGGGCGTCGAGGCGACGATCCCAGTGCACGTGGGAGCCCAGCCCGGGCGGCAGGCCGTGCACCACGACCTCGACCACCCCGCCGAGGGTGTCGCCTCCCGTGTGCGCCTGGTCGATCCGCTCGACCATCAGCTTGGCGGCGTCCGGGTCGAAGCAGCGCACCGGGTCGGCGTCGATGCGCGCGACGTCGTCCGGGCCGGGGAGCAGCCCCGCCGGGGCGCGCACACCGCCCAGCTCGACGACGTGGGAGACGAGGCGGGCACCGGTGGCCTGCTCGAGGAAGCTCGACGCGACCCGGCCGAGCGCGACCCGGGCTGCGGTCTCCCGTGCAGAGGCCCGTTCGAGGACCGGCCTGGCCTCGGCGAAGGAGTACTTCTGCATGCCGACCAGATCGGCGTGCCCGGGCCGGGGCCGGGTGAGCGGGGCGTTGCGGGCCAGGCCCTCGAGCTCGACCGGGTCGACCGGGTCGGCGGCCATCACCTTCTCCCACTTGGGCCACTCGGTGTTGCCGACCTCGATCGCCACCGGACTGCCCAGGGTCTCCCCGTGGCGGACGCCGCCGAGGATGCGCACCCGGTCCTGCTCGAACTTCATCCGCGCGCCGCGGCCGTAGCCGAGCCGCCTGCGCGCCAGCGCGTCGGCGATGTCCGCGGAGGTCACCCGCACGTGGGCGGGCAGGCCCTCGAGGATCGCGACGAGCGAGGGGCCGTGGGACTCCCCGGCAGTGAGCCAGCGCAGCATGGCGCCAGTGTTTCACGCTCCCCGGCGGCCACAGACGGGCGCATCAGTACCCGAGACCTGCCGCGATCGCGGGGCCGAAGGCGACGCCCACGACGGCGCCGATGAGCATGAAGGGGCCGAACGGGAAGCGCTTGCGGTGCACCACTCGCAGGCGGGCGAGCACCAGGCCGCCCAGCCCGCCGATCAGGAAGGCGCCGTAGAGCCCGACCAGCAGCGGCGACCAGCCGAGGTAGCCCAGCGCGAGGCCGAGGATCCCCGACAGCCGGACGTCGCCGTACCCCATGCCCTTGGGGTAGATCAGCCACAGCAGCCAGAAGAGTCCGCCGGCGACCGCCCAGCCGATCACCGCGTGCAGCAGCGCGGCGGCGTCGCGGTCGACCGCGGCGGCCAGGAGCAGCAGCACGATCACGGCGGCGTACGACGGTGCGATCACCCAGGTGGGCAGCAGCATCGTGCGCCAGTCGACGACCGCCAGGGCGACGCCGACGGGCACGAGGAAGATCAGGCACGGGAGCACGCCGCCGAGCCCGACACTGGCGCCGAGCAGGGCCCCGACGAGGGCCGAGGTGATGCCGCACCGCACAGCCAGACCGGGTGAGCGCGCGACCTCCAGGTAGGGAACCTTGTCCGGCGCCGACCCGGCCGCCGGGACCGGTGTCGCCTCCCCCAGCGTCACGTCGGTGTCCGCCTCGGTGTCCGGCTGGGGCTGCAGCTCCCGCTCCGGGTCGGCCTCGGGCGCGGGCTCGGGGATGTGCGCGATCAGGTGCGGCACGAACCAGCCGAGCACACCGCAGGCGAGCAGGCAGACCAGTGCCGCCAGCGGGTGTCCGTGGTCGAGCCAGTGCATGCGAGTGAGATTAGGCGATCCTCGCGCAGCGCGCGGTCACATCCACACCGCGGTCACCGGCGTCAGCCGGAGCGGAGCGCCAGCGCGCGTTCGCCGGCGGCGCGCATCGCCGCCACCGGCACCTCCTCGGCGCCGGTCATCAGCTGCACCTGCAGGGCCGCCTGCGCGACCAGCAGGTCCAGGCCGCTGACCAGGGTGCGCCCGTCGGCGAGCGCCGCCGCGGCCAGCGGCGTCGGCCAGGTGTCGTAGACGACCTCGAAGACCGCGGGCACCGCCGACCAGGCGCCGACCAGCTCCGGTGTCTGCGCCGCAACGGGGATCGTGGAGACCAGCAGGTCGACCGTCCCGGCCACGACGTCGCCGAGCCGGCCGACCTCCACCGCGATGCCGGCCGGATGCCGCGCCGCCGCCGCGACCGCCTCGCGTGCCCGGGCCGGGTCGCGGACGAGCAGGGTGGCGCGCGGACAGCCCGTCTCGGCGAGGGCGAGCAGCACCGAGCCCGCGGTCGCGCCACCGCCGAGCACGACCGCGCGCCCCACCGGCCCGTCGACCCGGGAGCCGAGCGCCGCCACGGCGCCGGGCACATCGGTGTTCGCGGCGAGGCGGCGCTCACCGAGCACCAGCGTGTTCGCCGCCTCGGCCAGGGACGCCCACCGGTCGACCTGGTCCCGGGGTCCCAGCAGCGCCATCACCCGCCGCTTCAGCGGCATCGTCAGCGAGAGCCCGCGCCAGGTCTCGTCGAGACCGGCGAGGAAACCGGCCAGGCCGTCGGCGTCGACCTCGACTGCGTCATAGCTCCAGTCCAGGCCCAGCACCTCGTACGCCGCGCGGTGCAGCACCGGTGACAGGGAGTGGCCGACCGGCCGGCCCAGCACCGCACATCGGAGACCGGCTCGCCTCAGCACGACCGCGCGCGTCGGGAGCTCAGCACTTGGAGCTCTGCCGGCAGAACTCCTTGGCCTGCTGCACCCACTTCTCGTGCTCGGCGAGGGTGGTGGAGAAGTGCGTGCCGCCGTTCTTGAAGTCGGGCACGAAGTAGAGCCAGGACCCCTGCGCCGGGTGCAGGGCTGCCTCGATCGTCGCCTCCCCCGGGGAACCGATCGGCCCCGGGGGCAGTCCGGTGTGCCGATAGGTGTTGTAGGCCGAGTCGTTGGCCCGCTCCGAGGGCGTCGTCCAGACGTCGCCCGACCGACCGCTGACATAGGCGACCGTCGAGTCCAGCTGCAGGGCCATGCCCTGGTGGAGCCGGTTGTAGATGACCCGGGCGACCTTGGGGTAGTCCGGCTTCCGGTTGGCTTCGTACTCCAGGATGCTCGCCACCGTCAGCACCTGCTCGGGCGTGAGCCCCAGCTTGGCAGCCTGCCGTGCGACGTCGAGCTGCTGGGTGACCTGCTTGCTCTTGGCGACCATCTGGCGCAGCAGGGTCTTCGCGCTCTCCCCCGGCACGACCGAGTAGGTCGCCGGGAAGAGGTAGCCCTCGGGGTTGCCGTGGGCGTAGGCCGGCAGACCCAGCTCGGCGGGGTCGTGCAGCACCTTGGCGAGGGCCGGCTTGGTGATGTCGGTGCGCTTGACGACGTCGGCGACGATGTCGCGGATCCGGGCGCCCTCCGGGATCGTGACCAGGCTCTGGATCAGGTTGTTGGGGTCGACCAGCACCGCGAGCGCGTCCTTGGCGGCCATCTTCTTCTTCAGCCGGTAGAAGCCCACCTGGATGGAGGTCGACTTCGGGTCGGTGCGGGCGGCCTCGGTGAACGCCTCGACGCTCTTCACGACGTCGAGCTTGGCCAGCCCCTG
Source organism: Marmoricola sp. (assembly GCA_036518175.1). Lineage (GTDB taxonomy): Bacteria > Actinomycetota > Actinomycetes > Propionibacteriales > Nocardioidaceae > Marmoricola. The sequence goes on from DATDNR010000144.1 coordinate 16,542, forward strand.
CCCCATCTCCGTGGCGGTCTCGCCCTGCTTGACCTGGAAGACGACCGCGCCGGTGCCCGGGCCGGCGTAGTCGGGCGGCCCCGCCAACCGGTCCTTCAGCCTGCCGACCGCCCAGGTGCCGGCGAAGGCCACGACGGTGGCCAGCACCACGAAGGCGATCACCGCCGCGACGCAACCGCTGCGCCGCGAGCGCCGCGGGCCGCGGTGCCCGTGGAGGCGCCGCTGGTGTGCGTCGAGCGGGGCGTTGCCCACCACCCGGTCGGCCAGGCCGGCGTGGTCGTCGAACGCGTGCTCGCCGGCGGGCGGGTCGTGCAGGTCGTCGGTTCCGGGGTTGCTCACTGCTCTTCCGTTCCACTCTGGGTCCTGGATCGGACCGTGACGGGCTCCCCCGGTGTCGAGCCGGTGCTGCGCTCGGTGTCGAGCGCGGTCTGCAGGATGACCACCGCCGCGGCCTGGTCGACCACGGCACGCCGCTTGCGGCCCTTGCGCCCCTGCTGACGCAGCACTGCCTCGGCCGTCACGGTGCTGAGTCTCTCGTCGACGAGGCGCACCGGCACCGGCGACACGCGCGCGGCCAGCTCCTCGGCGAACCCCCGCACCTTCGTCGCGGCCGGTCCCTCGCCGCCTCCCAGCGAACGCGGGAGTCCGACGTAGACCAGGACGGCGCCGTGCTCGGCCACCAGCCCTGCCAGGCGGTCGAGGTCGCCGGTCGTCCGGGCGACGGTCTCGACCGGTGTGGCCAGGAACCCCGCGGGGTCGCTGGCAGCGACGCCGATCCGGGCATCTCCCGGATCGACGGCCAGGCGCACACCGGCGGCCACCGGCTCAGTGGGCGGCGAGCTCACGGCGTACGGCGGCCACCGCCTCGCCGGCCCGCGCCACGTCGGCGCCGCCTCCCTGGGCGACGTCGTCCTTGCCCCCGCCCGAACCACCGAGCGCTCCCGACGCGGCGCGCACCAGCGCGTTCGCCGAGATGCCGCGGTTGCGGGCCAGGTCGTTGACGGCCACCACCACCGACGGCTTGCCGTCGCGGGCACCGACCACGACGACGACACCGGGGCGGTCGCCGGGCAGCCTGCCGCGGACGTCGAGGGCCAGGGTGCGCGCGTCAGCGCCCGCGGCCCCCTCGACCACCCGTCCGACGAAGCTGGTGCCGGAGACGTCCTCGGCGGCGGCGGCCATCTCGCCCGCGGAGGAGAGCAGCTGCTGCAGCCGGACCTTCTCGATCTCCTTCTCCGCCGTCCGCAGCCGGTCGACGATGTCGGCCACCCGCTCGGGCAGCTGCTCGGGGCGCACCTTCAGCGACTCGCTGAGCTGTGCCACGAGCACGTGCTCGCGGGCCAGGAAGCGGTAGGCGTCACCGCCGACGAGCGCCTCGACGCGCCGGACACCGGAGCCGATCGAGGACTCGCCGAGCAGCTTGACCACGCCCAGCTGCCCGGACCGCAGCGCGTGCGTGCCGCCGCACAGCTCGCGGGCCCAGTCACCGACGGAGATGACCCGCACGGTGTCGCCGTACTTCTCGCCGAAGAGGGCCATCGCGCCGCTGCGCACCGCGTCCTGCTGGCTCATCAGCTCCGCGTGCACCGCCAGGTCGGCCAGCACCAGGTCGTTGACCCGCGCCTCGACGTCGGCCATCGCCGAGGCGGGCACCGCACCGCTGGCGGAGAAGTCGAAGCGGAAACGGCCCGGCGAGTTCTCCGAGCCGGCCTGGGTCGCGGTCTCGCCGAGCGCCTCGCGGAAGGCCTTGTGCACCATGTGGGTGGCGGTGTGCGAACGGCTGATCGAGCGGCGCCGCTCGAGGTCCACGCGGGACTGCACCTGCGCGCCGACGCGGACCTCGCCGGAGAGCACCTTCGCCTTGTGCACCACCAGGCCGCTGATCGGTGACTGCACGTCGTAGACCTGCACCCGGGCGCCGTCGTGCAGCTCGATCACGCCCTCGTCGGCCAGCTGGCCGCCACCTTCGGCGTAGAACGGCGTGCGGTCCAGCACCAGCTCGACGTCGCTTCCCTCGCGGGCGCTCTGCACGGTCGCGCCGCCGACCACGATGGCGCCCACGACGCCCTCGGTCACCACCTCGTCGTAGCCGGTGAACTGCACCGCCCGGCCGAGGGTGTCCGCCACCTCGCGGTAGGCACCGGCCGCGGCGTGCTGCCCCTTCTTGGCGCGCGCGTCGGCCTTCGCGCGCTCGCGCTGCTCGGCCATCAGCCGGCGGAAGCCCTCCTCGTCGACCTGGAGGCCCTGCTCGGCCGCCATCTCCAGGGTCAGGTCGATGGGGAAGCCGTAGGTGTCGTGCAGTGCGAACGCCCGCTCACCCGGCAGCACGGCCCCGCCGTGGGACTTCACCTCGCCCACGGCCACGTCGAAGATCTGGCTCCCGGCGCGCAGGGTCTGCCGGAAGGCGTCCTCCTCGGCGTAGGCGATGGTCGAGATGCGCTCCCAGTCCTGGGTGAGGTTGGGATAGCTCAGCGCCATCCGGTCGCGGCTCACCGGCAGCAGCTCGGGCAGCGCGCGGTCCTCGTAGCCCAGCAGCCGCATCGAGCGCACCGCCCGGCGCAGCAACCGGCGCAGCACGTAGCCGCGCGCCTCGTTGCCGGGGGTGACGCCGTCACCGATGAGCATCAGCGCGGACCGCACGTGGTCGGCGACCACGCGGAGGCGGACGTCGTCCTCGTGGCCCTGCTGGCCGCCGGCACCGTAACGGCGACCGGACAGCTCGCAGGCCCGCTCGATCACCGGGAAGACCTCGTCGATCTCGTAGAGGTTCTCCTTGCCCTGCAGCAGGTAGGCCACCCGCTCGAGGCCGAGCCCGGTGTCGATGTTGCGCTGCGGCAGCGGCCCGACGACGTCGAAGTCGTCCTTCTTGCGCACCGAGGAGAGCGTCTCCTGCATGAAGACGAGGTTCCAGATCTCCAGGAAGCGGTCCTCGTCGACGATCGGGCCGCCATCCGCCCCGTGCTCGGGTCCGCGGTCGACGTAGATCTCGCTGCAGGGTCCGCCCGGGCCCGGCACCCCCATGTTCCAGTAGTTGTCGAGCAGCCCGCGGCGCTGGATCCGCTCGTCGGGCAGCCACGCGATGTCCTTCCAGAGGGCGACGGCCTCGTCGTCGCCCTCCAGCACGGTCACCCAGATCCTGTCCGGGTCGAAGCCGTAGCCACCCTGGTCCTGCGAACCGGTGACGAGCTGCCAGGCGAGCCGGATCGCCCCTTCCTTGAAGTAGTCGCCGAAGGAGAAGTTGCCGCACATCTGGAAGAACGTGCCGTGCCGCGTGGTCTTGCCGACCTCGTCGATGTCCAGCGTGCGCACGCACTTCTGCACGCTGACCGCGCGCTGCCAGGGCGGTGTCTCCTGCCCGAGGAAGTAGGGCTTGAACGGCACCATGCCGGCGTTGACGAACAGCAGGGTCGGGTCGTCGAGCAGCAGGGAGGCCGAGGGCACCACGTGGTGGCCCTCCCGCTCGAAGTGGGCGAGGAAGCGTCGCCGGATCTCCGCGGTGTCCATTACTCCTCGATCTCCCTCTCTGCAGACGTCGATGGGTCGATGTGCCCGTGCCGGCCGGGGGCGGCCGCCAGCTGCGGAGGTCCATCAAGCGCCAGGCCCAGGCGCCGGCGCAACTCGGTTTCCTTCTCCGCCATGCCCGAGCGCACCTCCTCACCGAAGAGGTGAGCGCCCAGCTCCAGCGCGGCGAGCCGGTCGCCGAAGCCCTCCGGGGTGAACACCTCTGCCGCGCGGCGGGCCCGCACCACGGCGTACACGCCTGCCCCCGCCCCGGCGAGGAACCAGATGGTGCCCCTCATGCAATGTCCCGGGCCTGTCCGGGAGCCGTGCCCCGCTCCTCGGCCTGCATCCGGCGCCAGGCGGTCCTCATCTCGCGGCGACGCCGGCGGCGCGTACGGCGGAGCTCCTGGCGCATCGCGAACCGGATCCGGTTGCGCGACTCCGCCGACAGCGCACGGCGTACACCGTGGGCCAGCGCCACGGTGCGCACGAGCGGTTCGCCCAACGTGGCGCTGAGCACCAGCCGGTCCGGCACCCGACCGCTCTCCCCCGGTTGCGCAGGAACGTCTCGCCCGGCGTCGGTGATCAGGAACTCCGCCGGCGGCACCTCGACCCCTGGCCGCCCGGCGCTGCGCTCGAGCTCGGCAAGCCTCTCGTGCAGGTCCGCCGACTCCGCACGCGCTGCCGCGAGCTCGGCCACCAGGGCCGCCTCCGCCTCGCGCAGGCGGCGGTCACGGCGCAGCACGAGGAGCAGGAGGGCGAGCACGACCGCCACCGCCACCACGGCGGCACACAGCGATGCGATCCCGACGGCTCCCATGGGGGCTGACCCTACCTGCCCCGCACGATGCGGCGGATCCGCTCCCACCGCTCGCGCACCGCCGCCTCCGCACCGAGGGCGGTCGGTTGGTAGTACTCCGCATCGGTCACCGGGTCGGGGGCGTACTGCTGCTCGGCGATGCCGTAGGGCTCGTCGTGGGCGTAGCGGTAGCCCTTGCCGTGCGCCAGCTTCTTCGCGCCGGGGTAGTGGCTGTCGCGCAGGTGCGCCGGCACAGGGCCGATCCTGCCCGCGCGGATGTCCGCAGTCGCGGCGTCGATCGCCCTGGTCACGGCGTTCGACTTCGGTGCCACCGCCAGCGCGATGGTCGCCTGGGCCAGGTTGAGCCGCCCCTCGGGCATGCCGATCAGCTGGACGGCCTGCGCTGCCGCGACCGCGGTGGGCAGCGCGGTGGGGTCGGCCAGCCCGATGTCCTCGCTGGCGAGGATCACCAGGCGCCGGGCGATGAACCGCGGGTCCTCGCCGGCCTCGATCATCCGGGCGAGGTAGTGCAGTGCGGCATCGGCGTCGGAGCCGCGGACGGACTTGATGAAGGCGCTGATCACGTCGTAGTGCTGGTCGCCCTGGCGGTCGTAGCGGACCGCCGCCCGGTCCACGGCCTTCTCCGTGGTCGCCAGGTCGACGACCGTCGAGCCCTGCGCCTGGGCCGCTCCTGCGGCGGCCTCGAGGTAGGTCAGCGACCGGCGCGCGTCACCACCGGCCAGGCGCACCAGGTGGTCGAGCGCGTCGTCGTCCACCGCAACCGCACCGTCGAGCCCGCGGGAGTCACGCACGGCCTCGAGCAGCACGGCCCGGATGTCGTCGTCGGTCAGCGGTTCGAGCGTGAGCAGCAGCGAACGCGACAGCAGTGGCGAGATCACGCTGAAGAACGGGTTCTCGGTGGTCGCGGCGACCAGGGTGACCCAGCGGTTCTCGACCCCGGGGAGCAGGGCGTCCTGCTGGGCCTTGGTGAACCGGTGCACCTCGTCGACGAAGAGCACCGTCTCCTGCCCGGTGGCGGCGAGTCGGGCGCGGGCGGCGTCGATCGCCGCCCGCACCTCCTTCACCCCGGCCGCCACGGCGGAGACCTCCACGAAGACCCGGTCGGTCTGACGGGAGACGATCGAGGCGATGGTGGTCTTGCCGGTGCCGGGCGGGCCCCACAGCAGCAGCGACATCGGCTGGTCGCCCTCGACCAGGCGGCGCAGCGGCGAGCCTCCGGACAGCAGGTGCTGCTGCCCGACGAGCTCGTCGAGGGTGCGCGGGCGCATCCGGACCGCGAGCGGCGCGGAGGCGTGGGCGTTGCCGGCAAGCGTGCCGGCACCGGTGGGCTTCGGGGCGGTTGCCGGTGTCTCGAAGAGTGCGTCCTCCACGGGGCCAGCCTAGGAGCAGGCCCCGACGGCGCCGACCGCCGTGGCCCGGGCAGCGCCCCCAGGGGTCACGCGTTGACCATGCGCCTGGCCTGCAGGTCGAACCAGCGGTCCTGGTAGCCCGGTTCGTTGCCGATCTCGGTCGGCTGCTTGCCCGGCACCGGTGAGCCCTGGTCGTCCACCCCGAGGAGGTCGGCGGTGACCGGCTGCCGGGGAGCCTTGCCGAGCTCGCCGGCGAAGTGGCAGGCGACCTTGTGGGTGGGGCTGATCTGCAGCAGCGGCGGCTCCACCTTCGCGCAGATGTCCTGCGCGAGCGCGCACCGGGTGCGGAACCGGCAACCCGACGGCGGGTTGATCGGGCTGGGGACGTCGCCCTCCAGCCGGATGCGCTCCCGCCGGCCGCCGATGGCCGCCTGCTTGACGTCGGGCGCCGCCGACAGCAGGGCCTGCGTGTAGGGGTGGTGCGGGCTGCCGTACACCGACTCGCGGTCACCGATCTCGACGATCTTGCCGAGGTACATCACCGCGATCTCGGGGCAGAAGTGCCGGATGACGGCCAGGTCGTGGGCGATGAAGAGGAAGGAGATCCCCATGTCCTTCTGCAGGTCCTCGAGGAGGTTGACCACCTGCGCCTGGATGGAGACGTCGAGCGCGGAGACCGGCTCGTCCGCGACCAAGAGCTTGGGGGCCAGCGCGAGGGCGCGGGCGATGCCGATGCGCTGCCGCTGGCCACCGGAGAACTCGTTGGGATAGCGGTTGTAGTGCTCGGGGTTGAGGCCCACGAGCGCGAGCAGCTCACGGACCCGCGGCAGCACCTTGTCCTTGGGCACCGAGTGGTGCACCCGCATCGGGGTGCCGACGATGGTGCCGACGGTGTGGCGCGGGTTCAGCGACGAGTACGGGTCCTGGAAGATCATCTGGATCTCGCGCCGGATCGGCATCAGCTGCCGCCGGTTGAGCGAGCCGATCTCCCTGTCCTCGAACTTCATCGAGCCCGAGGTGGGCTCGTAGAGCCGGGTGACCAGCCGGCCCGTCGTGGACTTGCCGCAGCCGGACTCCCCCACCAGGCCGAGGGTCTGGCCGCGGCGCACCGCGAAGGAGACGCCGTCGACGGCCTGCACGTGCCCGACCGTGCGCCGGATCAGTCCGGAGGACTTGACCGGGAAGTACTTGCGCAGGTTGGTGACTTCGAGGATGTGGTCGCGCGACGTGGTCGCGCCCCCGACGGTGCGGACGTCGGAAGTGGTCTCGGTCATCGGGCCTCCGCCTCGTCTTCGTCGCTGGTGCCCGCGCTCAGCTCCTCGACGAGGTCCGGAGCGATCTCGGGCAGCACGTCGCCCTTGAAGATCTCCTGCGGGTTGGCCAGGTGGCAGCGCTTGATGTGCACGCCGCCCGTGCTTGCCGCGCTCAGGTCCGGCAGCTGGGTGGAGCACAGGTCGCCGGGGACCTTGTCGGAGTGGTCGCAGCGGGGGTGGAACGGGCAGCCCTTCGGCGGGTTCAGCAGGCTGGGCGGGTTGCCGCGGATCGGGATCAGCCGGGCGTCCGCCGCGGCGCTCACATCGGGGACGCTGGAGAGCAGGCCCCACGTGTAGGGCATCTCCGGGAGCGTCAGGATCTCGTTGCCCGGGCCGTACTCGACGCAGCGGCCGGCGTACATCACCAGCACGTCGTCGGCCATCTCGGCGACCACGCCGAGGTCGTGGGTGATGATCACGATCGCCGAGTTGAAGTCGCGCTGCAGCTCCTGGAGCAGGTCGAGGATCTGTGCCTGCACGGTGACGTCGAGCGCGGTGGTCGGCTCGTCGGCGATCAGCAGCTTGGGGTCGTTGATCAGCGCCATCGCGATCATCACGCGCTGGCGCATGCCGCCGGAGAACTGGTGCGGGTAGTCGTCGACCCGGGTCCTGGCCTGCGGGATGCCGACCCGGTCGAGCATCTCGACCGCCCGGGCCCGGGCCTGCTTGCGGGAGACGTCGTTGTGCACCAGGTAGGCCTCGGACAGCTGCTTGCCGACGCTGTAGAAGGGGTGCAGCGCACTCAGCGGGTCCTGGAAGATCATCGCGGCCTCCTTGCCGCGGATCTTCATCAGGCGGTGCTCCGACATCCCGACGATCTCCTTGCCGTCGAGCCGGATGGAGCCGCTCATCTGGGTGCGCTTCATGTCGTGCAGGCCGAGCACGGCCATCGACGAGACGCTCTTGCCGGAGCCGGACTCGCCGACGATGCCGAGCGTCCGGCCCTGCTCGACCTGGTAGCTCAGCCCGGTGACCGCCTGCACCAGACCATCGTGCGTGGGGAACCGGACGGTCAGGTCCTCGACGACCAGGAGCGGGTCTCCGTTGCCGGCACTGCCGGCCGACAGGTCCGGGCGGGGAGAGGTGGTCGTGGTCACGTGAGCCTCACTCGGGGGTCGAGAACGCTGTAGACGAGGTCGACGAGGAGGTTGGAGACCACCACCGCCACCGACGCCACCAGGACGGTCGCGGACACCACCGGCAGGTTCTTCACGGTCACCGCGTCCAGGCCCCACTTGCCGATGCCTTCGATGCTGAAGATGCGTTCGGCGAAGATGGTACCTGCGAGCAACGTGGCGAAGTCGAGGCCGAAGATCGTCACCACCGGGACCATCGCGGCCCGCAGCGCGTGCTTGAAGACCACCGTCCGGGAGCGCAGGCCCTTGGCCCGGGCAGTCCTGATGTAGTCCTCGTTGAGGCTCTCCACCATCGACCCGCGGGAGAAACGGGTGTAGGAGGTGGACTGCCAGATGCCCAGCACCAGCCACGGCAGCAGCAGGCCGGAGAACCACTTGAGCGGATTCTGGGTCAGCGGGTAGTAGCCGGTGTCCGGGAAGAGTCCCAGGGAGATCGTGAACCACAGCATCGCCAGCAGGGCCACGAGGTAGAAGGGGATGGAGCTGAAGATCAGCGTGCCGGTGACCAGGGACTTGTCGACCAGCGTGCCGCGTCTTCGCGCAGCCAGCACACCGGTGCTGACGCCGACGACGAGGAAGATGACCGAGGCTCCCACCGCGACGCTCAGCGTGGCCGGGAACTTCACCTTCAGCTCCTCCCAGACCGGCTGCTTGGTGCGGTAGTCCATGCCCAGGCACGGTGCCGGGCAGTGGTACGGCGTCGCTCCCAGCTCCATCGTGCGGCCGGCGAAGACGCCCTTGGCCCACAGGCCGTACTGGTGCACGACGCTGTCGTCGAAGCCCATGTTGTGCTCGTAGGCCTTCAGCATGGCGGGCCGGCAGCGGTTGTTCGTGTCGATGTTGCACAGGGGCTGCGCCGGGTTGCGGGGCCCGAACCAGTACAACGCGAAGACGCCCATGGAGATCAGCACGACCACGATGAAGCCGGAGATCAACCGCTTGACGATGTAGGCGAACATCTCGCCTTCTCCCTTGATTTCGTGTCTGTCGGGTGGGACCCGGTGGGGCCCCACCCGACAGACAGGTCGGTGTCAGCTCACCCTGTCGGGTGCACCGGTCACTTCTTCACGTAGATGTCCCGGTAGTTGGGAGCACCGTAGTTCGGGTCGTTGTTGAAGTTACCGATCTTGCTGCCGTAGGTCATCATCACGTTCGAATAGCCGGTGTTGATGGCCGGGTAGAACTTCGTCTCGATGGTCTTGTCGAGGTCGGACCAGGCGGCCGGCTGCTGGTTCAGCGGCAGCGTGGGGATCTGCTTGATCCGGTTGTCGACGGACTTCTCGGAGAAGTAGCCGGTGTTGTAGAGCTGGTTGCTCTGGAACAGCGGCGGGATGAAGGTCAGACCGGAGGGCCAGTCGGAGCACCAGGCGACGCCGCGCAGGTTCAGCGACTTGTTCACCTTGTCGTCCGGGTTGGTCCAGGTGTCGTAGAGGCTGCCGGTCACACCGATCGGGTTCGGCACGAAGCCGGAGGCCTTGTACGCCTTCGAGATCTGCTGCATGGCGTTGACACCCTGCGGGTCGTCCTTCTTGTAGACCCAGCTGACCTTGTAGGTGCCCGGCTTGACGCCGGCCTCCTTGAGGAGCTGCTTGGCCTTCTGCGGGTCGTAGGTGACCTGCTGGCCGTCGATCGGCCCGTAGGTCTTCCGGCCGACCATGCCCGGGGGCAGGATCGCGTTGCCGGGGACGCGGGTCACGCCCACGATCTCGCCGCCGGCCGACCAGGCGTCCTGGTAGGGGTAGGCGTAGCCGAGTGCCTGCCGGATCTTGATGTTGCTGATCTTCTTGTAGTCCGGGTAGTTGAAGTACGTGCACGGCTGCGAGCCCTGCACCAGGCGGGAGCCCAGCTTCTGCTTGGCGTCAGCGTAGTTCTGCGCCAGCAGCGAGGTGGTGATCGTGGTCTGCGAGGCCTGGTTACCACTCAGCGCGATCTGGTCGGTCTTCTCGGGGTCCTGGTCGAACTTCATGATCCACTTGTCGACGTACTGGTGCCGCGCCGGATCGGTGTTCGGGTCCCACTGGTTGTTCTTGACCAGCACCAGCTGCTGGTTGGGCTGGAAGGACTGGACCTTGTAGGGGCCGGTCGCCCAGGGGTGCAGGCCGTACTTCGGCGGGTTGCTCACGTTGCCCTGCGGGATCGGGCCCATGGCCTCGAACGAGCCCCAGTAGTCCATGTCGGGGAAGGGCTTGCTCATCTTGATCGTGATCTTGTTGCCCTTGATCGTGACGCCCTTGTAGTCCTGGCCCTTGGTCGCCTTGTCGTAGGGGCCCTTGTACTTGTCACCGTCGAGGAAGTAGGCGGCGGAGTACTGCGAGCCCGGGCCGACCAGCGAGCCGAGGTCGAAGGAACGCTCGATGCCGAACTTGATGTCCTGCGGCGTGACCGGCTTGCCGTTCTCGTACTTGATGCCGGACTTCAGGGTGAAGCTCCACTCGGTGAAGTCGGCGTTGTGCTGGCCCAGGTCGGTGGCCAGGTCAGGCACCAGCGACATGTCACCGGTCTTGGGGTCCTGGCGGAACGTGGTCAGCGACCGCGCGACCAGGTCCTGCTCGATGGCGTTGCCGGTGACCGACCAGCCGGGCGACGGGTCGAGCGTCGCGAGACCCGTGTCCGGGCTCGGGTAGAGCACGGTGACCGTGCCGCCGCTGGTCGCGTTCGGGATCGGCTGGGCCGGGCCCTTGGCCGTCGCGTCCTTCGCGGACCCTGCAGTACCGGCGCCCTGGTAGGTGGGAGTGCCGCCGGGCTGGTTGCCGCCGTTGCCGTTGCCGCCGTTGCCGCCGCCGCCACACGCGGCCAGCGACATCGCCAGCGCACCGGCGGCTGCCACCGCTAGTGGCTTGGTGAGTCTCATCCGATCTCAGCCTTCCTTCTCATCTGTGGCCCTGGGCGGGTGCCCCGGGACCTGATTCCAACCGGGTGCGGTGGAAACCTGGACGCTCACCGGCGAGTCTTCGGATCGAGCGCATCCCTGATCGAGTCGCCGAGCAGGTTCAGCGCGACGACGAGCAGCACGATGCCGATCACCGGCTCCCAGAGGTAGAGCGGGTAGCGCTGCCACCAGTTGGTGGCCGCGTCGATGGTCTGGCCCCAGCTCGGCCTGCCGACGATGCCGATGCCGAGGAAGGCCAGGCCGGCCTCCGCGGTGACGTACGCCGGCAGCCCGAGCGAGATCGCCACCACGATGGGGGCGACCAGGTTGGGCAGGATCTCGCGCACCAGGATGCGCCGCGTGGGCATCCCGATCAGCCGGGCGGCCTCGACGTACTCCCGCTCGCGCAGCGACAGCACCTCGCCGCGCATCAGGCGGGCGAGGTACATCCACCCCAGCACGCTGAGGATGCCGATCAACGACCAGAAGGTCACCTTCGACTGCAGGGCGGGGTGGATCGCGAAGCGTTCGTCGAGGATCGGGGCCAGGGAGAGCGCGGCGAGGATGTAGGGCACCGCGAGGAAGAGGTCGGTGAGGAAGCTGATCATCCGGTCGACGATCCCGCCCGCGTAGCCGGCGATCAGGCCGAGGGTGAGGCCGATGAAGGTCGAGATGATCGTGGCCATGGTGGCGATGAACAGGGAGTTGCGGGCGCCGTAGAGCCAGAAGGCGAGGTTGTCGACCCCGTTCTGCGGCGCGATGCCGAAGGGGTGCTCCGGATCGAAGCCGTGCAGCGGGGGGCCCTTCAGCGGCAGGCCGTAGCTGTAGCTGGCGGCGTTGCAGTCGGTGACCTCGCAGGTCGACTGGGTGTCGAGGTTGACGTTGAAGAGGTGGGCCAGCAGCGGGGCGAAGATCGCGATCAGTGCGAAGAGGATGACCACCGTCAGCGACGCCATCGCGATCTTGTCGCGCAGCAGCCGACCGAAGGCGATCTGCAGTGGAGATTTTCCGGCGATCTCCCGGTCCTCGGAGACAGGCCTCTCGTCGTCGACGAGGGCCGGCTCGAGTTGTTCCAGCTGATGACTCATCTGGCCCCTTGCCCCACGCGTGCGTTCATGACCGGGGCTAAGGTAATCATCCGGAGGTCAAAACGGAGCACAACCGGTTGTAACAATCTGGGAACGACGGAGGGGCCCACCGTTTGGCGGACCCCTCCGGCGACGTCTCGGCCGGGATCTCAGCCGGCGCGGTCACCTTCCTGTGCGGCGGCGCTCTGCGGCTTCGTGTCGACGCCGGCCTCCTTGCGTTGCTCCGGGGTGATCGGAGCGGGAGCGCCGGTGAGCGGGTCGTAGCCGTTGCCGCTCTTGGGGAAGGCGATCACGTCGCGGATCGACTCTGCGCCGCTGAGCAGCGCGCAGATCCGGTCCCACCCGAAGGCGATACCGCCGTGCGGCGGGGCGCCGTACTGGAAGGCGTCGAGCAGGAAGCCGAACTTCTCCTGTGCCTCCTGCTCACCCAGCCCCATCACGCCGAAGACCCGCTCCTGGATGTCGCGGCGGTGGATACGGATCGACCCGCCGCCGATCTCGTTGCCGTTGCAGACGATGTCGTAGGCCCAGGCCAGGGCCTCGCCGGGGTCCTTGTCGAAGTCCTCGAGGTCCTGCGGGCTGGTGAACGCGTGGTGCACCGCCGTCCAGGCGCCGTGCCCGACGGCGACGTCGCCTGCCGCGGTGGCCTCGTCGGCCGGCTCGAACAGCGGAGCGTCGACGACCCAGAGGAAGCTCCACGCGTCCTCGTCGAGGAGTCCGCAGCGGCGGCCGATCTCCAGCCGGGCGGCCCCCAGCAGCGCGCGACTGGGCTTTGCGGGGCCGGCGGCGAAGAAGACGCAGTCGCCCGGCTCGGCGCCCACGTGCGCCGCGATGCCCTCGCGCTCGGCCTCGGAGATGTTCTTGGCGACCGGACCGGTGATCTCGGTGCCGCCGTCCGGGGCCTGCTTGACCAGCAGGTAGGCCAGTCCGCGGGCACCGCGCTGCCGCGCCCACTCCTGCCAGGCGTCCAGCTGCTTGCGGGGCTGGTCGGCGCCTCCGGGCATGACCACGGCACCGACGTACGGCGCCTGGAACACCCGGAACGGGGTCTCGCGGAAGTAGTCGGTGCAGTCGACCAGCTCCAGGTCGAGACGCAGGTCGGGCTTGTCGGTGCCGAAGCGCGCCATCGCCTCGGCGTAGGTCATCCGCGGGATCGGCGAGCTGATCTCGTGCCCGACCAGCCGCCACAGCGCCTTCAGCACCTCCTCCGAGAGCGCGATGATGTCCTCCTGCTCGACGAAGCTCATCTCGATGTCGAGCTGGGTGAACTCGGGCTGCCGGTCGGCGCGGAAGTCCTCGTCGCGGTAGCAGCGGGCGATCTGGTAGTAGCGCTCGAGCCCGGCAACCATCAGCAGCTGCTTGAACAGCTGCGGGCTCTGCGGCAGGGCGTACCAGCTGCCCGGCTGGAGCCGCGCCGGCACCAGGAAGTCGCGCGCGCCCTCGGGAGTGGAGCGGGTGAGGGTCGGGGTCTCGACCTCCACGAAGCCGTGGGCGTCGAGCACGTCGCGGGCGGCCTTGTTGACGCGGCTGCGCAGCCGCAGGGCCTCTCGTGGCCCGGTGCGGCGCAGATCGAGGTAGCGGTGCCGCAGTCGCGCCTCCTCCCCCACCTCCACGTGCTCGTCGATGGGGAACGGCAGCGGGGCGGACTCCGAGAGCACCTCGACGTCCTCGGCGATCACCTCGACGTCGCCGGTGGGCAGCTGGGGGTTCTGGTTGCCCTCCGGGCGCTTCGCGACCGTCCCGGTCAGCCGCAGGCAGTACTCGTTGCGGAGGCCGTGGGCGACCTCCTCGTCACGGATGACCACCTGGACGACGCCGCTGGCGTCACGCAGGTCGATGAAGGCCACGCCCCCGTGATCACGCCGCCGGGCCACCCATCCCGTGAGGGTCACCGTCTGGTCGACGTGCTCGACGCGCAGGGCGCCGGCCTCGTGGGTGCGGATCACGAACGCTGCTCCTTCTCTTGCTCTGCCTTCTCTTGCTCTGCTTCTGCCCGGGCCTGTTCCTCGGGGGCCTGCTGGTCGACGACCGTGGGGTGCCGGTCCATCTCCGGAGGCTCCCACGCGTGCGGATCGGCGTCGACCTGGTTTCCGCTGCGGATGTCCTTCACCTCGTGCCCGCCGTCGGGCTGCGGGAACCACACGAAGGGGATGCCACGCCGCTCGGCGTGGCGGATCTGCTTGCCGAACTTGCTCGCCGACGGTGCGACCTCGCAGGCGATGCCGCGGGCGCGCAGCGCGTCGGCGGTGGCCTCGCTGACCGGGCGGCTGTCCTCGTCGACCACCGCGACCAGCACCGCGCTCGGCACCGACCGGCTCGCGGTCAGTGCGCCGCGCTGGAAGAGTGGCACGAGCAGCCGGCTGATCCCCAGGGAGATGCCCACCCCGGGGTAGGTCGTCCGGCCGTCGCTGGCCAGCGCGTCGTAGCGGCCGCCGGAGCAGATCGACCCGAGGGACTCCTGGCCCTCCAGACGCGTCTCGAAGACGGTGCCGGTGTAGTAGTCCAGCCCGCGGGCGATCCGGAGGTCGGCCTCGATGCGCGCCCGCTCGGTGACCAGCGGCGCACAGGCGCGGACCAGCGCGACGAGCTCCTCCAGCCCCTCCTCGAGCAACGGGTGCGTCACGCCGAGGGCCCGGACCTGCTCGGCGAAGCTCTCGTCGGGCGCGCAGATGCTGGCCAGCTCCAGGCACCGCGCGGCCTGCTCGTCGCTGAGACCGGCCTCTGCGACCAGGGCCTTGCCGACCTCCTCGGCAGGCATCTTGTCGAGCTTGTCGACCAGGCGCATGACCTCGTCGGTGTCCTCGACACCGAGGCCGTTGTAGAAGCCCTGGATCAGCTTGCGGTTGTTGACCTGCAGCCGCAGCGGCGGCAGGAAGTCCAGTCGCGACAGCGCGTCGAGCATCACCCGCGCCACCTCCACCTCGTGGTGGAAGGGCAGCGTGTCGCGACCGACGACGTCGATGTCGGCCTGGGTGAACTCCCGGAAGCGGCCCTCCTGCGGCCGCTCCCCGCGCCAGGCCTTCTGGATCTGGTAGCGCCGGAACGGGAAGTCCAGCCTGCCGGCGTTCTCCAGCACGTAGCGGGCGAAGGGCACGGTCAGGTCGAAGTGCAGCCCGAGCCCGGCAGCGCTGCCGGGGTCGGCGTCACCCTCGGCCTGCAGCCGCCGGAGCACGTAGACCTCCTTGGAGGTCTCGCCCTTGCGCAGCAGCTGGTCCATCGGCTCCACCGCACGGGTCTCGATGCCGGCGAACCCGTGCAGCTCGAAGGTCCGCCGCAGGCTGTCGATCACCTGCTGCTCGACCATCCGCTGGGCGGGCAGCAGCTCGGGAAACCCGCTGAGCGGGGTGGGTCTGGCCATCTGTCTACAGTCCTCGGGTCACGCGTCCGGCCGGGCTGTCGTCGTGCAGCTCCAGCAGGAACGGGTTGGTGGCGCGTTCCCGGCCGATCGACGTCTGCTCGCCGTGGCCGGGCAGCACCACGACGTCGTCGGGCAGGGTGAGCACCTTGTCGCGCAGGCTGCGGAGCATGGTGGGATGGTCCCCGCCGGGCAGGTCGGTCCGCCCGATCGACCCCGCGAAGAGCAGGTCGCCGGCGAACATCACCTGCGAGACGTCCGCCGAGGGGTCGTCGTACGGCGTGCGGAAGGTGACCGAGCCCTCGGTATGGCCGGGGGTGTGGTCGACCACCAGCTCCAGGCCGGCCAGCTGCAGGGTGCGGCCGTCGGCCAGCTCCTCGACACGGTCGGGCTCGGCGAACTCGTAGCGCCCGCCGAGGAGCATCGCCCCGGTCTCCGGCGACATCCCCGCCAGCGGGTCGGTCAGCAGGTGCCGGTCGCGGGGGTGGATCCAGGCGGTGGCGTCGTAGGTGCCGGCGACCGGCGCCACGCACCACATGTGGTCCACGTGTCCGTGGGTGAGCAGCACCGCGACCGGCTTGAGCCCGTGCTCGCGCACGACCTGGTCCACCCCGGCGGTGGAGTCCTTGCCGGGGTCCACCACGACGCACTCCGCCCCCGGGCCGGTGGCGACCACGTAGCAGTTGGTGCCCCACGGGCCCGCGGGGAAGCCTGCGATCAGCACGGTCGTCTCCATCGGATGGGGGTCTGCGGCGCCTGCCAGGGCGTTCCGGGGTCTGGCCCAGCCTACTGGCCCGGCGCGACTGGCTTCGCATGCGTACGATGAGGCACGTCTCACCCGGTGGGACGTCGCAGCCCGGAGACGAGGGGACCAGAGTTGACCGCGCAAGGCAGCCAGGCGGGCCGGTGGGGCCGCGTCGACGAGACCGGCACCGTCTATGTCCGGATCGGCGACCAGGAGCACGCGGTCGGCCAGTACCCGGCGGGCACGCCGGAGGAGGCGCTCGCCTTCTTCACCCGCCGCTTCGACGCGCTCGCCTTCGAGGTGCAGCTGCTCGAGCAGCGTGTGCGCGCCGGCTCGCTGACCCCCGACGAGGCGACCGCGTCCATCGACAAGGTGGCCGCCCAGCTCGCCGAGCCCAACGCCGTCGGCGACTACGTCTCGCTGGTGGCGCGCCTCGACGCGCTCCGCCCGGTCATCGGCCTGCAGCGCGAGCACCGCCGCGAGGACCGCGCCCGGCGCCAGGAGCAGGCCCGTGCCCGCAAGCACGAGATCGTGGCCGAGGCCGAGAAGCTGGCGCACGGGTCGGACTGGCGCAACGGCGCCAACCGGCTGCGGGACCTCCTCGCCGAGTGGAAGTCGCTGCCGCGGCTCGACAAGAGCACCGACGACCAGCTGTGGCACCGCTTCTCCAGCGCGCGCACCGGCTACACCCGGCGACGCAAGGCCCACTTCGCCGAGCTGAGCGAGAAGCGCGAGGCGGCCCGCACGGTCAAGGAGCGCCTGGTGCGTGAGGCCGAGGCGCTGGCGAGCTCCACGGACTGGGGCGCCACGGCGGCGGCGTACCGCTCCCTGATGCAGCAGTGGAAGGCCGCCGGTCCGGCCCCCAAGGAGGTCGACGACGAGCTGTGGAAGCGGTTCCGCGGCGCGCAGGACACCTTCTTCGCAGCCCGCGACGCTGCGAACGCCCAGCAGAACGCCGAGTTCGCGGCCAACGCCGAGGCCAAGCAGGCCCTGCTCCGGGAGGCCGAGGCGCTGCTGCCCGTCACCGATCTCGAGGCTGCCAAGCGTGCCTTCCGTGGCATCGCCGAGCGGTGGGACGCCGCCGGCAAGGTGCCCCGCGAGCAGATCAAGTCGCTGGAGAGCCGGATGCGCCGGGTCGAGCAGGCGATCCGCTCCGTCGAGGAGGAGCAGTGGCGGCGCTCGGACCCGGAGAAGTCGGCCCGGGCCGACGAGATGGTGGCCAAACTGCGCGCCACCATCGGAGACCTCGAGACCGACCTCGAGCGGGCGCGCACCGCGGGCGATGACCGACGGGTGCGCGAGATCGAGGACAACCTCGCCTCCCGGCGGGCGTTCCTGGAGATGGCGGAGAAGACCGCCAGCGAGTTCTCCGGCTGAGTTGCCGATCAGCCGCTGCCGGTCAGCGGGGTCGCCGGGTGGGCCGACAGCTCACTGGGTGAGCCGATAGGCGTCGAAGACCCCGTCGACGCCGCGCACGGTCTTCAGCACCGAGCCGAGGTGCTTCGGGTCGGCCATCTCGAAGGTGAACTTGCTCTTCGCGATCCGGTCGCGACCCGTGGTCAGGCTGGCCGACAGGATGTTGACGTGCTGGTCGGAGAGCACCATGGTGATGTCGGACAGCAGCCGGGCCCGGTCGAGCGCCTCGACCTGGATCTGCACCAGGAAGGTCGACTGCGCCGTCGGTGCCCATTCCACGTCGACGAGCCGTTCGGGCTGGCTGCGCAGGTTCGCCGCGTTGGTGCAGTCGGTGCGGTGCACCGAGACGCCGTCGCCGCGGGTGATGAAGCCGAGGATCTGGTCGCCCGGGACCGGCGTGCAGCACCGGGCGAGCTTGACCAGCACGTCGGAGACGCCCTTGACGATGACCCCGGAGTCGCTGGAGGTGGGCATCCGCGCGCGCCGCGGACGGGTGATGCTGACCGCCTCGGCGAGGTCCTCGGCCGCCCCGTCGGCGCCGCCGTAGGTCTCGATGACCTTGCGCACCACCGTCTGGGCGCCGATGTTGCCCTCGCCGACCGCGGCGTAGAGCGCCGAGACGTCGGTCAGCCGGAGGTCGTGCGCCACCTGGGTGAGCGACTCGTGGGTCATCACCCGCTTCAGCGGCAGGCCCTCCTTGCGCAGCAGACGGGCGATCTGGTCCTTGCCGTGCTCGATCGCCTCCTCGCGACGCTCCTTGGTGAACCAGTGCCGGATCTTGCTGCGCGCCCGCGGGGACTTGACGAAGGTGAGCCAGTCGCGGCTGGGTCCGGCATTGGCCGACTTGGAGGTGAACACCTCGACGACGTCGCCGTGCTCGAGCTTGGACTCCAGCGGCACCAGCCGGCCGTTGACCCGGGCGCCGATGGTGTGGTGGCCGACCTCGGTGTGGATCGCGTAGGCGAAGTCCACCGGTGTCGACCCGATCGGCAGGCCGATGACGTCGCCTCGCGGGGTGAAGACGTAGACCTCCGCGGCGTTGATCTCGAAGCGCAGCGACTCCAGGAACTCGCCGGGGTCCTCCACCTCGCTCTGCCAGTCCAGCAGCTGGCGCACCCACTGCATGTCGGAGCGCGACCCGTCCCCGCGGCCGGAGCGGATGTCCTCCTTGTACTTCCAGTGCGCCGCGACGCCGTACTCCGCCCTGCGGTGCATCGCGAAGGTGCGGATCTGCAGCTCCACCGGCTTGCCGGCGGGGCCGATCACGGTGGTGTGCAGCGACTGGTACATGTTGAACTTCGGCATCGCGACGTAGTCCTTGAACCGCCCCGGGATCGGGTTCCAGCGGTTGTGCAGGACACCGAGGACGCCGTAGCACTCCTGGTCGGTGTCGACGAGGATGCGGATGCCCACCAGGTCGTAGATGTCGGTGAACTCGCGGCCACCGTGGATCATCTTCTGGTAGATCGAGTAGTAGTGCTTCGGCCGGCCGGTCACCCGCGCCTTGATCCGCGCCGCCTTGAGGTCCGCCTCGACCTGGTGGATCACCTGGGCCAGGAACTGGTCGCGCGAGGGCGCCCGCTCCGCCACCAGCCGGACGATCTCGTCGTAGACCTTGGGATGCAGCGTCGCGAAGGCGAGGTCCTCGAGCTCCCACTTGAGGGTGTTCATGCCGAGCCGGTGGGCCAGCGGGGCGTAGATCTCCAGGGTCTCGCGCGACTTGCGCTCCTGGGTCTCCTGCTTGACGTAGCGCAGCGTGCGCATGTTGTGCAGCCGGTCGGCGAGCTTGATCACGAGCACGCGGATGTCGCGGCTCATCGCCACGATCATCTTGCGGATGGTCTCGGCCTGCGCGGAGTCGCCGTACTTGACCTTGTCGAGCTTGGTGACGCCGTCGACGAGCAGAGCGACCTCGTCACCGAAGTCGGCGCGCAGCTGGTCGAGGGTGTACGCCGTGTCCTCGACCGTGTCGTGCAGCAGGGCGGCGACCAGCGTCGGCTCGGTCATGCCGATGTCGGCCAGGATCGTGGTCACCGCGAGCGGATGGGTGATGTAGGGATCGCCGCTCTTGCGGGTCTGCCCCCGGTGGTACTGCTCGGCGGTCGTGTAGGCCCGCTCCAGCAGCGCCAGGTCGGCCTTGGGGTGGTTGGAGCGGACGATGCGGAACAGCGGCTCCAGCACCGGGTTGCCGGACTGCCCCTTGGTGCCGATCCGGGCCAGCCGGGCGCGCATCCCCCGCCCGGTGACCGGCACCGCGGGTGGCGGCGAGGACTGCTGCGACGGCCTGCCGGAGCTCGTCGTCCGGGCCTGCTCGGCAGCAGCGTTCGGGTCGTCGGACCGCGTCTCGGCAGCGTTGACCGCGGCATCGGTGGCGACGCGGTCCTCGGCCATGGCCCTCCCTGTCGGGTGCACCGGGAGAACGCCTGTCGGCACAGGCTTCTTCCCGTCCCACCAGTGTAGGCCCGACCCGCGGTGCGGTCTCCGGGAACGCCGGTGCCCGGTGGCAGCCTCAGACCGAGCGCAGCGCGGAGAGCGGGATCGCGTCGAGCTGCTGGCGTCCTGCGAGGAAGGTCAGCTCGAGGAGTACGGCGATGCCCCGCACCTCGGCCCCGGCCTGGCGGACCAGCTCCGCCGTCGCCCGCGCGGTGCCGCCGGTGGCGAGCACGTCGTCGACGAGCAGCACCCGCTCCCCCGGCGCGAGGGCGTCGGTGTGCATCTCCAAGGTCTCCTCGCCGTACTCCAGCTCGTAGGCGACACCCCGGGTGTGCCAGGGCAGCTTCCCCGGCTTGCGCACCGGGACGAAGCCGACGCCGAGCGCCAGGGCGACCGGCGCCGCGAGGATGAAGCCGCGCGCCTCCATCCCGACGACCTTGTCCACGACGACCCGCCCGGCCTCGTCGCGCCCGGCGGCCGCGAGCGCCTGCACCACCGCGGTGAAGGCGTCGTGGTCGGCCAGCAACGGGGTGATGTCCTTGAACACGACCCCGGGCTGGGGGAAGTCCGGGATGTCGCGGATCCGGCCGTCGACCAGCTCGACCAGCTCGCTCGGGTCGGTCACCGCGTCCGCGGCACGGCCTGCGGCCATGTCCACGCCGCTCACTTGCCGCGCTTGGAGCGCGGCTGGCGAGTCG
This sequence comes from Marmoricola sp., assembly GCA_036518175.1. Lineage (GTDB taxonomy): Bacteria > Actinomycetota > Actinomycetes > Propionibacteriales > Nocardioidaceae > Marmoricola. The sequence continues at coordinate 37,265 of DATDNR010000144.1, forward strand.
GCTGGTTGCGCTTGGCGGCGCCGGACTCGCGCACCGGCGCCTTGTTGGTCGGCAGGGTGCGTCCGGAGCCGGAGGCGTCCGGGCGGCGCGGCGTCACCCGCACCGCGGCGACGGGCGCGTCCTCGTCCTCCTCACCGGCCGGCAGCCGCCGGGCGCCGGGCTCGTCCTCGACCGGCATCCCCTCGGTGAACACCGGGACGTCGGCGTAGCGATCCGCGTCGCGCCGGGCGCGCGCCCGGGCCCGCGCGGCCTGCGCGGTGATCTCCTTCTCGTGCATCTTCATCTGGGCCAGCAACGGAGTGGCGATGAAGATCGAGGAGTAGGCACCGGCGATCATGCCGACGAAGAGGGCCAGCGCGAGGTCCTTGAGGTCACCGGAGCCGAGCACGAACACACCGCAGTAGAGCAGCGCGGCCACCGGCAGCAGCGCGACGATCGAGGTGTTGATCGACCGCACCAGGGTCTGGTTCACCGCGAGGTTGGCCAGCTCGGCGTAGCTGCGGCGGGCCTGGCGGAGGTGGCGGGTGTTCTCCCGGACCTTGTCGAAGACCACGACAGTGTCGTAGAGCGAGTAGCCCAGGATGGTCAGGAAGCCGGTGACCGTGGCAGGGGTGACCTCGAAACCGGACAGCGCGTAGAAGCCGACCGTGATCACGATGTCGTGGGCGAGCGCGACGACGGCGGCGACCGACATCTTCCACTCACGGAAGTAGGCCCACATCGCGAGGATCACCAGCACGATGAAGACCGCCAGGCCGGTGGCGGCGCGGTTGGCGACCTGCGATCCCCAGCTGGGCCCGATCTCCTCGCTGGAGATCTTCGTCTTCGCGTCGATGTGCATCGTCCGGGCGATCGCGCCGGTGACCTTCTGCGTCTGGCTGCCCGAGAGCGACTCGGTGGTGACCAGGATGGCGTGGTTGCCCGAGGTGGTCACCGTCGGGTTGTCGGCCGCCGGGACGCCGGTGGCCGCGACCGCCTCGCGGATCCGGTCGACGTTCTGCTGGGTCACCTGCGAGGTGGCCACCGAGACGGTGTACTGGTCACCGCCCTTGAACTCGATGCCGAGGTTGAGGCCCTTGAACCACAGCCCGCCAACGGCGAGCACGACGATGAGGCCGGAGATGGTGTACCAGAGCCACCGCTTGCCGACGAAGTCGACCGAGGTCCGGCCTTCGTAGAGATCGTTGCCGAGCCTGCTGAACCTGCCCATCAGGCCCTCCCTCCCACGTAGCCGGGACGTCGAGCGAGGTCCCCGTCGATGCCGAGCGTCTCCGGCGAGAGGCCGGAGAGCCGGTGGCCGGAGTTGAAGAAGCGGTAGTTGGCCAGCACCGTCATGACCGGGTGGGTGAACCAGAAGAACACGATCACGTCGATGAGCGTGCTGATGCCGAGGGCGAAGGCGAAGCCCTTCACCACACCGATCGTGAAGATGTAGAGCACGACCGCGGCGAGCACCGAGACCCCGTCTGCGGCCAGACAGGTGTTCCGGGCGCGCTTCCAGCCGGCCTGTACGGCGACCCGCATCGACTTGCCCGACCGCATCTCGTCACGGATCCGCTCGAAGTAGACGATGAACGAGTCCGCGGTGATGCCGACCGCGACGATCAGACCCGCGATGCCGGGCAGCGTCAGCGTGAAGCCGGCCGCCTTGGCGAGCACCAGCACGGTGCCGTAGGTGACCAGCGCGGCGACGATCAGCGAGCCGATCACCACCAGGCCGAGGCCGCGGTAGTAGAGCAGGCAGTAGATCATCACCAGCGCCATGCCGATGATGCCGGCGAGGATGCCGGCGGAGAGCTGGTTGCCGGCCAGCGACGGGCCGATGGTCTCCACCGACGGCGGCTGGGCGAACCGGATCGGGAGGGCGCCGTACTTCAGCGAGGTCGCCAGCGAGGTGGCGGAGGACTCGTTGAAGTTGCCGGTGATCTGGGCGTTGCCGTCGAGGATCGGCGACTCGACGGTGGGCGCGGAGAGCACCGTGCCGTCGAGCACGATCGCGAACTGCTTCTGCTGTCCGGTCAGCGGGCTGGTCTGCTGGTTGATCGCCTGGGTCACGTTGGCGAAGGTCTTGGTGCCCGAGCTCTTGAACGACAGCGTCACCGCCCAGCCCACGCCCTGCTGCGGGATCTGCGCACTGGCGGTCTTCAGCTCGGTGCCCTCGATCACCGCCTTGGAGAGCAGGAACTTCGTGCCGGTGCTGTCGCAGGTGATCAGCGGCTGGGCCGGGTCGTCGGCGCGAGGGGCGAGCTGCTGGCCCTTGGGCGGGCACTGGTAGGCCTCGAACCTCTTGATCCACTTCTGACCGGGGTTGTCCATCCACGCCAGCGGCTGGTCGACCGAGGCTCCGGCAGCCGTCACCGGCGGAGCCGAGGGGGCGCTGGACGGCGCGCTGGAGGGCGCGCTGGAGGGCGCAGTGGAGGGGGTCGCCGTGGCGCCCGTCGAGGACTTCGCGTGCGGCTTCCTGGTGTCCTTCGCGCTGGGCCGGAGGCCGAACTGCGGGGCGACCCGCGGCTTCGGTGTCGCACTGCTGCTGCCCTGCGGCCCTGCGGTGGCCTTGCCGCTGCCCTTCTTGGTTTTCGCGCCCTGGCTGGGGCCGCTCGAGGGAGCCGACGACGGGCTGGGGCTCGGCGAGGACGACGGCTTCGGCTGTGGTCGGCCGGCAGCCTCGAGGGCGACGAGCCGGAAGCGCAGCTGCGCGGTGCGCTCGACAGACTGCACGAGGTCCTTGCGGTTCTTGCCCGGGATCTCCACGACGATGTTCTTGCCGCCCTGGGTGGAGACCGCCGACTCGGAGACACCGCTGCCGTTGACGCGGTTGTTGATGATCGACGCCGCCTCGTTGAGCTGGCTGGGGGTCGGTGCCTTGTTGCCGATCGCGGTCAGGGTGATCCGGGTGCCGCCCTGCAGGTCGAGGCCCAGGCGCGGCTTCCAGGTGCCGCCGAGCGCGGCCAGGCCGTACCAGACCAGCACGCAGAGCGCGAAGATCAGCAGTGTGCGCCCCGGTCGGGACGTCTTCTTCGCCACGGTCTTGCTTCCCCTCAGTCCTGGTCAGACGGCGTGTCGATCGTGGTGCCCGGGCCACCCTCCGGGGGAGTCTCGGGCCGGTCGCCGCCCGCGGCGGGCTGCTCGTCGGTCGGCTGCCGCCGGACGACCACCTGCCGTGCCACGGTCAGCACGACACCGGGGGCCACCTCCAGTGTCACCTTCGAACCTTCAACGGTCCGCACCGTCCCGTAGATCCCCGCCGAGATGACCACCGGGTCACCGGGCACGATCTCCTCCTGCAGGTGGGCCACGTTCTTCTGCTGTCGGCGCGCCGGCGCCATCACCAGCAGCCAGAAGACGGCCAGCGCGGCGATGATCACGAGCAGCTGTGCGTAGCCAGGCACGTGGGGAACTCCAGCAGGAAGGGGACAGTGTCAACGAGGCGAGCGACGCCGCCGGTGAAGTGTAGCCATCCGTGGCCCGTCAGTCAGACTCAACCGCCTGATCGGTATCGAAAAGCGTGGCTTCTCCGCCCAGTGGCGGGTCGGCCGGCACCGGCAGGCCGAGATGCCGCCACGCCTGCGGGGTGGCGACCCGGCCGCGGGGGGTCCGGGCCAGGAAGCCGTTGCGGACGAGGAAGGGCTCGGCGACCTCCTCGACGGTCTCCCGCTCCTCCCCCACGGCCACCGCGAGCGTGCTCACACCCACCGGTCCGCCGCCGAAGCGGCGGCACAGCACGTCGAGCACGGACCGGTCGAGGCGATCGAGGCCCGACTCGTCGACCTCGAACAGGTCGAGCGCCCGCCGGGCGACCTCGCGGGTGAGCACCCCGTCGGCCCTGACCTGGGCGTAGTCGCGGACCCGCCGCAGCAGCCGGTTCGCGATCCGGGGCGTGCCCCGGGAGCGGCGAGCGATCTCCGCGGTGCCCTCGGGCTCGACCTCGACCTCCAGCAGCCGGGCCGAGCGCTGCACGATCAGGTCGAGGTCGTCCGGCCCGTAGAACTCGAGGTGGGCGGTGAAGCCGAACCGGTCGCGCAGCGGCCCGGGCAGCAGGCCCGCCCGGGTGGTGGCGCCGACCAGGGTGAACGGCGGGATCTCCAGCGGGATGGCCGTGGCGCCCGGGCCCTTGCCGATGACCACGTCGACCCGGAAGTCCTCCATCGCCATGTAGAGCATCTCCTCGGCCGGCCGCGACATCCGGTGGATCTCGTCGACGAAGAGCACGTCGCCCTCGTTGAGGCCGGAGAGGATCGCGGCGAGGTCACCGGCGTGGGTGATCGCCGGACCGCTGGTGAGCCGCAACGGGCTGGTCATCTCCGCGGCGATGATCATCGCCAGGGTGGTCTTGCCGAGCCCGGGCGGTCCGGCGAGGAGCACGTGGTCGGGGACCCGAGCCCGGTTGCGCGCCGCGTGCAGCACCAGGGACAGCTGCTCGCGGACCCGCTCCTGGCCGACGACCTCGTCGAGCGTCCGCGGTCGCAGGGCCGCCTCGACGGCCCGCTCGTCACCGTCGGCGTCGAGGGAGGTCAGCGAGGACAGGTGCGCCAGCTCCGCCTGTTCGAGGGCGGTCTCCGCGTGGTCGTCGTACGCCACGGGTCAGGCCCTGCTCAGCGTGCGGAGGGCGGCGCGGAGCAGCCGGGCCACGTCGGGACCGCCGTCGGCGGTGACCATCTGGTCGGCCTCCGGGGCGACAGCACCGACCGCCTTGTCGGCGTCCTTGGCCGACCAGCCGAGCCCGACCAGGCCGGCCTGCACCTGGGCCTGCCAGTCGGCGGCCGCGCCGGAGCCGTTGACGACGGGCGTGGTGGCCACCGAGGCGGTCGGCCCGCCGACGCGGTCGCGCAGCTCGAGGATGATGCGCTGGGCACCCTTCTGGCCGATGCCGGGCACCGCGGTGAGCGCCTTGACGTCGTCGCCGGAGACGGCCCGGCGGATCGCCTCGGGCGAGAGCACCGCGAGCATCGCCTGCGCCAGCTTGGGTCCGACGCCGCTGGCGGTCTGGACGAGCTCGAACATCTGCCGCTCGTCCTCGTCGGCGAAGCCGAACAGCGTCATCGAGTCCTCGCGCACCACCAGGCTGGTGGGCAGCGTGGCCTGCCGGCCGGTGCGCAGGTCGGCGAGCGTGCCCGGTGTGCACTGCAGCTCCAGGCCGATGCCGCCGACCTCGACGACAGCCGAGGTCAGGCCGACGGCGGCGACGGTGCCGCGGACGAAGGCGATCACGGGCGGACTCCCTTCCGGCCGGCCCGCTGCAGGGCGACAGCCGCCTCGAGACGGTGCGTGGCGGCGCCCCGCCACAGGTGGCAGATGGCCAGCGCCAGCGCGTCGGCGGCGTCGGCCGGACGCGGCACCGAGTCCAGCCGGAGCAGCCGGGTGACCATCGTCCCGACCTGCGCCTTGTCGGCCCGGCCGCTGCCGGTGACCGCCGCCTTCACCTCGCTGGGGGTGTGCGTGGCCACCGGGATGCCCCGCCGGGCGGCCGCGACCATGGCCAGGCCGCTGACCTGGGCGGTGCCCATCACGGTGCGCACGTTGTGCTGGCTGAAGACCCGCTCGACGGCGACCGCGTCGGGCACGATCCGGTCGAGCCACTCCTCGATGCCGAGAGCGATGTCGACCAGGCGCTGGGCGACCGGCTGGTCGGGTGCGGTGCGGACCACGCCGACGTCGACCAGCGACAGCGGGCGTCCCACGGCACCGTCGACGACACCCAGGCCGCACCGGGTCAGCCCCGGGTCGATGCCGAGCACGCGCATGGGATCCTCACGGTCGTCCGAACAGGTGTTCGCCCCACGGTAACCGGCATCGGCGGGCGGGGCGTCGTACGACGCGCCCGTGCGGCGGTCAGGCGTCGAGGGCCGCGAGCACCTCGTCGGGGACGTCGAAGTTCGCGAACACGTTCTGCACGTCGTCGAGGTCCTCGAGGGCCTCGAAGAGCCGCAGCACCTTGCCGGCGTCCGACCCGTCGACCTCGACCTGCATCGACGGCACGAACGACGCCTCCGCCGAGTCGTAGTCGAGTCCGGCGTCCTGGAGGGCGGTGCGTACGCCGACCAGGTCGCCGGCGTCGCTGACCACCTCGAAGGACTCGCCGAGGTCGTTGACCTCCTCGGCGCCGGCCTCCAGGGTCGCCTCCAGCACGTCGTCCTCGGTGACGGTCCTGCCCTCCTGCTCAGTGGGCACGATGACCACGCCCTTGCGGTTGAAGAGGTAGGAGACCGAGCCCGGATCGGCGAGCGAGCCGCCGTTGCGGGTCATCGCCGTGCGCACCTCCATGGCGGCGCGGTTCTTGTTGTCGGTCAGGCACTCGATGAGGAAGGCGACACCGTTGGGGCCGTAGCCCTCGTACATGATCGTCTGGTACTCCGCTCCCCCGGCCTCGGCCCCGGAGCCGCGCTTGACGGCGCGGTCGATGTTGTCGTTGGGCACCGAGCTCTTCTTCGCCTTCTGGATGGCGTCGTAGAGCGTCGGGTTGCCGGCGGGGTCGCCGCCGCCCATCCGGGCCGCGACCTCGATGTTCTTGATCAGCTTGGCGAAGAGCTTGCCCCGCCGGGCGTCGATGACGGCCTTCTTGTGCTTGGTCGTCGCCCACTTGGAGTGGCCAGACATCAGGCGGTTTCCTTCCCTGTGCGTGCGGTGCTCGGCCCGGGACCGGCGACGGTCTCCTCGACCAGGTCCACGAAGAGCCGGTGGATGCGCAGGTCGCTGCCCTGCGGCCCGTCGACCTCGGGGTGGAAGGACGTGGCCATCAGCGCCCCCTGGCGGACCGCGACGATCCTACCCGCGGCCGGGCCGGACGCCACCCGGGCGAGCACCTCGAGGTCGCCGCCGACGCTCTCCACCCACGGGGCGCGGATGAAGACCGCGTGCACCGGCCCGTCCACCCCGGCGACGTCGAGAGCCGTCTCGAAGGAGTCGACCTGCCGCCCGAAAGCGTTGCGCCGCACGGTGACGTCCAGACCGCCGACGGTCTCCTGACCGGGCGCGCCGTCGAGGATGCGGTCGGCCAGCATGATCATCCCGGCGCAGGTGCCGAGGGCCGGCATGCCGGCGGCGATGCGCTTCTGCAGCGGCTCGAAGAGGTCGAAGGTGCGCGCCAGCCGGGCCATCGTCGTCGACTCGCCACCCGGCAGCACCAGCCCGTCGCACGCCTCGAGCTCCTCGGGGCGACGGACGGACAGCGCCCGCACGCCGAGCGCGTCGAGCGCGCGCAGGTGCTCGCGGACGTCGCCCTGGAGGGCGAAGACACCGATGGTCAGGTCAGCAGCAGTCACCGGCCAATTCTACGAGGGCGCGCCAGGGGGACGGCTGGGCGAAGACCACCCGGCAGCAGCTGCTCGATGCGCACGGCGCCGTTCAGTCCGGGCGGCGCTGCCAGTGGGCCGCGACCTCGATGCGCCCCTCGTCGAAGTGTGCCTCGAGGCCCGCGCGGGCGAAGCAACCGATCGCCTCCTCGAGCAGGTCGTCGCCCGGGGCGGCGTTGGCGGTGCTGCCGTGCCACAGGTTGACCTCGAGCATGCCCTCGTCGATGGCGTGCCAGACGTCCGCCGGCGTGAACCAGGCGACGCCGCGGGGCAGGTCCGGTGCACGCTCCCGCAGCAGGTCTCGGGCGGCCCAGTGGTCGGCACATCCCTGGAGCACGACGATGCCGTGGCCCGCCAGGCAGGTGAACGCCGCCTGCAGCCGGTCGTGGTCGGTGGACGCCGGCCAGGAGCGGGCCTCCTCCACCCAGGCGGCGCGCTCGGCGGCGAGCCAGTCGCGGGCGGTGTCCCGGGCCGGCAGCTCGGGGTGGTCGTCGCTGACCGCCGCAGTCACCTCGGCCTCGAGGGCGTCGGAGGAGAGCAGCCCCGAGCGCACCAGGTCACGCACCCAGGACCGCGTGTGCTCCAGGGTCACCAGCCGCGCTCGGCGAGCCGGTGCGGCTGCGGGATCTCCTCCACGTTGATGCCCACCATGGCCTCGCCCAGGCCGCGGGAGACCTTCGCGACGACGTCCGGGTCGTCGTGGAAGGTGGTGGCCTTCACGATCGCCTCGGCCCGCTGAGCGGGGTTGCCGGACTTGAAGATCCCCGAGCCGACGAAGACGCCCTCGGCGCCCAGCTGCATCATCATCGCGGCGTCCGCCGGGGTGGCGATGCCACCCGCGGTGAAGAGGACCACCGGCAGCTTGCCCGTGCGCGCCACCTCCCGGACCAGGTCGTACGGCGCCTGCAGCTCCTTCGCAGCGACGTACAGCTCGTCGCCCGACAGCGACCCGAGCCGGCGGATCTCCTTGCGGATGGTGCGCATGTGCGTGACCGCGTTGGACACGTCGCCGGTGCCGGCCTCGCCCTTGGAGCGGATCATCGCCGCACCCTCGGTGATGCGGCGCAGCGCCTCACCGAGGTTGGTGGCGCCGCAGACGAACGGCACCCGGAACGCCCACTTGTCGATGTGGTTCTCGTAGTCGGCCGGGGTCAGCACCTCGGACTCGTCGATGTAGTCCACCCCGAGGCTCTGCAGCAGCTGCGCCTCGACGAAGTGGCCGATGCGCGCCTTGGCCATCACCGGGATCGAGACCGCGGCGATGATGCCGTCGATCATGTCCGGGTCGCTCATCCGGCTCACGCCCCCTTGGGCGCGGATGTCCGCCGGCACGCGCTCGAGCGCCATCACCGCGACGGCACCGGCGTCCTCGGCGATCTTCGCCTGCTCGGGGGTGACGACATCCATGATCACGCCGCCCTTGAGCATCTCGGCCATGCCACGCTTCACGCGCGTGGTGCCCTGCTCGGGAGACGACTGGGGAACGGACGGGGGAACTTCTGCCATGCCCCAATCCTACGGCGCGGCGGGGGGTGCTCCGGACGGCCGCCGGGACGTCAGGGCCAGCGCCTGGCGCCGCACCACGAGGATCCGCTGGACGACGGTCACCGTGCTCGCCACCGCGAGGGCTGCCAGCGTCACCGGGATCGCCCAGAGCACCCCGCGGCCGAGCCCGAGGGTCTCCAGCAGCGCCGCCAACCCGGTGATCACCAGGATCGCCACGAGCCGGTCGGCCCGCTCGGCGATGCCGACCTTGGCCTGCATCCCCAGCGACTCGGCACGCGCCCGGGCGTAGGAGGTCACCGATCCCATGCTCAGGCAGTAGATCGCCAGCGCGGCGATCCAGTCGTTGTTCCCCGGGCCGACGTAGTACATCGCCAGCCCACCGAAGATCGCGGCGTCCCCGATCCGGTCCAGCGTCGAGTCGAGGAAGGCCCCGAACGGCGAGACGTTGCCGGTGGTGCGCGCCATGTAGCCGTCGATCATGTCGCTGAAGACGAAGACCGTGATCACGATCACGCCCAGGAGCAGGTGTCCGGTCGGGAAGAAGATCAGCGCACCGGCCACCACCCCCAGCGTGCCGATGAAGGTGACGGTGTTGGGGCTGACGCCGAGCCGGATCAGCAGGTTGCCGACCGGTGCCCAGACGTTGGTCCAGAACTGGCGGAATCTCTCGAGCATGACGGAAGGAGGCTAGCCGTTGGGGCGTTCCAGGCCGGCGACCACCTCGGCGACGGCCGTCGGCGCGCCGGCCACGGACCACTCCACCCCCGCCGCGATCGTACGACGGGCCTCCCCGCCGGCGCCGCGCACCAGCGCCGAGCCCGGCAGCCAGTCCCAGTCCGCCACCGAGTGCTGCACCAGCACGTGCATGATCCCGCGCGCGACGGCGGTGTGGTCCATGCTCCCCGAGCCGAGCATCCGCAGGGTCGCGGCGCCGGAGACCGCCCGCGCGAAGGCCGCGCCGACCGGCCCGGAGTACAGCGGCGGGTGCAGGTAGGTGGTGGCGCACGACTCGGCCAGCGGCCGGTCCGCGATCGGCGCCAGCGGCCGCCCGTTCGCCGTGGTCGGCAGTTCGGGGCCGCCGACGTACAGCACGTCCTTCTCCGGGTGGTAGATCGCGCCGAGCAGCACGTCGTCGCCGTCGATGAGCGCGAGGGCCGAGCACCACCAGTCCAGGCCGTTGACGAAGTTCCAGGTGCCGTCGACCGGGTCGACGACCCAGGTGCGCCCGCTGGTGCCGGGGCGGTCGGTGCCCTCCTCGCCGAAGACGCCGTCGTCGGGGCGCTCGGCGGCCAGTGCCTCGTGCACGGACCGCTCCGCGGCGTGGTCGGCGTCGGTCACCAGGTCGGAGACCGAGCTTTTCTGCCGGACGTCGAGGTCCGCGGCACGCATCCGCAGGGCCAGCTGTCCGGCCTCGCGCACCAGCCGCCCGGCGAGCTCGACGTCAGCCGGCCGGGGCGCTACCCGGCCCATGCCTCGGCGAGCAGGTCACGGGTCTCGCGCAGCAGCTGGGGCAGCGCCTTGGTGTGCCCGATCACCGGCAGGAAGTTCTGGTCGCCGCCCCAGCGGGGCACCACGTGCTGGTGCAGGTGCGCGGCGATGCCGGCTCCCGCGACGACACCCTGGTTCATGCCGATGTTGAACCCGTGCGCACCGCTGACCCCGCGGAGCACCGTCATCGCGCGCTTGGTGAGGGCGGCGACCTCCGCGGTCTCGGCGTCGTCGAGCTCGGTGTAGTCCGACACGTGCCGGTACGGGCACAGCATCAGGTGCCCGGAGTTGTAGGGGTAGAGGTTGAGCACCGCGAAGGCGACCTCGCCGCGGTGCACCACCAGCCCCTCCTCGTCATCGAGGGCGGGGATCCGGCAGAACGGGCACTCCCCCGCCGAGTCGTCGGCCGGCTTGTTCTCGCCGCGGATGTAGGCCATCCGGTACGGCGTCCACAGCCGCTCGAGGGCGTCGGGCTCCCCCACCCCGTCCTGCCGCTGCACCTCGTCGGTCATCCGGCCTCAGACCTGCTCGCGCGAGTCGACCGCCGCCTGCACCCGCGCGATGGCCTCGTCGACCGGCACGCCGTTGTCCTGCCGGCCGTCCCGGTAGCGGAAGCTCACCGCGCCGGCCGCCATGTCGTCGTCCCCGGCGATCATCATGAACGGCACCTTCTGCAGCTGCGCGTTGCGGATCTTCTTCTGCATCCGGTCGTCGGAGTCGTCGACCTCGACCCGCAGGCCGGCGGCCCTCATCTTCCGGGCCACCTCGAAGAGGTAGTCGTTGTGCCGGTCCGCGATCGGGATCGCCTGCACCTGCACCGGCGCGAGCCACGGAGGGAAGGCGCCGGCGTAGTGCTCGGTGAGCACGCCGATGAAGCGCTCGATCGAGCCGAACTTCGCCGAGTGGATCATCACCGGCTGCTGGCGGGTGCCGTCGGCGGCCTGGTACTGCAGGTCGAAGCCCTTGGGCTGGTTGAAGTCGTACTGGATCGTCGACATCTGCCAGGTGCGCCCGATGGCGTCACGGCACTGCACGGAGATCTTCGGACCGTAGTACGCCGCCCCGCCCGGGTCGGGCACCAGCTCGAGGCCGGACTCGGCGGCCACCTGCTCCAGCACCTTGGTGGCCATCGCCCAGTCCTCGTCGCTGCCGACGAACTTGTCCTTGTTCGCGTCGTCGCGGGTGGACAGCTCGAGGTAGTAGTCCTCCAGCCCGAAGTCGCGGAAGAGGCTGAGGCAGAAGTCGAGCAGGTGCTTGATCTCCGCCGGCGCCTGCTCCGGGGTGACGTAGGAGTGCGAGTCGTCCTGGGCGAAGCCGCGCACGCGCGTCAGGCCGTGCACGACCCCCGACTTCTCGTTGCGGTAGACGTGGCCGAACTCGAAGAGCCGCAACGGGAGCTCGCGGTAGGACCGGCCGCGCGACCTGAAGATCAGGTTGTGCATCGGGCAGTTCATCGCCTTGAGGTAGTAGGTCGAGCCCTCCATCTCCATCGGCGGGAACATGCCGTCGGCGTAGTACGGCAGGTGCCCGGAGAGGTGGAAGGTCCCCTCCTTGGAGATGTGCGGCGTCCCGACGTACTCGAAGCCCTCCTCGATGTGGCGCTGCCGGACGTAGTCCTCCATGACGCGCTTGATCACCCCGCCCCGGGGGTGGAAGACGGGCAGCCCGGAGCCGATCTCGTCGGGGAAGCTGAACAGGTCCAGCTCGCGGCCGATCTTGCGGTGGTCCCGCTTCTCCGCCTCCTCCAGCCGGTGCAGGTGCTCGGCGAGCGCCTCCTTGGACTCCCAGGCGGTGCCGTAGATGCGCTGCAGCTGCTTGTTGTGCTCGTTGCCGCGCCAGTAGGCCGCCGCGGTGCGCATCAGCTTGAAGGCCGGGATCCGTCGGGTGGTCGGCAGGTGCGGTCCGCGACAGAGGTCCTTCCAGACGACCCCTCCGTCACGGCCGATGTTGTCGTAGATGGTGAGCTCGCCGGCGCCGACCTCGACGCCGGCTCCCTCGGCGGCTCCCTCGGCGCTGCCGGAGCCCTTGAGCCCGATCAGCTCGATCTTGTAGGGCTCCTGGGCGAGCTCGTCGATCGCCTCGGCATCGGTGACGGCGCGCCGGGAGAACTTCTGGTTCTCCTTGATGATCTTGCGCATCCGCGACTCGATCTTCTCGAGGTCTTCGGGGTGGAAGGGCGTCTCGACGTCGAAGTCGTAGTAGAAGCCGTTCTCGATCGGCGGGCCGATGCCGAGCTTGGCGTCGGGGAAGAGCTGCTGGACGGCCTGCGCGAGCACGTGCGCGGTGGAGTGGCGCAGGATGTTGCGGCCGTCCGCAGAGTCGATGGCCACGCCCTCGACCTCGTCGCCGGGCTGCAGCTCGTGGGACAGGTCGCGCAGCTCGCCGCCGACGCGTGCTGCGACCACCTCAGGGGCGTCGGTGAAGAGCTCCCAGGCCCGAGTGCCCGCGGTGACCGTTCGCTCGGCCTTGTCGCCGGCGTCGATCACGATCACGGCTAGGTCGGACACGGTTGCTCCTGCAGGTCGAGGGCTGGCGCTGGGTCGGTCACGGCCCCGACGGGCCGCTCCGCTCGATCGTATCGACGGCGGCGAGAGGGGCGCCCGCGGGTTTCCGGTCGGTGAACCAGGCCTCGGCACGGCGGCCCGCTCGCGCGGTGAGCAAGGACGCGGCCGTAGCGGCCGCTCCGACGAGCAGGAGTCCCTCGGGACGCCAGCTGACCGCGAGCCAGGTGCAGGTCACCGGGCCGGCCATCAGCTGCGCCTGCTGGCCGAGCTTCCACACGCCCTGGTACTCCGCCCGTCGACCGGGGTCGGAGAGCTCGGAGAGGAAGCCCCAGCCGGCGGCGCTGTGGAAGAGCTCAGCGGCCGTGAGCAGCACGTAACCGCCCCACAGCAGCAGCACGGTCGCCACCCCGACGCTCCACGCGGTGGTGGTGACCACCGCGCAGGCCGCCAGGACCGCGAGGCCGGCGACACGGGCGCTCCGCCCCGCGCCGGCCACGCTCTCCGCACCGCGAGAGGCGCGCACCTGCAGCAGCACCACCAGCACGGTGTTGGTGCCGTAGAGCCACGCCAGCACGGCGTGCGGGGCGTCGGTGCGCGAGACCAGCCACAGCGGGAAGACCACGCTGAGCAGCACCTGGTCCACCGCCATCAGACCGTTGAGGCCGGAGAGGAGCACGAACGCCCGGTTGCGCAGCGCCGTGCCCCCGCGGGCCGGAGTGGTTGCCTCCTCGTCCGTCCGTGCCGGGACAGCCGGGAGCCGGCTGACCAGGTAGCCGTTGACCACGAGCACGGCCGCGGTGAGGTACGGGATCGCGCGGATGACCTCGGCGCGGCCGGTCGCGAGGGCGACTCCGGCGAGCATCGCCCCGATGGTGAAGCCGATGTTGAGGGCGCTGCGCACGAACGCGAGCACCCGGACCCGCTCGCCCCGCGGGACCGCGGAGAGGCTGTAGCCACCGCGTCCTCCGGCGCCGAGCGCCTGGGCCAGGGCGAGCAGCGCCAGCAGCGCCACGAAGCCGGCGAGCCCATGGACCCAGGGATAGGCCAGGTAGAGAAGGGCCTCCACCAGGGCCGCCGACGCCCAGGCGGCCCGCAGGCCGAGCCGGTCCGCCAGCCTGCCCGCGGGCACGGCGCCGAGCATGCTGACCGCACCGCCCAGGGAGATGCCGAGACCCACCTCGCCCGGGGTCAGCCCGACGATCCGGGTGAAGTAGACGGCGTTGCCGCTCACGAAGACGCCGGTGCCGATGGCGTAGAGCCCGGACTGCAAGGCGAGCGATCGCGCGAGTCGGGTTGGCGGCAGCACGCGCGACCCTCGGCTCACCTTCACCTCCCGAGACCACCGGGGAGAGCCACGCTTCTCCCTGGGACGACAGGGCCCGGCCGCCGTGGGCCGGGCTCATGGCGTGATCGGGACGCTGTCGGTGGGCGATACTGGGTTCGAACCAGTGACCTCTTCGGTGTGAACGAAGCGCGCTACCACTGCGCCAATCGCCCGAGCGCGGCACACACTAGCGCAGCCGCCGCCGCCCGCCCACACCCGGCCCCGGTCGTGTCGCCGTCGGCGCGACCTCACGGTTGACGGGCGCGGAGTTGAATCCGGTCTAGGCCGCGGAGGGTCGTTACTAGACCAGAGGCGGGGAATCGCTAGACCACCACCGGGACAAAACGGACATTTGCCGGGGTTCGTGGTTCCGCCGCGAAAACCCGGGGCAACACTTCTGCGCGGAGGGAGCCCCCGGGGATCCACCCGGGTCTGAGATCGAGAGGGACAAGATCGATGGACCACGTGACGCAGACTGCTCAGGCTGTCCGGCAGACCGTGCCGCTGGAGCTGGTCGACGCCGAGGGGGACGTGACGAGGCTGGAAGCAGACCTCAGCTACGACCCTGCCGACCCGTTCGCCATGACTGCCGTCTTCCGCACCGGAGCGGGGCCGGTGTCGTGGACGTTCGGCCGCGAGCTCCTCGTGCACGGCGCCTACGCGCCGACCGGCGACGGTGATGTGCACGTCTGGCCGTGCCTCTCCGGTGACGGCACCGCGGTGGTGATCGTCGAGCTGTCCTCACCTGAGGGGCAGGTGCTGGTGCAGGCGAGTTCCCGCGACGTGGCACGATTCGTCAGCGCGATGCTGTCCTCGGTGCCCCTGGGTGACGAGGCGCGCTACGTCGACCTCGACGCCGAGCTCACCGGGCTGTTCGCCTGACCCGAAGCCTCAGGGTTCGAGCCCGGCCGCCTCGCCGCGGCGCCATGCCTCCTGCACCTGCCGGGTCACCGGTCCCGGAGCCGCCAGCCGGCGCTGGTTCCAGCGGCTCACCGGCTGCACGTCGCGGGTGGTCGAGGTGAGGAAGACCTCGTCGGCGGTCTCGACGACCCCGATCGGCTCGTCGACCTCGGCGGCACCGAACCACTCGAGCACCAACGCCCGGGTCACCCCGGCGAGGCAGCCCGACGCGAGCGTCGGGGTGCGCACCTCGCCGTCGACGACGTAGAAGACGTTGGTGCCAGTGCCCTCACACAGTCGGCCGGCGGTGTTGGCGAAGATCGCCTCGTCGGCGCCCTGCTGCTGGGCGTGCGCCAGGGCCAGCACGTTCTCGCCGTACGACGTGGTCTTCAGCCCCGCCAGCGCGCCGTGCTCGTTGCGCGGCCACGGCACCGTCACCACGGCGACGTGGGGCGCCGGCGGCTCGAGCTCATCGAGCGCGACCACGACCGTCGGCTCGCCCGGGCCGCGCCCGGAGCCGAGCGGGGCGGGACCTCCGGTCAGGGTGATCCGCAGCTTGCCGAGCGGCATCGGGTGGTCCTCGAGCACCGCGGCCACCCCTTCGCGGACGAACTGCTCCTCGGGCTCGGGCAGCCCCAGCCCGCGTGCCGATCTGGCCAGTCGCTGCAGGTGCCGGGTGAGCGCGAACGGCCGACCGTCGACGACCTTCACCGCCTCGAACACGCCGTCACCGACGGTCAACCCGTGGTCGGCGACCGCGACCGCCGGGGCAGCCGGGTCCTGGAGCAGCCAGCCGTTGACCCATGCACGCACGGTGCCAATCTAGGGACCCACACCACGCCCGATCCCCCTCGACACGAGGTGCCGTGCCGATTTTGCATGGATGCGGGCATCGGCTAATGTTCTCACGCACCTGACCGGCAGGTCGGGACGCAAGCGGACGTAGCTCAGTTGGTAGAGCGCAACCTTGCCAAGGTTGAGGTCGCGAGTTCGAGCCTCGTCGTCCGCTCGGAGAGGTCAGAACCCCTGGGCCTTCACGGTGGAGTGGCCGAGAGGCGAGGCAACGGACTGCAAATCCGTCTACACGGGTTCGAATCCCGTCTCCACCTCGATTGCTCGATTGTCCCCGGTGTGGGAGATTCGTGCGTCACGGGCGATTGGCGCAGTGGTAGCGCGCTTCCTTGACACGGAAGAGGTCACTGGTTCAAACCCAGTATCGCCCACCAGCATCACCGCAGGTCAGAGCCCCTCAGCCGACAGGCGAGGGGCTTCTGCTTTGCCGCTGAGGCACTAAGTGGGGCACTAACTCTGCTCTCTCTGCTCGACCGCGGACTGCACGAACAGGCTGTCCATGACCTGTGCACCCGCGGTCAGGACCGGACGCAACTGCTTCCGATACACAGTCTCGGTGACCTTCGTGCTGCCGTGGCCGACCAACCGGGCGATCTCCTCGAGTGGCACCCCGGCGTCACTCATCAGGGACACGAACGAATGGCGCAGCTCGCGGGGAGTCCACCGTTCGGCATCGAGTCCCGCCGCGTGAAGCAGCGTCCTGAAGGAGCGTCGCACGTTCGCGGAGTCCAGAGCGGTCCCCTGACTGCTGCAGAACACCAGCCCGTCCTCCGCGTACAGCCCTGCATCCTTCATCTTCGAGCGATGCTCCTCCAGCGCCTCGACGCAGGTGGCCGGCAGCCCGATGGTGCGGCGGGAGAGCCTCGTCTTCGTGTCACCTCCTGCCCGCACTGAGCGCCAGACCTTCATGCTGGCCGGGGTCGGCGGAACGGTCTCCGCGTCGCCCTCCAGGTCGACGTGGTCCCACGTAAGCGCCCGCGCCTCTTCGTTACGCACACCGGTCAGCATCGCCAGGGTCACGTAGGCGCCGAGCGGACTGTCGTCGCACGCGGCCAGCACCGCGCGCGCCTGGTCCAGGGTGAGCGACTTCGAGGGTCGTCCACCCTTGCCGGTCGGCGCGGTGCACAGCAGCGCCACGTTCCGACCGACCAGGTCTCTCGCCTCTGCCCACCGGATAGCCCGCCGAAGGATCGACAGGACCCGCTGCAGTGTCGAGGTGCTCAGCCGAGACCGCCGAGCGCTCAGCATCCGGTCGACATCATGGGCACGCAGGTCGCGCAGAAGCCTCTTTCCGATCAGCGGCACGATGTGCGAGCGCGCCAGGTGCCGGTTCTGGGTGAGGGTCTGCTCAGAGCGACCGTGCAGCCCATGAGCCAGCCACGCTTCGACAACCTCCTCCACGGTGACCGGTCCGCGGCTCAGGTCGAGGCCCAGGTCGATGTCGCGCAGCAGCTCTTTCATCTTCTGGTTGCCCTCGGTCTTGGTTCGGGCACTGAACTTCCTTCGACGGGGCTTACCGCGGGAGTCGTAGCCGACGGTGACCACGCCGATCCACCGCTGACGCTTCTCGTCCCAATACAAGCCACCGTCGCCGCGATTACGCCGCGCTGCCATTGCCCGCACTCCCCCGCAGCAGCCGCGCCACGTATTCGTCAAGCGATCTTGCCGGCACTCGACGAAGCTTCCCGACGCGGACAGACCGCAGCTGACCGGACCGGATCAGCTCATAGACCCGTGTTCTGCTGACGCTCAATAGAGCCGCGGCATCTTCCACGCGGTACAGCACCCGAGGCCGGTCCATCACCGGTTCGTACTTCATATCGATTCCTTCCCGAGATCATGAGTCCAACGGCGGGGGCTCTGCGTCATCGGGTGCGGGCGAGGGTGGCGGCGGTGACGGCGGCTGCGGCGGTGTCGAGGTCGAGGTAGCCCTGGCCTTCGAACTGCCAGGAGGACTGCAGTTCGAAGCCGTCGGGGATGTCGTGGTCGTCGTCGAGGATCTGGCGGATGTCGGCGTCCTCCGCGAGGGCGGCGGGGTTGCGGCGCCAGTGGCGTCGGGCGCGGCGCAGCTGGCCGAAGGTGACTGAGTAGGCGCGGGACTTGGTCATCGGGTGTCCGCGGTAGCCCAGGGTGGCCAAGTGGGCCAGCAGCATCGCGTAGTCCTCGTGCTGGGTGGCGATGTCCTGGGCGGTCTGGATGATCCGGACCGCGTGGTCGCTGGCGCCGGCGGCCGCGGCGTGGGCGGCGGAGACCACCTTGGCGGGCAGGCCGAAGTCCTCGGTGGCCTTGGTGACGTACTTGGCGATGTAGCCGGCCACCTGCTCGGGATGGACCACCAACGCACTTTGCCCCGGGCGGTCGGGGCGGGCGGTCTCGGTGATGGTGCGGGTGTCGACCTGGGTGCCCCACCCGAGCCGGTAGACGCTGCCGTCGGCCAGCGGGGCCGAATCGAGGCGTACCCGGGCCGCGGCGGTGCCGATCGCGTCCTCGAGGTCTGAGGTGGTCAGCGGCAGGTCCGGTGGGCCGCCGTCGGCGCCGTCGGGGTCGTCCAGGCGGATCGGCACGTGCACGTGGACGATGCCGCGGGCCTGGAACTCCACCACCTTGGAGTAGGAGATCTTGCACCGTCCCCGGAAGCCGGCCACGCTCAGGGCGCAGCGGCGGGCCAGCTCGCGCTGCAAGGCGATGGTGAACCGGCGCCACAGCTCGGGGGCATACCACTGCCAGACCACGTGCCCGGCGTAGTCGTAGCACTCGACGCACAGCGGGGTCCCCAGCACCGGGTCGCCGTCGTGGTGGCGACGGTTGCACCACAACGGCCGCCCGTGCGGACAGAGCGGCCTGTCCCGCCGGGCCCGGCACGGACCCTTCTGCCGGACCCCGTGCACCGGCCCGAACGAGGGGGCGGTCAGCGTGGCGAAGGTGCACGGGTGCTCGGCCACCTGGGCCGGGATGCCCTTGCCGCCGTCCAAACCCGTGACCACCACTTGAAAGGCATCGCCCTTGTACTGCGCCGAGCACGGCTCACACACCGAGGCGCGTCGGTTGCCGCACGGCACCCAGGTCCGCCCGTCCAGCTCCCGGGCCGAGGAGTAGACCTCGCGCACTTCCCCGGTGGACCTGTTCACCAGCCAGGTCGCACCGCGCAACCGGATCGGGCGGGCACAGTCGCGGACCCGCTTCTGCGCCGAGCCCACCCCGGCAGAACCCAGCAGCTGCCACGACGGGCCGGCCGGAGCCGGTGCGTCGCCGACGGCTTCGTCCATGAGGTCTCCCGAGACACCAAGCACGCCGGTGGATCAACCCTGGCCGTCAACCCACCGACGTGCGGTCTTGGAAATGACCCCGGCCTCTCCTCCGGAGCCCGCTGCCACCGGCGGGCCAGGCACCGTCGCGACAGCTGGATGAAACCTGTGCTCTGCCCCCACCCGACCGGCTCTCACTAGGTGTTCCTGGCGGCCGGCCACTGGCTACTCGGGGCCCGGTCTCGGTGAGGAGTCGACCACCAGGACACCGACCATAGGTCCGCACCCGGACAAGAAAAGCCCCACCGACACGCCGCAAAGCCATACGGTCACATGGGCGAGCCAAACACGGTTGCTCTGGTTATTCCCCGTTGTTTACCGCTGTTCCCCCTTGGTCACCGTGGCTCCCCCCAAACCGGCCCCCGAAATGCATTTGCCCTAGACGGAAAATCGCCGAACAAAGTCGCCGAGAATCTCGCATATTGAGACTCGGCCGGTCGATCGCGTTGTCGAGGCGTGCCCCAGAAGCCACGTGGATGACGCTGATGCTCTTCGTATCCCGAGGAGGGTTGATTGCGGGGCCAATGCTCTGACTCAGCTGATGGTCCTGTCGGAACGCACCCGTTCTTCGATCAGGGTCAGGAGCTCGCCTGGGCCGACCTCGACCAACACCACCTTGATCGAAAAATCTGTGCTCCTCCACCAACGTGCGGCTCCCTGCACGGGTTTGGCCGTCTGCAGCTCGATGGCATCCGGCCTCTCGGAATGAGCTGCAGGACTGCCGTGCCTCAAGGGCACGACCCGCACCACGTCTGCCCAGCGCATGAAGCGCCGCGGCCAGCGGCTGGTTTCGATGCCGTCCCTCGTCAGCCAGTACTTGGTGCCGGTGCCGACCCAGAAGCACATCGCGGCCGGTACGAATCCCACACTGGAGAAGGCCAGGCCGAACCTCCAACCAACCTGCGGATCGGTGGCACCGGCGACGGCGAACAGCAGCCCGACACCCAGCGTCAGTGCCCCCCAGACGAACCACAGGTCCGCCGCCTCGAGCCCCACCCGCTGGCCTTGCCTGAAGGCGCCCATGGGCAACCCGTCATCGGCACCTGCTGCGCGCAGTTCCTCGGCGTCGCTCGCCGCCGATCGCCCTCTCGCGCGGATCACCCAGAGCCCTACGCCGATGCCTGCGGAAACGAGCACCAGAGCAACCACGACGCCTGGCCAGCCACCCGAACGACGAAGGGCTACATCGTGCACAGCGGAGAGGAGCGCCGTTCCGCCCAGAGCGATCGCGATCACTCCAGCCCGAGCTGCCAGACGGAGGCGACGGGTTCGTCGGAACTGGCTCTTGCGCGGCACGCGC
>DATDNR010000145.1:0-3713 GCA_036518175.1 Marmoricola sp.
CTCGCCGAGCGCGTGCACGCCACCGTGACCGGGTGCGCTCCGGAGCTGTCCCCGAAGACGTACTACGGCATGCCGGCCTACGCCAACGCCGCGGGCAAGGTCGTCGTCTTCTTCCAGGACTCGGGCAAGTTCAAGTACCGGTACTCGACGCTGGGTTTCCAGGACACCGCCCATCTCGACCAGGGGGAGATGTGGCCGGTGTCCTACGCGATCCGGGAGTGGAGTCCGGCGGTGGAGGAGAAGGTCGCCGAGCTGGTGGGGGCTGCGCTCCGCTGACGGTGCCGTGGGCTGCTCCACGGGCTACTCCACCGGCTACTCCCCCGGCTACTCCACGCGCGTCCCCTGCCCGTTGCCCCCGGCCATGGCTGCGACCACCTGCTCGGTGCGTTCCCGCGAGATCCGCCAGCGCCGCTCGTTGTCGTGCACCAGCTCGGCCGACTCGCAGCACAGGTCAGCGGCGCGGGAGATGACTTCGGCGGCGGCGTACAGCCTCCGCGGCGCGACCCGTGGGCCGGCAAGGTCGGCGCGCAGCGCGGCGGGAACGAGGTCGATGCTCTCGACCATGTCGGCGGCCCGGTCCAGCATGACGCCCACCAGCGACTGCATGTGGGCAGCCAGCCAGTCGTTGCTGATGATCCGGTGCCGCTCACCCAGCACGTCGGCCAACCCGTCGAACTCCAGCATCGCCGCGGCCATCTGCCACGAGGCCTGCATCGCCTTCGCCAGCCACTCACCCGCGTCGGCGAGGTTGCGCGCGTCTGCCCGGAGCTCGCCGATCATCGCAGTGATCTCCGCCGGACGCCCTTCGCCCTCCATGAAGAGCACACCGGCGAGGGCGGTCGCCGCCTCGCTGTTCAGGTCCGCGGCGCCCTCGAACGGGCTCACCCCGTGACGGTCGGACGGCTCCACGGTGGTCCACCGATCCGCCAGGGCCAGCATCGCTCGCGCGTGCCGCTGCAGCCGCAGCGCACACTCCAGCGGAGACGAGGCGTGGAACCGCTCGTGCTGACGGTGGAAGAGGGCCAGGTTCAGCGCTGCCTCGAGCAGCGGGTTGGCAGGAGCTGCGCTCATGCATCCACCGTGATCGGCACCGAGCGGCCGGGCCAGTGCCGTTCGACCCGCCGCCGACGGCGCAGCCGATGGATGCCGCCGTCAACGACACCGGCCGGCTGGAACGACTACGGTCTGCCAGCACCATGAGAGTCGGAATCCTGTACGACGACACCCTGGACCGCTATGGCGGTGTCGCGCAGTACTGCCTGACCCTGGCGCGGAACCTGCAGGCTCGTGGTGTCGAGGTGGAGTTCCTGGTCGGCACGTCGGCCGAGGATCGGCGGGAGGGCATCCCCGTGCGGCAGCTGGCGCACAACCTGCCCGTCCGGTTCAACGGCAATCGCTTCTCCACGCCCGTGCTCGTGCGGTCGGGCTCGCTCTCCGATCTGGCTGGTCGCCATGACGTGCTGCACGTCCAGATGCCTCACTCCCCGGCCATGGCCGGGCGCGTGATCACGGCGGCAGGCCCGCAGACCGCCGTGGTGGGGACCTTCCACGTCGCCTCCGACCGCGGCCTGGTGACGGCGTCCGCGAGGATCCTGGCCGCCCTGTCTCGCCGGTCGATCGCGCGGATCGACCGGGTCCTGGCCGTGAGCGAGTCTGCCGCGTCCTTCGCGCGCGACCACATGGGCCTGGAGGTCGGGGCGCTCGTCCCGAACATGATCGACTTCGAGGACCCGGATCCGATCGCCGACTCGTGTGCCGGTCCCGACGAACCTGGCCCGGTGATCGCCTTCGTCGGACGGCTCGTCCCACGCAAGGGCGTGCGCGGCCTGCTCACGGCCTTCGCCACCACCGTGGCGACAGTACCGAGCGCGCGTCTGGTGGTGGCGGGAGACGGGCCGGACCGGGGGAGCCTGCTCGCCCACGCGAGCCGGCTGGGCATCGGCGCATCCGTGGCCTTCGTCGGCGAGCTGTCCGAGGAGGAGAAGAAGCGTCTCCTGGGGCGCGCGGACATCGCCTGCTTCCCCTCCCTCTACGGGGAGAGCTTCGGCGTCGTACTCCTGGAGGCGGCAGCGGCTGGTCCGGCCGTGATCGTGGGTGGCGACAACCCGGGTCACCGGTCGGTGCTGCGGGACGATCGGTGGCTGGTCGACGTACGCCGTCCCACCTCGGCCGGGCAGCGACTCGCGGAGATCGCGGCGCTCGACCGCGGCGCTCGCCTGACCATCGCGCGAGAGCAGCGAGCCGGGCTCCGTCACTACGACGCGACGCTGGTGACGGACACCGTCCTGAGGGTCTACGAGGAGGTTCTCGAGGCCCGGCGCAGGGGAGCGGGTTCGTCCCCGCGTCGGCTGCGAAGCCAGCGCGGTGAAGGCAGCCCCACGCCCCCGGGGGAGGCCGGTGATGCTCGTGCCTCGGGCTCGCCTGGCGGCAGCTGAACGGGTGCTGCGGCACCTGGACCTGGGCGTCCCCGCGTCGGCGCGTGCCAGCGTCGCCCGCCAGATGGCCTGTGAGTCCGAGGTGCACGCGCTGCGGCAGGCGGCGCTGCTCGTCCCGGCACGCAGGCGTGCGCACGCCCGTGCTGCGGTCCTCGACGAGGGCGCCCGGGAGATGGTGGCCACTGCCCGGCGCAGCGGCGCAGTCCTGCTGTCAGCCCACCTCGGCGAGTTCGACCTCGCGGCCGCATCGTTGGTGCGGCTTCGCCTCAGGGTCGTCGTACCCGTCCGCACGGTGTCACCGCGCATCCGGCACTGGTACTTCAACGCACTTCGGCGCGCCTGCGGGCACCAGATCGTCGCGGCACACACCAACCTGGACGCGCTGGTCGACCAGGTCGTCCCGGGAGCGCTGGTGGTGCTCATGGCCGACCGCCGCCCCCACCGCAACCACACGACCATCGACTGGCTCGGAGCCCCCGCGACCCTCTCCACCGCGCCGATGCGGCTGGCGATGCGTGCCGCGGTTCCGATCTTCGCAGCAGCCTCGGTCCGAGTGGACGGCCGCAGGGTGCTCTGCGCGGGTCAGCCGCGGGTCACCCAGGTCGAGGCACTCGACGACCTCGCCGCCTACCTGCGGCAGGCCCCGACGCAGTGGCACGTGCCCGTGGACCTCTCCGAGTTGCCCTGGTCATTCCCGCGGGAATGAGCCGGCGGACCACCTGGCGCGGTTTCCTCCGGGGTCGCCACGGCTGGTGCTCACCGATCGCGCGAGGCCTCGTGCGCGTAGACGGCCGACAGCCAGGCGTGCAGCCAGTCGACCACGCCGTCGATGCTGTTCGTGGCCGGTTGCAGGTAGGCCCGCAGCTCCGGGCTGCCGGCCATCAGCGCCGAGAGGTCACCGACGAGCTCGGTCAGCGGCGAGACCACGTGTTCCTCGGCCTGTGCGGCGACGCGGAACCGCTCGCCCTGCATCCGCCGCTCGGTGCGCCTGTGCAGCGAGTCGGCGCACTGGCTGCAGACCAGCACCCTGGCGGCGAGCCGTCCCAGCGCCGCCGTGTCGAGTGAGCCGACCGCCCACCGAGTGCGGGGCCGAGCCACGAGCAGTGCGGCGCTGCGGTGCTCGGGCAGTCGGATCGACACACCCGCGGCAGACACCACCAGCGACGTACCTGCTGCCCTGAGGCGCACCAGGGGCAGCACGATCTTCATCCCCGCCCGCAGCACCGGGTCGAGCACGGCAGAGGACCCCTCGAGCTCCGCGCCGATCCAGGTCTCCAG
>DATDNR010000146.1:0-18067 GCA_036518175.1 Marmoricola sp.
CGCCGACCTGCTGGCGCAGCGGATGGCCATCCTGACCAACACCGACCCGATCAACATTCAATACACTTCGGGAACAACGGGTTTCCCCAAAGGGGCGACGCTGTCGCACCGTAACATCCTCAACAACGGCTATTTCACCACCGAGTTGATCGAGCTCGGACCCGGAGACAGGCTGTGCATACCGGTGCCGTTCTACCACTGCTTCGGCATGGTGATGGGCAACCTCGGCTGCACCAGCCACGGCGCCACCATGGTGATCCCGGCGCCGGGCTTCGACCCCGAGACCACGCTGCGGTGCATCGAGGCCGAGCGCTGCACCGGGGTCTACGGCGTGCCGACGATGTTCATCGCGATGCAGAACCACCCGCGGTTCGCCGACGTCGACCTGTCCTCGCTGCGCACCGGGCTGATGGCCGGGTCGCCGTGCCCGGTGGAGGTGATGAAGCGCTGTGTCAACGAGATGCACATGGCCGAGGTCGGCATCGCCTACGGGATGACCGAGACCTCGCCGGTGTCGTGCCAGACCCGGATGGACGACGACCTCGAGCGTCGTACGGCGACCATCGGGCGGGTGCACCCGCACGTCGAGATCAAGATCATCGACCCGGCCACCGGGGAGACCGTCGAGCGCGGCCGGCCCGGGGAGTTCTGCACCCGTGGCTACTCGGTGATGCTCGGCTACTGGGAGGACCCCGAGAAGACCGCCGAGGCGATCGACGCCGACGGCTGGATGCACACCGGCGACCTCGCCGAGATGCGCGAGGACGGCTACTGCAACATCGTCGGCCGGATCAAGGACATGGTCATCCGCGGCGGGGAGAACGTCTATCCGCGCGAGATCGAGGAGTTCCTCTACACCCATCCCGACATCGAGGACGTGCAGGTCATCGGCGTCCCCGACGAGCGGTACGGCGAGGAGCTCTGTGCCTGGATCCGGATGCGCGCCGGGGCCGAGCCGCTCGACGCGGAGAAGGTCCGCGCCTACTGCGCCGGCAAGCTGGCCCACTTCAAGATCCCGCGGTACGTGATGCTGGTCGAGGAGTTCCCGATGACCGTCACCGGCAAGATCCGCAAGGTGCAGATGCGCCAGGAGGCCGCGAAGCAGCTCGGCCTCGAGGAGATCCGGCACGCCTGACCGGCGTGCGCCGCCCGTCGCCACCTGCGTAGGTTGGCCCCCACAGCCCTGCACCGACCCCGGAAGGACGCCCCGTGAGCGACGACATCGAGCAGCTGGCCAAGGAGTACTTCGGGGCCCTGATGGAGGCCGAGCCCACCTGGGCACACATGCTCGGCGACTTCAGCCACGCGGACCGGTTCGAGGACGCCACCCGCGCCGCCGAGGACCGGCACGCCGAGGTGCTCCGCGACTTCGCGCGGCGGGTGGAGGCGATCGACCCCGCCGGGCTCGGGGACGACGAGCGGGTCACCCACGGCGTGCTGCGCTACGAGGCGACCACCCGCGCCGACCTGACCGAGGCCCGGCTGGCCGAGCGGGGCGCCGACCCGATCTTCGGCCTGCAGTCCTCGCTCCCGGTGGTCGCCGGCATGCTCGGGGTCCCGGACGAGTCCGTGGCCGAGGCGATGGTCAGCAAGCTGCGTGCCGTCGGCCAGCACTTCCGCGACCACGCCGAGCGGCAGCGGGAGGGCGTGTCGCACCGGCGTACCTCGCCCGCCTTCGCGGTGCGCGGCACCATCGACCAGATCGACAAGGCCCTCGCGGTGCCGGTCGCCGACGACCCGGTCGTGGCCGCGATCTCGCTGCCCGCCGGGCTCGACGCCGAGGCCTGGCGGGCCCGCTACGTCGAGGCCGTCGAGCAGGCGGTGCGCCCGGCGCTGGAGCACTACCGTGACGTGCTGCGCGAGGAGGTGCTCCCGGTCGCGCCCGACGACGAGCACTGCGGGCTCTCGTGGCTGCCCGACGGCGACGACTCCTACGCCCGCACGCTGCGGTTCTTCACCACCACCGACAAGTCCGCCCAGGAGATCCACGACATCGGCCTGGCCCAGGTCGAGTCGCTGGCGCGGGAGTACCGCGCGCTGGGTCCCGAGGTCACCGGCAGCTCGGACCTCGAGGAGATCTTCACCGCGCTCCGCACCGACCCGCAGCTGCACTTCGAGACCGCCGAGCAGCTGGTGGAGCAGTCGAAGGTCGCCATGCAGCGCGCCTGGGACGCGATGGGTGACTGGTTCGAGGTGCTGCCGCAGGCGCCGTGCGAGGTGCAGGGTGTGACCACCGGGGCGAAGGCCTACTACTTCCCGCCGGCGGCGGACAACAGCCGGGGCGGCACCTTCTTCATCAACGTCGAGGACCCGGAGGCCTGGGGACTCTTCGAGCTGGAGTCGCTGGCCTTCCACGAGGGCATCCCCGGGCACCACCTGCAGCTGGCCATCGCCAACGAGCTGCCCGAGTCCGTGCCGGAGATCCGCAAGTACTCCGAGTGCGCGGCCTACGCCGAGGGCTGGGGCCTCTACACCGAGCGGCTCGCCGACGAGATGGGCCTCTACTCCTCGCCGACCGACCGGATGGGCATGCTCTCGGCGGACTCGCTGCGCGCCTGCAGGCTGGTGGTCGACACCGGCATCCACGCCCTCGGGTGGGGCCGGCAGCAGGCGATCGACTACATGGTGGCGAACTCGCCGATGACCGAGCGGATCGTGCGCGCCGAGATCGACCGCTACATCTGCTCGCCGGGCCAGGCCACGTCGTACATGATCGGCCGGCTGGAGATCCAGCGGATGCGCCGGGAGGCCGAGCAGCGGCAGGGCTCGTCCTTCGACATCAAGAGGTTCCACTCGGCGGTGCTCGACTCCGGTGCGCTGCCGTTGGGCGTGCTCGACGAGGTGGTGCGTCGCCGGCTGGCCTGACCGGGCCGGAACGCCCTCGCCCGGCTTGCCCGCGGCACGTATTGTGTGCCTTCGCAGCAACGCATCCGCGCACGAGAAAGGCCGCAGAGGTGCCCACGGGGAAGGTCAAGTGGTTCGACGCCGAGAAGGGCTTCGGCTTCCTGTCGCGCGAGGACGGGGAGGACGTCTACGTGCGCGCCTCCGCGCTGCCCGAGGGGGTCACCAGCCTCAAGGCGGGCACCCGGGTGGAGTTCGGGATCCTCTCCGGTCGCCGCGGTGACCAGGCCCACCAGGTGCGGATCCTGGACGCGCCGCCGTCGGTCTCCCGCGCGATGCGCAAGAAGCCGGAGCAGATGGTCGGCATCGTCGAGGACCTGATCAAGCTGCTCGAGGGCGTCGAGCGGTCCTACCGCAACGGGCGGCACCCCGACGCCAAGACCGCCAAGCCGACCGCGAAGCTGCTCCGGGCGCTGGCCGACGAGCTGGAGCTCTGACGCGCCGACAGCTTCACAGCAGCTGCTGTGAGTTCGCCGGTCGGCGGAGCAGCACGAAGGCCGTCCACCCGGCGAGCAGGCCGGCGAGCACGCCGAGCCCGAGGTGGGGCATCAGCGGCAGCGCGATGCCGATGAACCCGCCGATCACCCAGGACAGCTGCAGCAGCGTCTCGGAGCGGCCGAAGGCGGCGGTGCGGTGCTGCTCGGGCACCTCGCGCTGGATCGTCGAGTCCAGCGCCACCTTGCCCATCGCCTGCGCGATGCCGGCGGTCAGGCCGAGCAGTACGGCGGTCACCAGCCCGTAGAACGCGGCCACCACCACGGCCATCGCGGTGTCCACCAGCAGGGCGGCCACCACCGTGCGCGCCGGCTCCAGCTTGCGCAGCAGCGAGCCCAACCCGATGCCGACGGTGTTGCCCAGGCCGGCGGCGCCGATGACCAGGCCCATCAGGATGGTGGCGTGGTGCTCCCAGCCGGGCAGCGGGTGCTGGCGCAGCAGGAAGGCCATGTACATGGTCAAAAAGCCCGACAGCATCCGCAGCCCGGCGTTGCAGCGCAGCGCGAAGACCACGCCCGCCGGCACGTGGAACCGGCCGCTGCGGCCGCGCATGGAGACCTGCTCCTCGCCGTGCGAGGCGTCGGCGCGGGGCGGCAGCAGGATGGCGAGCACGGTGGCCCCGGCGAAGACGACGAAGGCGAACCGCAGCGACCACTGCGAGCCGAGGGTCGCCAGGCCGGCCGCGACCGGTCCGGCGATCGAGGCGCCGACCACGCCGGCGAGGGAGATCCGGCTGTTGGCCCGCACGAGGCTCAGCGACGGGGGCATCAGCCGGGGGACGGTGGCGGCGCGGGCGACGCCGTACGCCTTGGAGGAGACCAGCACGCCCAGCGCGACCGGATACATCCACACCGAGTTGGCGGCCACGGTGCTCGCCATCACCCAGCAGAGGAACGCGCGCACGGCCATGGTCAGCCCGATCGCCCAGCGGCGGCCGTGGCTGAACCGGTCGAGGAAGGGGCCGACGAGCGGCGCCACGACCGCGAACGGCAGCATCGTGATGCCCAGGAACAGCGCGACGTTGCCGCGGGCCTCGCCGGGGTTGGCGAAGAACAGCGTGCCGGCCAGCGAGACCGCCACCGCGGCGTCGCCGGCGGCGTTGGCCGCGTGCAGCTCGATCAGCCGGAAGAGCCCGGTCTCACCCGCACCCTCGGCCGTCGAGGCGCGTCGTGCCTGGCGCAAGGTGTACGACGCCGCGCGACCGGTCGCCCTCCCGGCCCCGGCCGCGGCTCGTCCGGCCGACGCGGCGCCGCGGCCGGTGGCACCGACGAACCGGCGTCCGCGCCCCGCGCGCGGAGTCGAGGGCCCGTCGTCCATGTGCTCCATCCTGCCAAGCAGAACCGCCGATCCGGGGTCAACCGGGCGGGATCACCGCCGATGGGGGAGAATCGGGCCCGTGACCACGACTACCCACCGCACCGACGTGGCTGCGCCGGCCCTCGACGAGGTCGCCGCCGGCGCGGTCGAGGCTGCCCGCGCCGCGATCGTGGAGGAGGTCGGCGCCGAGGCCGTCGGTGACCACCTCGAGGTGGTCGCCGAGGACACGGGCGTCGCGAGCCACCTCTTCGACTGCCGGCTGGCCGGCTACCGCGGCTGGCGCTGGGTGGTCACCGTGGCGCACGCCCCCGGCCAGGAGGGCGTCACCGTCGACGAGGTGGTGCTGCTCCCCGGTCAGGAGTCGATCCTCGCGCCGGCCTGGGTGCCGTGGCGCGAGCGGATCCAGCCCGGCGACCTGTCCCCGGGCGACATCCTGCCCACCGACGAGGACGACCCGCGGCTGGTCCCGGCGTACCTGTCCGGCGACCCCGGTGACGAGGTGGTCGACCAGCAGACCGTCCGGGAGGTCGGCGTCGAGCTCGGCCTGGGCCGCTCCCGGGTGCTGTCGGTGGAGGGGCGCGACCTGGCCGCGCAGCGGTGGTACGACGGGGACCGCGGGCCGCGGGTGCCGTTGGCCCAGTCGGCCCCGGGGCGTTGCGCCGGCTGCGGCTTCCTGGTGCGGCTCACCGGACCGCTGGCCACCGTGTTCGGGGTGTGCGCCAACGAGTTCGCCAACGACGACGGCAAGGTGGTCTCCCTCGACCACGGCTGCGGCGCGCACTCCGAGGCACAGCTGCGCAAGAAGCAGCTGCCGCCGCCGCTGCCCGAGCCGGTCTTCGACACCCTGACGCCGGACGACCTCGAGCAGTTCTAGGCGCTGCGCGCGGCCTCGGCCCGGCGCCGGTTGCGGCGCCGGCGGCAGTGGTCCCAGCCGAGCAGGCCGCCCCCGAACCCGGCCAGGCAGGTCCACAGCATCCACACGTCCCCGGACGCCCGTAGGTGGCCGACGAACGGCAGCAGCAGCAGGAACGCCAGCCCCCACAGCGCGGTGCCCACCGCGGTGGTGCGCAGCCCGTCGACGTCGAGCGGCGCGATGGGCGCGACCCGGCGCTCGGGAAGGCCGTCGTGGCCGGCGGAACCGGGCTCGTCGTCGGGCAGGGGCACGGGCACCAATCTAGATGCCGCGCCGACTCTGCTCGACGCTACCGCGGCCGGGGCCGGGTTTCTGTCAGGATTCCGCCGTGGACAAGACCCGGATGGAACCAGCGAGCGCTACTCGGGCCAGCGCCTTGGACAAGTTCTTCAAGATCACCGAGCGGGGCTCGACGGTCGGCCGTGAGGTCCGTGGCGGCATCGTCACCTTCTTCACGATGGCCTACATCATCGTCCTCAACCCGATCATCCTCGGCCCGGCGAAGGACCACGCCGGCCAGTTCCTCGGCGGCACCGCCGACAACGGCGCGATGATCGCCGCGGCGACCGCTCTGGTGGCCGGCGTGATGACGATCCTGATGGGCGTCGTCGCGAACTACCCGCTGGCGCTGGCCACCGGGCTCGGCCTGAACGCCTTCCTCGCCTACTCGGTCGCCGCCCAGATGACCTGGGCCGATGCGATGGGCCTGATCGTCATCGAGGGCCTGGTCATCCTGGTGCTGGTGCTCACCGGGTTCCGTACGGCGGTCTTCCACGCGGTGCCCGACCAGCTCAAGGTGGCCATCTCGGTGGGCATCGGCCTGTTCATCGCGCTGATCGGCTTCGTCGACGCGGGCTTCGTGCGCCGCATCCCCGACGCGGCCAACACCACCGTGCCGGTGCAGCTCGGACCCAGCGGTGAGCTGCAGGGCTGGCCGGTGGCCGTCTTCGTCTTCGGGGTCGCGCTGGTGATCTGCCTGTGGGTCCGGCGGGTCAAGGGCGCGATCCTGATCTCGATCCTGGTCACCACGATCGTGGGGATCATCGTCGAGACGATCGCGCACGTCGGGCCGACGTTCGTCAACGGCAAGTACAACCCGCTGGGCTGGAGCCTCAACGTGCCCAAGCTGCCCTCCCGGATCATCGGCAGCCCCGACTTCGGCACGCTGGGCCAGTTCAACCTGCTCGGCTCCTGGCAGAGCGTGGGCGTCGTCGCCACCGTGCTGCTCATCTTCACCCTGATGCTGTCGGACTTCTTCGACACGATGGGCACCATGACCGCGATCGGCGCCGAGGGCGACCTGCTCGACGACAAGGGCGTGCCGCCCCGGACCCAGCAGATCCTGGTGGTCGACTCGCTGGCCGCGGCCGCCGGTGGCGCGGCCGGGGTCTCCTCGGCCACCTCCTACATCGAGTCGGCCTCCGGCGTCGGTGAGGGTGCCCGCACCGGCCTGGCCTCGGTGGTCACCGGCCTGCTCTTCCTGCTGTCGATCCTCTTCGCCCCGCTCGTCGAGGTCATCCCGAGCGAGGCCGCCGTACCCGCGCTGATCCTGGTCGGCTTCCTGATGATGCAGCAGGTCAGGGGCATCCACTGGGACGACCTGGAGATCGCGATCCCGGCGTTCCTCACCATCGTGCTGATGCCGTTCACCTACTCGATCTCGGTGGGCATCGGCGCCGGCTTCGTCGCCTACGCGCTGATCAAGCTGGTCCGCGGCAAGGCCGCCCAGGTGCACCCGCTGCTGTGGGTCGTCGCTGCGCTGTTCGTGGTGTACTTCGCGATCCACCCGGTGAGCTCGCTGCTGACCTGACACCCGCACGCCTGCCCGGACGCGGTCGAGCCTTCGGGAATGATTAGCCCTGCTAATGAGTTAGGCTAATCATCATGGCTCCCACGACCGACGCCCCGTCACGCGCCGAGGCCGCGCCGCGCAGCGACTCCGGGCTGGCCAGCCAGCTGCGGGTCTCGCTGATGCGGCTGTCCCGGCGGCTGCGCAACCAGCGCCAGCCGGAGAACACCCTCAGTGTCGCGGCGATCAGCGTGCTCGGCACGCTGCGTCGCAACGGGGAGTGCACCATCGGCCAGCTCGCCGCCCATGAGCGCGTGCAGCCGCCCTCGATGACGCGCACCGTCAACTGCCTGGAGCAGGACGGGTACGTCGTCCGCCGCCCCTCTGAGCACGACGGTCGCCAGGTCCTGGTCGACCTCTCGGAGAAGGGCCAGGCGGTGCTGGCCGCCGACCGACGCCGCCGCGACGCCTGGCTCGCCCAGCGCCTGCGCGACCTGACACCGGAGGAGAAGGAGATCCTGCGCAAGGCAGCCCCGCTGATCGACCGATTGGCCAACACCGAATGAGCCCGACGTTCCGGGCCCTGCAGGTGCGCAACTACCGGCTCTACGCGGCCGGTGGCGTGGTGTCCAACACCGGCACGTGGATGCAGCGCGTCGCCCAGGACTGGCTGGTGCTGCAGCTGCACCACGGGAGTCCGGTGCAGGCGGGCACCGCGCTGGGCATCACCACCGGGCTGCAGTTCCTGCCGATCCTGCTCTTCTCCGCCTACGCCGGTGTGGTCGCCGACCGCATCCCCAAGCGCCGGCTGCTGCAGCTGACCCAGGCGTTCATGGGGGTCAGCGCCGCCGTGCTGGGTGTGCTGGCCATCACCGGCGTGGTGCAGGCCTGGATGGTCTTCGCGCTGGCCTTCGTCTTCGGTGTGGGGACGGCCTTCGACGCCCCGGCGCGGCAGGCGTTCGTCAGCGAGATGGTCGGTCCCGACCACCTGTCCAACGCGGTCGGGCTCAACTCCGCGTCCTTCAACCTGGCCCGCATCGTCGGCCCTGCGCTGTCCGGCGTGCTGATCGGCGCGCTCGGCTCCGGGGTCTTCGCCACCGGCGCGGTCATCCTGCTCAACGCGGTCAGCTACCTGGCGGTCATCTGGGCGCTGCAGCGGATGCGGGTCGCCGAGCTAGCGCCGTTCCGCCCGACCGCACGCCGGCGGGGCATGCTCCGAGACGGCCTGCGCTACGTGCGCAGCCGCAACGACATCATGCTGATCCTGGCCGTGGTGTTCTTCGCCGGCACCTTCGGGATGAACTTCCAGATGACCTCGGCGCTGATGGCCACCCAGGTCTTCCACAAGGGGGCAGGGGAGTACGGGCTGCTCGGCACGGTGATGGCCATCGGGTCGCTCTCGGGCGCGCTGATCGGTGCCCGCCGCAAGAAGCGACCGCGGCTGTCGCTGGTCGTCGGCGCCGCCCTCGCCTTCGGCGCGATCGAGATCGTCGCGGGCCTGATGCCCTCCTACCTCACCTTCGCGCTGTCCACGCCGTTCATCGGCTTCAGCACGCTGATCATGATCAACGCCGCCAACACCAACGTGCAGCTCGGCAGCCAGCCGGCGATGCGCGGCCGGGTGATGGCGCTCTACCTGATGATCTTCCAGGGCGGCACGCCCCTCGGCGCGCCCGTCGTGGGCTGGGTGGGCGGCACCTTCGGAGCCCGCTGGACGCTGATCGGCGGCGGTGCGCTGACCCTCCTGGGCGTCGTCGTCGCGGTCGTGCTCTTCATGGGCGCCGAGCACCTCACCTTCCCGTTCGGCCGCCGGGTCGGCCCGAGCGCCCAGGAGACCGCCGACGAGGTGATGGCGGCCTGACCGGCCCGGCCGCCGGCGCTCCCTACACTGGCGCCATGCATCCCCGCTACCGCCGCTTGGTCATCCCCTGCGCGCTGGCGGGACTGATCCTGGTCGTCGTCATCGTCTCGATCCTCAGGCATGGCTGAGGCACTGCTCCCGGCCCTCGCCCGCGTGCGCGGCCTGCTCCTCGACGACGCCGGCCTGGTGCGCGCCGTCGGCTCGGGCCGGCGCAAGGGCGACCGGCCGCGCTGGCGCCGCGTCGAGCTGCGCTACGTCGACCTCAAGGCCGGTCTGCACCTCCAGGTCACGGCGTACGACGACACCCAGGCGCACACGTCGAACCACCCCGTCGGCGAGGCCGCGCGCGACGCCGTGGACGACCTCCTCGACCAGCCGTTCGGCAACTGGCACGTCGACACCACCACCGCCACCACCCAGCTGCGGGTCACCAAGAAGCAGCAGGCCGTGGTGCACACCAGCGCCCGCGACCAGGCGCCTCCGGACCGCAGCCACGACCGCGGCAAGGAGCGGCTGCTGCCCCAGGACGACCCGGTGCTGCGGGCGCTGGGCATCGCCGACGAGCAGGGCCGGATCAAGCCGAGCCGGCAGGGCAAGTACCGCCAGGTCGAGGAGTTCCTCCGTGCCCTGGCCGCCGCCCTCGACGATGCGCTCGACAGCGGCAGGCTGCGCACCCCGTCGGCGACGCAGCCGCTGCGGATCGTCGACCTCGGGTGCGGCAACGCCTACCTGACCTTCGCCGCCGAGGCCTGGCTCACCCGGGTCCGTGACCTGCCGGTGCACCTGACCGGTGTGGACGTGAAGCCGCAGTCGCGCGAGCACAACACCCGCCTGGCCGAGGAGCTCGGCGTGGCCGACCACATGGAGTTCCTCGTCGGCGGCATCGGCGACGTGCAGCTGCCGGAGCGGCCCGACGTCGTGCTGGCGCTGCACGCCTGCGACACCGCCACCGACGACGCGCTGCAGCGTGCGGTGGACTGGGAGGCCGGGCTGGTGCTCGCCGCGCCGTGCTGCCACCACGACATCTCCGCCCAGCTGCGCCGGTCGCCGACCCCGCCGGGCTACGAGATGCTCACCCGCGACGGGATCCTCCGCGAACGCCTCGCCGACACCCTCACCGACGCGCTGCGGGCGGCGATCCTGCGGCTGTCCGGCTACCGGGTCGACGTGGTCGAGTTCGTGGAGAGCCGGCACACCCCGCGCAACACCCTGCTCCGGGCGGTGCGCACCGGCCGGGCACCGGACCCGAAGGCCCGGGCTGAGTATGCCGAGCTGGTCGACACCTGGCGGCTGCGGCCGCGGCTCGCCGAGCTGCTGGGCGACAGGCTGCCGCGATGAGGGCGCTGCCGGCGCTGGCGGTGACCGCCCTGCTGGTCGTCGTACCCCAGGCGCCGGCGGCGGCCGACCGCCACACCGTGCTCCGGTTCCACGACCCCCGGATCGTGGAGTCCAGCGGGCTCGTCGACCTCGGCGACGGGCTGATCGCGACCGTGAACGACTCCGGGGACGGCCCCTACGTCTACGTCGTCGACCGGCGCGGCCGCACGGTCGGCGTCACCGACTACCGCGGGCGCGCGATCGACGTCGAGTCGATGGCGCCGCTGGACCGACGGCACGTCTGGGTCGGCGACACCGGCGGCAACGACACCCCGCGGACCAGCGTGCAGGTCTACCGGGTGCCGGTCGGGCGCGGCGACCGGACCGTCCGCGCGACCGGCTACGACCTGGCCTACCCCACCGGCACCCACGACGCCGAGACCCTGCTCGCCGACCCGCGCACCGGCCGCCTCTACGTGGTCACCAAGGCCCTCCTCGGTGGCACCGTCTACGCCGCGCCGAGACACCTGCACGCCGAGCGGCCCAACCGGCTGCGACCCCTCGGCAAGGTGCCGGGCTTCCTGACCGACGGCACCTTCCTGCCCGACGGTGACCACGTGCTGCTGCGCGGCTACACCGGGGCCGCGGTCTACACCCTGCCCGGCCTGCGCCGCGTCGGCCCGTCCTTCCGCCTGCCCGCCGAGCGGCAGGGAGAGGGCATCGCCACCGGACCGCACGGCCGGATCCTGCTCAGCTCCGAGGGCGAGCACGCCGCGGTGCTGCAGATCCGGCTGCCGGCGTCGGTGCGCCGCGCGCTGGCCGGCTCGACGCTCCGGCGGCCGTCGCGGTCCTCGTCGCCGTCCCCGTCGCCGTCGGCGCCGCCGACCGGCACCGCTGCGCACCGCGCTCGGGCCGATCGGCAACGCGCCGGCTCCTGGTGGGCTCCCGCCTCCGGCGGCGCGGTGGTGCTGCTGGGCGGTGCCTGGCTGTGGGTGCATCGGCGTCGGCGACCGTGACGGCCGGTGGCTACCTTGATCCCATGGAGATCACCGTCGTGCAGGGCGACATCACGCGGCAGCGGGTCGACGCGGTGGTCAATGCGGCCAACCGCCGGATGCGTGGCGGTGGGGGTGTCGACGGCGCGATCCACCGGGCCGGCGGCCCCGCGGTGCTCGAGGACTGCCGGCGCCGCTTCCCCGACGGACTCGCCACCGGGCAGGCCGGCTGGACCACCGCGGGCGAGCTGCCGGCGCGCTGGGTGATCCACGTCGTCGGGCCGAACTACGCCGCCGGCGAGCGCGACCGCGCGCTGCTCACCTCCTGCTACCGCAACGCCCTGGCGATCGCCGACGAGCTCGGCGCGCTGAGCCTGGCCTTCCCGCTGGTGTCCGCCGGTATCTACGGCTGGCCGAAGGACGACGCGATCGCTGCCGCGGTCGAGACGCTGCGCTCGGCGCGGACGCAGGTGCGCGAGGCTCGGCTGGTCGCCTTCGGGCAGGACGCGTACGACGCCCTCACCGCCGCCGTTTCACACCCTCGGGCGTGAGCTCCAGCCGCATCACCACCCGGGTCGGGGAGCGCCGCACCACCTCGGTGAAGCCGGCCGCCTCGTAGAGCGACCTCGACCCGAAGAACATGAAGTCGTCGTGGCTGCGCTCGGGCTTGTCGACCGGGTAGGCCTCCACGGTCCGCGCCCCCTGGGACCGGGCCCAGTCGAGGGCGGCCGCGAGCAGCCGGTGCTGCAGCCCCCGGCCGCGGTGCTGCCGGGCGACGTAGGTGCACACCACCGACCAGACCACACGGTCGTCGACCGGCTTCATGATCGGGGAGCGGCGCAGCTTCTCGTAGTCCTCCCGGGGCCCGAGGCTGATCCAGCCCACCGGTGAGCCGTCGAGGTAGCCGACGAGTCCGGGCTCGATCCCGCCCTCGACCAGCGAGCACAGCGCGGCCTTGTTGTCGGCGCCGGGCGGCAGCCTGCCGCTGCGTCGGTAGTACATGCACCAGCAGCCGCGCACGATCGACCCGCCGGGCAGGGCGAACAGCGCCTCCAGGTCGGCCCAGGTCTGCCGCGTCAGCGGTCGCGTGGTGAAGTCCACGCCGACAGGGTAGGGGCTTCAGAGCCGCTCGACGACGTGGTCGATGCAGGCGGTCAGTGCCTGCACGTCGGCCGGATCGATCGCGGGATACATCGCGATCCGCAGCTGGTTGCGGCCGAGCTTGCGGTAGGGCTCGGTGTCGACGATGCCGTTCGCGCGCAGCACCGCGGCGACCCGTGCGGCGTCGACGGCGTCGTCGAAGTCGATGGTGCCGATCACGAGCGAGCGGTGTGCGGGGTCGGCCACGTACGGCGTCGTGTACGGCGTCCGCTCGGCCCAGCCGTAGAGCGCCTCCGAGGATGCCGTCGTCCGCTTCACCATCGCCTCGAGGCCGCCCTGCGCCAGCATCCAGTCGAGCTGCTCGGCCATCAGGAACAGCGTCGCGATCGCCGGGGTGTTGTAGGTCTGGTGCTTGCGGGCGTTGTCGATCGCGGTGGGCAGGTCGAGGAAGGCCGGCACCCAGCGCCCGGATGCGGCGATCGACCCTGCCCGGTCGAGCGCCGCCGGAGACATCAGCGCGATCCACAACCCACCGTCGGAGGCGAAGCACTTCTGCGGCGCGAAGTAGTAGACGTCGGCCTCGCGCACGTCGACCGGCAGCCCGCCGGCGCCGGAGGTGGCGTCGACCAGCACCAGTGCACCGTCGTCGGCGCCGGGGACCCGGCGCACCGGGGCCATCACGGCGGTCGAGGTCTCGTTGTGCGCCCAGGCGTAGGCGTCCACGCCGTCCTCGGCGACCGGTGCCGGCAGGGAGCCGGGCTCGGCGGTGACCACCGACGGCTCGTCGAGGAAGGGCGCCGTTGCCGCGGCGTTGGCGAACTTCGCCGAGAACTCCCCGAAGGAGAGGTGCTGGGAGCGTCGGCGGATGAGCCCGAAGGTGGCGACGTCCCAGAAGGCGGTGGCGCCGCCGTTGCCCATCACCACCTCGTAGTGCTCGGGCAGGGAGAAGAGCTCGCGCAGCCCGTCCTGGACGCGGCCGACCAGCCCGCGCACCGGTGCCTGTCGGTGGGAGGTGCCCATCAGCGACCGGCCGGTCGCAGCGAGCGCGTCGAGGTGGCCGGGCTGGATCTTCGATGGCCCGGCGCCGAAGCGGCCGTCGGCGGGCAACAGGTCCTCCGGGATCGCGATGGCCGGCGGTGTCGGAGCGTCCACCGGCATATTCTTTCACCGCGCGTGACACGACCGGGGGAAGGGGAACACATGGTGGTCGTTGCCGGTGGCCTGCGCATCGTGCCGGTGCCGCTCACCCATCCCGACGCGGCCCGGCTGGTCGAGGAGGTGCAGCAGGAGTACGTGCTGCGCTACGGCGGCCGCGACGACACTCCGCTGGACGGCACCGAGTTCGAGCCGGGTCGCGGGGCCTTCCACGTCGGGTACGTCGACGACGAGCCGGTCGTCTCCGGGGCGTGGCGCTGGTTGCCGGTGCCGGACGGGATGCCGTGGACCGTCGAGCGCTGCGCGGAGATCAAGCGGATGTACGTCGTACCCGCCGCTCGTGGCCGTGGCCACGCCCGGCGGATGCTCGCCCACCTCGAGGCCGAGTCCGCCGCGCGCGGTGCCGAGCTGGTCGTGCTGGAGACCGGGCTCAGCCAGCCCGAGGCGATCGGGCTCTACACCTCCAGCGGCTACCGGCCGGTGCCGAAGTACGGTCACTACCGCTGCGCACCCAGCTCGCGCTGCTACGGCAAGCGCCTCGGAGCCTAGGCGGCCTCGCGCTCGGTCGTGACGTGGTCCGAGGCGACCGCGGTGGCGACGTCGCGGGGGTAGGTCTGCCGCGCCCGCAGGGCGAGCAGCAGCCCGGAGGCGATCAGGGCCAGCAGCATGACCAGGAACGTCAGCCCCAGCGCGTGCCCTACCTCGGGGCCACGGGCGCTGGGCTCTCCGAAGCTGGAGTTCTTGCCGCCGAACAGCGTGGAGACCCAGCCGAAGAGCAAAGGCGCCAGGGCCTCCAGCCCGGTGCGCAGCACCGTCCGGACCGACTCCGCGCGGCCCCAGAGCCGGTGGTGGACCAGGTCGAGCCGGGCGGCGTCCAGCGGCGGGTTGGCTCCGCCGAGACCGGCGGCGGCGACGAAGAGAAGCGGTGCGGAGGCGAGGAAGACCGGGATCACCAGGCCGGGCACGAACACCACGGCGGCGATGAGGTAGCTGACCCCGGCGACCACGGGCCGCGCGACCAGATGGCCGCGGCCGATCAGCCGGTCCGCGAGCCGACCGGTGACCAGCACGCCCACCACCGCGCCCAGCCCGACGAGGAAGAGCAGGCTGCTGGCCGCTGACTGACCGACGCCGAAGCGGCCGCGGACGAAGACGACCGCGAAGGTCCGCAGGCCGGCGAAGTAGAAGTAGCCGAGGGCCGAGGCGAGGATCAGCACGCGGTTCGTGCGCAGCGAGAGCACGTAGCGGACCGCCCACCACAGCGAGCAGTTCACCGGATCCTCCTCCAGCACCAGGTCACGGTGCGGGGGCACGTGCTCGGCACGAACCTCCTCCTCGACGATGTCGACCTGCTCCTCGGGATGGGGCACCTCGCCGGAGGCGAGGGTGCGTCGTTCGCCCTCGTCCTCCTGCTCGGGATCCACGGCCGCCTCGAGGTTCTCCGCGCCCACGACCAGCCGGGACTGTCCGCCGCGGACCGGCTCGGGCAGCAACCGCAGCAGCGCGACGGTCAGGACCACGCCGGGGACGGCCAGCACCCAGAAGGCCCATCGCCAGGACAGCCAGCCGGCCACGTCGCCGGAGACGACGAAGCCGAGTCCGGCGCCGATCAGCTCCCCGGACAGGATGAAGCCGTAGATCCGGCCGCGCTCGGCGGCGGGGAACAGGTCGCCGGTGAGCGAGGCGACCACCGGGGCGCCCACGGCGGTGACCGCGCCCAGGCCGACCCGGGTGACCAGCAGCATCGTGTAGTCGGTGGAGGCGCCGATCACCAGCAGGGTCACCGACCAGAGCAGCACCGCCGCGCTGAGCAGCCTGACCCGGTTGATCCGGTCGGTGAGCCGGCCGATCGGCAGCGTGGTCACGGCGGCCACCCCGGTCGAGACGGTGACGAGCAGGCCGATCTGGGTGTTGCCGATGTGCAGACCGCTCTCGAGCTGGCTGGCGACCGCACCGACGGTGGCCTTATCGGCACTGTCCAGACCGAGCACGCAGGCCAGCAGGACGACCACGCGCAGGCGGGCGGGACCGCCCACCTGTTCTCGCAGCCGCCCCGCAACGCGCGAACCGAAGGGGACCCTCACGCCGGGACAGGTGCCCGGTGACCTGCTCCGGCTAACCCGCCCCCCGGGCCAGCCCGACGAGCTCGGCCGCCAGCGGGGTCGGCCGGACACCCAGCCAGAGGGCGGTGAGCGGCCGTTCGGCGTGCAGGCCGCGCACCGGCAGCTCGACCAGCGTGCCGGCGGCGAGGTCGCCCGTGACCGCCCGGGCACTGACCACGCCGACCCCGCCTCCGGCCCGGGCGGTGGCCACGATCGTCGAGGTGGAGCCCAGCTCGACGGCGTGGGGTAGCCGGGGCTCGCCGTCGCCCGGTGCGGTGCCCGCTCCGCTGCCCGGTGCGGTGCCCAGTGCGGTGCCCAGTGAGGTGCCCAGTGCGGCGCGCAGCGCATGCAGGAACGTCTCCCGGGTGCCGGAGCCGGGCTCGCGGAGCAGCAGCGGCAGGTCGGGCAGGTCGCGGGGCCGCAGGCCGGCCCGGGCGCGGGCCGCGAGCGGGTAGCCGGCGGCCACCACCAGCGCGAGGCGGTCCTCACCCACCCGAGCGGTGCTGAAGCCCGCCGGCACGTCCGGGCTCTCCACGAAGCCGACGTCGACGTGGCCGGCACGGACCCGCTCGCAGACCTCGTGGCTGTTGGCGACGGTGGCCGCGACCTCGACCCCGGGGTGCAGGCGGCGCAGGGCGAGCAGCCAGGGTGGCATCAGGTACTCCGCCACGGTCAGGCTGGCGGCGACCCGCAACCGGGCATCGGCCGCCTCCCGCAGCGTTCGCACACCGTCGGTCAGCGTCCGTGCCGCGTCGACCACCCCGGCGGCCCAGGTCAGCACCGCCTCCCCGGCCGGGGTGAGCGTGCTGCCCCGGGCACCGCGCACCAGCACCGGCACCCCGAGCTGC
Source organism: Marmoricola sp. (assembly GCA_036518175.1). GTDB lineage: Bacteria > Actinomycetota > Actinomycetes > Propionibacteriales > Nocardioidaceae > Marmoricola. Next base: position 16,795 of record DATDNR010000146.1, read on the forward strand.
CGCTCGAGCCGCGCGAGCCGGGTGCTGGCGCTGGGCTGGCTGATGCCGTGGGCTGCGGCGGCCTTGCCGACGCTGCCCAGCTCGGCCACCGACAGGAGCAGGTCCAGCGCGGGCAGGTCCGGCGTCCAGGGCGGCAGCATGGCTCCTATCCTGCCGCCCACTGCAGCAGCAGGCTGGTCGCGGAGACCACCAGCCACAGCACGCCTCCGAGCAGCAGCGGCCTCGTGCCCGCCCGGCGCAGCGCCGCCACGTCCGTGGAGAGCCCGATCGCGGTGAGCGCGGCGGTGACCAGCAGCACCGACAGCCCACGCAGGGGCGGCAGCGCGGCGGCCGGGATGGCCCCGAGGCTGTTCGCGGCCGCCGCGGCCAGGAAGGCGAGCAGGAACCACGGCACCAGCCGGACGATCCGGGCCGGAAGGGCAGGACGCGGCCCGGGGGTCGTCGTACGCCGGGCCGCCAGGGCGCCGAGCGCCATCGTCACGGGGATGATCATCAGCGTCCGGACCAGCTTGACCACGACCGCGTGCTCACCGGCCCGGGGGCCGTAGGTGGTCGCCGCCGCCACCACCGAGGAGGTGTCGTTGACCGCGGTGCCTGCGAACAGGCCGAAGGCGTCCTGGCCCAGCCCGAGCAGGTGCCCGAGTGGCGGGAAGAGCAGCACCGCGGCGATGTTGAAGCAGAAGATCGTCGAGATCGCGTAGGCGACGCTCGCGCTGCGGGCCCGGATCACCGGGCTCACCGCGGCGATGGCGGAGGCGCCGCAGATGCCGGTGCCCACGCCGATGAGCGTGCGCAGGTCGGCGTCGATGCCGAGCCGGCGGCCCAGCAGCTGGGCGACGGCGAGGCAGGCGGCGAGGGTGCCGAGCATCACCGGCAGCGAGGAGACCCCGACCCGGGCGACCTCGCCGAGGGAGAGCTGGGTGCCCAGCACGACCACCGCCAGCTGCAGGAGGAAACCGGTGGCGAGCCGCAGACCCGGCGCCAGTGCGGGACGCCGACGCGCGAGGCCGCTGAGCGCGACCCCGAGGAGGATCCCTGCCACCGGTGCGCCGAGCAGCGGCGCCCGGGTGCCGATCGCGGTGGCCGCCGCGGACAGCCCCAGCACCGCGGCCAGGCCGGGCAGCGCCGCGGCCGCAGGGCGGCGTGTCGGCGCGGAGGAGGGCGCGGTCTCGTGGCGCACTGGCGCGGTCGTCGTCACGGTGTCCACGCTCACCGAGCGACCGGCCGTCCGGTAGCGGTGATCTGCCTGCCGGGGTCATAGCCGCCGGCTATG
>DATDNR010000147.1:0-6660 GCA_036518175.1 Marmoricola sp.
GCTGGTGCATCCGCGGCAGCGTCGCCAGACCGTCGCGGACCAGGTCGCGGACCTCCTCCATCGACGGTCTGCCACCGGAGGGCTCGAGGAGCACCAGTCCACCGACGTGCTGCGCGGCGCCGGTGTCCTCCACGTGCAGGAAGAAGGCATCGCAGGAGGGCACGACCACTCCGGGGGTCTCGTGCAGCCAGGAGGCGACGCGCACGCCGACGGCGATCGGGATGATCACCGCGATCGCGTCGAGCAGGTAGTGGTTGGCGGTCGCCATGATCACGAACGCGGTCAGCGCGACGTGGGCGGCGCTGAGCACCTGCACCCAGCGGCTCGCGGTGATCCTGGCCAGCACCACGCTGACCCACAGCGCCCAGCCGACGTGCAGCGAGGGCATCGCGGCGAGCTGGTTGGCGGAGTCGACCAGGCTGTTGCCCCAGGAGCCGACGGTGTCGCCCCGGCTCACGGTGTCGACGAAGCCCAGACCCGGCAGCAGCCGCGGTGGAGCGGTCGGGTAGAGCCAGAAGCACGCGAAGGCGATCAGGTTCAGCACGATGAACGAGTCGCGGGTGAGCTTCCACAGGTCCGGGCGGCGCAGGTAGGTCCAGGCCAGCAGCGCCAGCGCGCTGAGGATGTAGGTCCAGGCGTACTCGTAGTTGGCCAGCGTGGAGAGCAGCCGGTGCGGTGCCAGCCAGTTGTTGAGGGCGTGCTCGATGTCGATGTGCAACCGCTGCTCGAGCTCGAAGATGTCCCGGCCGTGCTGGCTCGCGGCGGCCCGCCGGGCGGGGTTCTCCAGGGTGTCGACGAGCAGGTAGACGGCGAACAGGAGCAGCCCGATCAGCACCTGTCTCCAGAGCACCGGCCGCTCGGACCCGAGATCCGACTGGCGCGCCACACTCTGCTCCGAGGTCACCCGGAAACAAATAGCACAGCGGCGGAGCGGTCAGGCGCCTGCCGCGCCCGCGTCAGGCCGAGGCCGGGCTGCCGCCCAGGCGGAACTCCACGCCGGGGATGCGGCGCAGCCGCGACCAGCCCCAGTAGGCGCAGGCCAGCACCGAGAGCGCGGTGAGCATGCCGCTGAAGACGCCGCGGGAGAAGATGCCCGCGGCGAGGCCCCAGTGCAGCACCCCGATGCTCATCCCGGCGTCGAGCAGCCGGGAGACCCCCCACAGCAGCGAGACCTGCACGAACATCCGCCGGCAGCGCCGGTCGGCGACCAGCCGCACCGGCATGTGCACGAAGTCCTGCGCGAGGCGCATGGTGATCGGCCGGCCGAGCAGCGCGCTGCCGATGAAGAGCCCGGCCATCAGCACCGAGCCGGCGACCGGCTGGAGCAGGTAGACGTAGACGCTGGAGAGCGCGAGTGCGATCGACGTACGCCCCACCAGCATCGCGATGCAGAGCATCAGCGTGCCGGGGATCCGGCGCACGGTGAGCATCCGCACGCCGACGGTGAAGAAGCACCAGGCGAGCACGGCGGCCAGTCCCCACATCTGGCCGACGGTGAGCATGCACAGGTAGAGCAGCATCGTCGGGACGATCGCGGTCTCGAGGAGCAGCCGCAGCGCGCGCGCGACGGCCGGCTTGAGGTGCCCGAGCTCGATCACGTGGGAGACGACTTCCGAGGCGTGGACGTGTTGGTGCACGTGCAGGCCGTGATGCGACATGCGCCCCACTATGACACGTCTGCCGTGGGGGTGTCCTCGGATCGTTGCAGCCACAGGTCCGCCGACGGCGAGTGCGCCAGCCCGACCGCGCCGAGGATCAGCAGAGCCCCTGCGACGGCGATCCCGATCAGCGCGCCGACCCCGTTGGGGAAGGCCACCGGGAAGGCGAGAACGCCGATGGTGTAGCTCGCGATCGGGTTCATCGAGTCCTTGGTGGCGATCGCCCAGGGCAGCGGACCGTTCGCGAAGGCGCCCTGCTCCAGGACCAGCCCGAGCAGGGTGGAGCCGGCCAGGGCGTAGCCGACCCAGTCGGTGGCGGTGTAGGCGACGCCGTGGTTGGCCAGGTCGTCGCTGGTCAGCTTCAGGAAGACCCCGGTCATCGAGAAGCACAGCCCGGCACAGGCGGCGGTGGCCACGTTCATCGCCTCGTGGTCGAGCCGATAGGCCAGCGGCACCACGGTGGCGATGATCGCCAGCGCGATGCCGACCGCGATGAGGATCTTGGTGCGGTCGGGCTGGCCCTGCAGCGGCGCGGCCGCGACCACCACGAGCAGCACGATCAGCCCGCCGCAGATGGCCAGGCAGGAGGCCCAGTCGCGCAGTCGCGGCCAGCGCCGGCGCTCCAGCGACGACATCGGCATCGCGAACATGAGCTGGGTGGCCAGCAGCGGCTGGACGACGGCGACCGAGCCCAGGTGCAGCGCCGCCGCCTGGGTGGCGAACCCGCCCAGGTTGACGAACCAGCCGCTGATCCAGACCCGGTCCCGCACGAGCTTGCGCATCAGTGAGTAGAGCCCGTTGACGACCGTCCTGCCCTCCCGCTCGGTCTGCCGGGCGGCGCGCTGCTGCAGGTAGGCGGCCAGCGCGAAGAGGAAGGAGGCGAGCAGTCCCAGCAGGACCACGATCACGGCCATGCTCATCGGGGTGTCTCCGACCCGCGACGGGAGCGGACCTGCTCGCCGAACCGGGCGGCCAGCCGGCGGTAGCCGCGCGGCGCGAGCGCCCGCACGACGGGGGCGACGCGCAGCCAGCCGGGCACCCAGGTCTCGGCACGGTCCTCGGTGATCGCGCGCACCACGGCCGCGGCGACGTCGTCGGCGGGCACCGGCCGCGGGAAGCCGCGGTGGTAGGGCCGGCCGCGAGCGGTGAAGAACCCGGTGTCGACCACGCCGGGGACGGTCAGGCTGAGCTGCACCCCGCTGCCGTGCAGCTCCAGCCGCAGGCTCTCGGCGAAGACGTCCAGGGCCGCCTTGCTGGCGGCGTACACCGCCTCACCGGCGACGCCGGTGCGCCCGGCGACCGACCCGACCAGCGCGATGTGGCCGCGACCGCGCTGGAGCATCGGCGGCAGCAGCCGGTGCACCAGCTGCAGCGGGCTGAGCAGGTCGAGCGCGACGAGACGGTCCAGCTCGTCGGCGGTCATCTCGGTGAACGGGCCGCACCAGCCGACCCCGGCGTTGGCGACCAGCACGTCGACGTGCCCGTGCGCGGCCACCGCCGCCTTCGCCACCAGGTCGGCGGAGCCGGCGTCGGTGAGGTCGGCGAGCACCGCCACCCCACCGGTACGGCGCGCCACCTCGCCGGTGCGCTCGGCGTCACGGCCGTGCACCACCAGCCGGGCGCCGGCCCCGGCCAGCCGTTCGGCGACCGAGCGGCCGATGCCTGCGGAGGCGCCGGTCACGAGCGCAACGCTGCCGTCGAGCCGCATCGGCACCTCCCCTGCACATCCGTTCGGAAACCCGCAGCACTCGTACCCGCCCCCGTGACCGTCACGCACCGGATTGTCTTACCAAGCCCCTCTCGGCGAGGTCGGCGACGAACGCCGCAACGTCGCCGCGGACCTGCTCGGCGGGCAGCCCGTAGGCCTCGGCGACGACGGCCACCACCCCGGCGAGGGTGCGCTCGCCGTCGATCGCCGCCCAGATCGCCGCGGCGGTGCCCTCCAGCACCATCGGCGGGTCGGCGGGCCGGTCGAGGTCGATCATCGCCACCCGGCCCTCGCTGGGCACCTGGGCGAGCGAGGCGGACTGGGCCCAGACGACCGCGTCACCGGCCCCCGGGGCCTCCATGGAGTGCGCGTCGCCCCTGTCAGCGGGCGCGGCGATGGCCGGGGACGGTCTCCGGCTCGCGGTCGCCCTCGCCCCGCACGGTCACCGGCCGCTGCGGGGACTCGGCGCGGTAGTAGCTGCTGCGGTAGTAGCCGGCGTCCTTGCCGCGCTTGGCGACGCGGTTGAAGATCACGCCGAGGGTGCGGCCGTTGGCGGCCGTCAGCTGGGCCAGCGCCGCCTCGAGGTCGTTGTCGAGGCTGCGGCCGGTGGAGATCACCACGAAGGCTCCGTCGGCGACCGCGGTGAGCACGGCCGCGTCGGTGACCGGCAGCAGCGGTGGGGCGTCGACCACGACGGTGGCCTTCTCCCCCAGCGTCCGCAGCACGTGGCGCATCGACTGCGAGCCGAGCAGCTCGCTGGGGTTCGGCGGGATCGAGCCCGAGGCCAGCACCCGCAGGTGCGGCAGTCCGGCGACCTCCTGCAGCACCTCGTCGACCCGCGCCTCGCCGGCGAGCACGTCGGTCAGGCCGACGCCTTCGACGAGCCCGAAGGAGGTGGCCACGCTGGGCCGGCGCAGGTCGCCGTCGACGAGCACGCAGGGTTGCTCGGCGAGCGCGATCGCGGCGGCGAGGTTGGCGGCGATCGTCGACTTGCCGTCACCCGGCTGCGGGCTGGTCACCACGATCACCCGCGGCGGGTTGTCGACGTCCATGAAGCGCAGGTTGGTGCGCAGCTTGCGGAAGGCCTCCGCGGCGCCGGTCTCGCCGGCATGGGACTCGACCGCGATGGCAGCACGCTCGTGGGGGCCGTGGGCGAGGTCCTGGGCCAGCGGGATCGAGCCGAGCACGTTGACGCCGTAGCGGGCCTCGACCTCCTGGACGCTGCGCAGGCGACGGTCGAGGCGACTGCGGAGCACGGCGTACGCGAAGCCGAGGAGCAGGCCGAGGACGAGGCCGAGCAGCAGGTTGCGGGTGACCTGCGGGGAGACCGGGGAGCTGGGCAGCGCCGCGGAGTCGATCGGCACCACCCGCAGCACGCCGGGGCGCGGCTTGCCGGACGGGTCCTCGATCTTCTGCACCTGGTGGGCCAGCGCCCGCACCCAGGCGTTGGCGAGGTTCTTGGCGGCATCCGGCGTGGGCGCGCGGGCGGTGATCTTGAGCAGCACCGTGTCGGTGGGCTGCACGACGTCGATCCGGTTGATCAGCGTCTGCGGGCTGGTGTCGAGGCCGAGGTCGCCGATCACCTCCTGCGCGGTGGCCCGCCCCTCCGCGATGTCGACGTAGGAGGTCGCCCGCGACTTGGCGAGGGTGTCGCTGACCGACCCGAGAGCCGGGTTGTCGACCGACCCGGTGGTGACGAACCCGGTGGCGTTCGCGGCGTACACCTTGGGCTGGGTGAGGTTAAAAGCCGTCGCGCCGAGCAGCGCGGCCACCACGATGAGTACGACTCCGAGCCAGTGCGCGCGCAGAACGCGCACGTAGTCGTTGAATTCCATGTGTCGGTCTAGTCCTCTTTGGAGCCGGGATGGCAGGAATTGCGCGACCTGCAGCGTAACCGCTCCGGCTTCTTTACGTTGCGACTGTGCCCATCCCGTCCTGTATTGACCGGCCCACCCGGCCCGTGCTGCGCCACGAGGTGCCGCTGCGGGTCCTCGGGGTGGACCTCGTCGTGCGCGCCCACGGGGCCCAGGCGTACGTGGTCGCCGCGGCGGTCGAGCGGGCTTGGGCGTGGTGCCTGACCCAGGCCCCCGCCGACGGTCGTGACCCCTTGTACGTCGACGTGCTGGTCGACGCCGAGGAGGAGATCGTGCGCTGGGCGGCCGGGCGTGGCTGGGTGGCCGCAACCTCACTGGACGTGTTGCTGCACAACCTTTCTCCGAGCATCACCGGACGCGCCATCGAGCACCTCGCCGGCCAGGCGCTGATGTTCCACGCCTGCGCGCTGGCCGACTCGCACACCGGCGCCTCGGCCCTCTTCGTCGGCCCTTCGGGGATGGGCAAGACCACCCTCTCCCGGCAGCTGGGCCGGGTCTTCGGCTACGTCACCGACGAGACCGCGGCGGTCGAGGCCGACGGATCGCTGCGGCTTTTTCCCAAGCCACTTTCGCTGCTGCAAGAGTCGGGGAGCTACCTGAAGAAGCAGGTCTGCCCGGCCGAGCTCGACCTCGTGCCGCCGCCGGCCGACCCGCACGTGGTCGCCGTCGTGCTGCTCGACCGGCGCCCGGACGCGCCGGAGATGCCGCTGCTCGAGACCGTGGACCTGCTGCCGGCCGTCGCCGCGCTGGCCGAGCAGATCTCCTACCTCAAGATCATGGACCGGCCGCTCCAGCGGCTGACCGGGCTGCTGCGGGCCGTGGGGGGCCCGCGGCGGCTGTCCTACCGCGACGGCGCCGACCTGGTGCCCGTCGTACGCCAACTGCTCAGGGGGGAAGCGTGAAACTGCGGAGACTGACCTGCCACGACCTCGTGCTCGACGGCGACCAGAGCGCGGCGTACGTCGGCGACAGCGTCGTGGTGCTGTCGCCGATCTCCACGACCGTGCTGACGGCGCTGGCCGAGGACCGCTGGGAGTCGGTCACCGACGTCGCGGCGCTGGTCGAGGAGACCTACGGCAATCCGCCCGAAGGGTCCGCTTTTGAGGCGGTTTCTGGCGTTGTGGACGAGCTTGCCCGTCTTGGCCTGGTCGAGCGGGTCGACTGAGCCGTTGCCGTCCGCGTGTATTGCGGGAAAACCCCGCGCCGCCTCCTTCTCTCGCCTATTTTCCTGCCCAATGTCTGCTCTGACTGGAGTTCAACGATGACCACGCAGCCCGAAGCCCCCGAGACCACTCCCGAGGACCGCTCCGTGCTGAGCCGGCGCACCGTGCTGCGGGCCGGCGCGCACGCGGCCTGGGCCATTCCTGCGGTTCAGGTGATCACGCAGGCGCCTGCGCTGGCGGCGAGTGGCCCCGCCAAG
>DATDNR010000148.1:0-16130 GCA_036518175.1 Marmoricola sp.
CGCCGCGGTCGGCCACTGCCACGAGGCGGGCATCCGGCTCGTGGTGGTCACCGGCGACCACGCCGCCACCGCGCGGGGGATCGCCCAGCAGGTCGGCATCGGCGACGAGCGCACGGTCGTGGTCAACGGACCCGAGCTCGACCGGCTCACCGAGCCCGAGCTCGACCGGCTGCTCGCCGACAACCGGGAGCTGATCTTCTCCCGCAGCTCGCCGGAGGCGAAGCTGCGCATCGCCGACGCCCTGCAGGACCTGGGCCAGGTGGTGGCGATGACCGGCGACGGGGTCAACGACGCGCCGGCGCTGCGCAAGGCCGACATCGGCGTGGCGATGGGCCGTTCGGGCACCGACGTGGCCCGGGAGGCAGCCACGATGGTGCTCACCGACGACAACTTCGCCACGATCGTCACCGCTGTCGAGGAGGGACGCCGGGTCTACGACAACGTGCGCAAGTTCATCGTCTACATCTTCGCCCACGCCACGCCCGAGGTGGTCCCGTTCCTCGTCTACGCGCTGGCCGGAGGCCGGATCCCGCTGCCGCTCACCGTGATGCAGATCCTCGCGATCGACCTCGGCACCGAGACGCTGCCGGCCCTGGCCTTGGGACGCGAGCCCGCCGAGCCCGGCATCATGGCGCGACCTCCCCGAGCCCGCTCGCAGAGCGTCATCGACGCGGGCATGCTGGGCCGGGCGTGGGGGCTGCTGGGTGGGGTCTCTGCGGCCTTCGTCGTGGCCCTGTTCCTGCTGACCCTCGACCAGGGCGGCTGGCGCGTCGGCATGTCGGTGGCCGCCGGCCCGATGCAGCACGTCTGGCACCAGGCCACCACGATGTCGTTCCTCGCCATTGTCGCCTGCCAGATCGGCACCGCACTGGCCGCGCGCACGCAGTCCGCCTCGCTGCGTGCGGTCGGCCTGCGCAGCAACCCGCTGCTGCTGTGGGGCATCGGCTTCGAGATCCTGTTCGCGGCGATCGTGGTGCTGGTGCCGGTGCTGCAGCCGGTCTTCGGCACCGCGGTCCCCGAGCCGGACCAGCTGCTCCTGCTGCTGCCGTTGCCGATCGTGGTGTGGGGCGTCGACGAGGCATGGCGGTGGGCACGCCGCCGGCGGCGGTGAGCCACCTCAGGACAGCGGCACCGCCCACAGCAGCGACAGGCCGCGCCCGCCGATGCCGGCGCCGACCACGAGCTCGCCGTTGCGCTCCTCAGCGCGCCAGCGCAGGTTCACCAGGCCGCTGCGGCGGGCGGACTCACCGAGCCCCCTGCCGTCGTCCTCCACGGCCACCTCGAGCCGGCCGTTCGCGGCGCTCACGCCGAGGGAGGCTGTCGTCGCACGTGCATGCCGCGCGACGTTGGTCAGCGCCTCGCGGACCACGGCGGCGACGTCCTCGGCGAGCGAGGCGTCGGCGACCGAGTCCACCGGCCCGCTGAAGCGCACCTCGGGGTCGAAGCCCAGCGAGTCGCGGACGTCGGACACCACCGCCAGCACCGTCGCCCGCAGCCCGGCGCTCTCCTGCAGCCGGAGCTGGAAGATCGAGGACCGGATCTGGCGGATCGCGTCGTCGAGTCCGGCGATCACCTCCTCCAGACGCGCGACCGCGACGTCGTCGCCGAGCCGGGCGATCACGCCCTGCACGGTCAACCCGGAGGCGAACAGCTGCTGGATCACGTGGTCGTGCAGGTCGCGGGCGATGCGGGCGCGGTCGTCGAGGAGCAGCATCCGCTGCTGGTCGGCCCGCGTCTCGGCCAGCTCCAGGGCGAGGGCGGCGTGGTTGGCGAACTGGGCCGCCATCTCCGTCTCGGCGGCGGAGAAGGGGCGCCTCCCGCGGGCACGTCCGACGACCAGCGTGCCGCGCACGCGCTCGGTGCCCATGAGGGGCAGCACCATCACCGGGCCGACGTCCACGCGTTCGGCGAGGGTGATGATGCCGTGCTCAGGGTCGGCGGCCTCCTCGATGCAGATGGGCTCACCCGTGCGCAGCACGTCCCCGCTCGCGGTGCCGTCCCGGGAGTAGGTCATGCCTTCGAGCAGCTGCGCGTCGCGGCCCTCGGCGACGGCGACCTCCAGCTGGTCGTCGCGGGTGGCCAGCACCACGGTGACGATGTCGGCCTCGGCGAGGCCGCCGACCGTCTTGGCGATCTCGCTCAGGTGTCCTTCACCAGCCTCGGTCAGCAGCTTGCGCGTCACGTCGGTGGATGCCTGCAGCCAGGCCTGACGGTGCTTGGCGTCGGCGAAGAGCCGGGCGTTCTCGATCGCGACCCCGGCGGTGATCGCCAGGGCGAGCACCAGCTCCTCGTCCTGCTCGGTGAACGGCCGGTCGTCGGCCCGGGTCAGGTAGAGGTTGCCGTAGACCTCGTCGCGCACCGGCACGGGCACGCCGAGGAACGCCTTCATCGGCGGGTGGTGCTCGGGGAAGCCCACCGACCGCGGGTGGCCGCGCAGGTCGGAGACGCGCACGGGGTGCGGCTCCTCGATGAGCACGCCGAGGAGGCCCTTGCCCTCCGGCAGGTGGCCGATGGCATCGACGGTCGGGTCGTCGAACCCCACGTGGACGAACGCCTCGAGCTCCTCGCCGGAGGGAGCGATCACGCCGAGGGCGCCGTACGGCGCCTCCACCAGCTCACAGGCCGCCTCCACGATCCGGCGCAGGACGGCGTCGAGTCCGAGCTGGCCCATGACCAGCCGGTTGGCGCGCAGCAGGCCGTGCAGCCGGCTCTGCACGTCCATCACGTCCTGGGCGCGGTCGACCAGCTGCGACAAGAGCTGGTCGAGCTCCAGACGCGGCGCGCCGAGCTTGTCCTGCCGCCCTCCCCCGGGCTCCATGAGCAGACGATAGCCCCATCCGGTGACAACGGGGCGACCGTCGGTCGAGCCTCGGGCCTGCGGTCTCATACTCCGCAGGCCCGACACCTATGACTACGTGACGGCGGCGGCGGGGTTCAGCAGCGACACGCACATGCCCGGCGCGGGGTTATCTCTCGCCGAGCCAGGCGTCGATCTCGCCGAGGAGCTCTGCCTTGCTCGGCTCGTCGAGGAAGCTCGCCGTCACCGCCGAACGAGCCAGCTCCGCGACCCCCGCCTCGTCGAGGTCGAGCAGCTCCGCGGCGATCTCGTACTCGCGGTTGAGGGTGGTGCCGAACATCGGCGGGTCGTCGCTGTTGACCGTGATCACCACGCCGGCGTCGCGGAACGCGGTGATCGGATGCTCCTCCAGGGAGTCCACCGCATGGGTGGCGACGTTGGAGGAGGGGCACACCTCCAGCGGGATGCCCGTCTCCGCGAGGTGAGCCAGCAGCGCCGGGTCCTGCGCCGCCGAGGTGCCGTGCCCGATGCGTTCGGCGCCGAGGAGCTCCAGGGAGTCCCAGATCGTCTGCGGACCGGTCGTCTCCCCGGCGTGCGGCACGCTGTGCAGCCCGGCGGCACGGGCAGCCTCGAAGTGCGGCTGGAACTGCGGTCGCGGCACGCCGACCTCCGGTCCGCCGAGTCCGAAGCCGATCAACCCGTCCGGTGCGTGGCGCAGTGCGTGGTCCAGGGTCGCGTCGGCCGCGGGCACCCCGAACTCCCCCGGGACGTCGAATATCCAGCGCAGCACGATGCCGAAGTCGCGCTCGGCCGCGATCCGGGCGTCCTCGAGCGCCTCGTTGTAGGCCTCGGCCGGAACGCCCGCCTGGAACGAGGTGTACGGCGTGCAGGTGAGCTCGGCGTACCGCACCGACTGGCCGGTGGCCATCTCCCGGGCGATCTCATAGGTCAGCAGCCGCACGTCCTCCTGGGTGCGCACCAGGCCGACCACCGCGAGGTAGACCTCGATGAAGTGCGCGAAGTCGCGGAACTCGAAGAAGCTGCGAAGCTCGTCCGGATCGCTGGGCACCGTGCCGGGGTGACGAGCGGCCAGCTCGGACACGATCCGCGGCGAGGCCGAGCCGATGTGGTGCACGTGCAGCTCCGCCTTGGGCAGCCCGGCGATGAAGGTCGAGAGGTCGGAGTTCGGCAACGGTGTCAGCCCTTCCTGGCGATGATGGTCTCGAGGCGGTCTGCGAGCCCGATGACAGAGGTGCCCGTCAGCCGCTTGCCGTCGAGGAGCACGGTCGGAAGGCCGCGGATGCCCGCCTTCCTGGCCGCGGCGTCGGCTGACTCCACCCACTGCTGCTTTGCCTGCTTTGCCGAGGAGGCGATCGGTCCGGCCACTGCGGCACGCCGCGCGCCAGCCTTCGTCGCCAGCGCCACGAACTGGTCGTCACCGGGGACCGGTGCACCCGCCGCGGGCTGATGGTCGAAGAGCAGGTCGTGGAGGCGCAGCGCCGCCCTGGGGCCGGCCACGTCGAGCACGGTGGCGAAGGCGTTCAGCGCCGAACGGGAGTAGCCGTTGCGCGAGGCCACCGGCCGGTAGTCGACGTACACCCGGCCCGCGGACGCGTCGGCGTGCAGGTAGTCGCGTGAGGCCTCCTCGAGCTGCCGCGAGACCGGGTCACCGAAGTCCTCGTAGACGACGACGTGCACCGGCGCACCGGCCCTGCCGATCGTCACTCCGTGGCTCGCGGCCGACACCGGCAGCGGCGGCGTCCGTTGCGCGGTCGAGCCGCTGCCGCCGCCCTGGAAGATGATCACGCCGGCGACGATGGCGCCCACGACCACGACGAAGCCCACGCCCATCAGCAGCCTTCGCAGCCTCTCCTGCTGCGCGTCGTCCCCCGGTCTCCGGACCCCCGCCGCCGCGCGGGCGCGGCGTTCGCTGGCCTCGTCAGGGGTGCTGGACATGCTCGCACTCTAGGAGGGTTGCTGGCCGCGGCCGATGGCGGGGAGTTGAGTAGGCTCACGGCCTGTGAACGAGCGACTCGTGTGGATCGACTGTGAGATGACCGGCCTCGACCTCGGCCAGGACGCCCTGATCGAGGTGGCCGCGCTGGTCACCGACTTCGACCTCACGGTGCTCGGGGAGGGTGTCGACATCGTGATCAAGCCCCCGGAGGGGGCCGTGGACAAGATGATCGACTTCGTGCGCGAGATGCACACGGCCTCGGGGCTGCTCGAGGAGCTGGCCGACGGGGTGTCGCTGGCCGAGGCCGAGGCGGCCGTGCTCGGCTACGTCCGTGCGCACTGCCCGGACGGCAGTCGCCCACCGCTCGCCGGCAACTCGGTGGCCACCGACCGGGCCTTCCTCGCGCGAGACATGCCGTCGCTGGAGGGCTTCCTGCACTACCGCAACGTCGACGTGTCGTCGATCAAGGAGCTCGCCCGGCGCTGGTACCCGCGCGCCTACTACAACGCCCCGGAGAAGTCCGGCAACCACCGCGCGCTCGCCGACATCCGGGAGAGCATCGAGGAGCTGCGCTACTACCGCGACGCGATCTTCGTGCCCGGTCCGGGTCCGGACAGCGACGAGAGCAAGCGGCTCGCGGCCGAGCACCGGGGCTCGCTCAGCCGCGGTGAGGACGCGCCCGAGGGTGGGTCCGAGGGCGCATCACAGGGTGGGTCAGAGCACGCCTGAGGAGCATGTACACTCGTCCCTCGCATGGTGGGTGTAGCTCAGCTGGTAGAGCACCTGGTTGTGGTCCAGGTGGCCGCGGGTTCGAGTCCCGTCACTCACCCCATCCCCCTCTGGCGGCCGTCGAGCCCCCGACCCGCAGCGATGCGGTCGGGGGCTCGACGCGTCTCCTGAGCGGCTCCAGCCGCCCTTGCACCCGGAGCGGGAGGTCAGCACGGAGGGTCGTAGTAGCTCGCGCTGCTGTTGGAGTCCAGGGGCCCGTAGGTGGTTCCGTCGACGGTCACGTAGGCCCTGGTGAACCACTGCGCCGGGGCACCGCAGACGCCGCCTGTGTGCACCGTCAAGTAGTAGGTGTACGCCGTCCAGTCACCGGAGGACCAGGTGTTCCAGGAGCTGCCGTTCCAGCGGTACTCCACGGCCCGGGCGACGAGCCGGTGGTTCGAGCCGCAGGTCACGTCGACGCCGCCCATCGCAGCGCCGTTGTCGGTCTTGACAGCGCCGACCAGGGCATAGCAGTCGGTGCCGAGGAGGTGGTAGTTGGTGGTCGGCGCGCCGTGGGTGTTGACCTCGGCATGGGCGGCGGCGGGGCTGGCGAGGAGTGCGGTCGCTGCCATCGCGGAGACGACGGCGGTGCGGTGCAGCCGGCGTGGCAGCAGGCGGGAGAAGTCGATCATGATGGTCACCTCTGGTTGGGGATCAGCCGGAGGTTCCGGCCGTTCGTTGACGAGCCGAACGCTGGCCGCAGGCACTGAAGAGCCACTGAAGCGTCGCTGACGGCGCAGGCTCCCTGTTCGCCGACGGCTGCCGTCGCCAGGGCACGCCCGCCGGGAGCGTCCAGTGGGTGCCCTCCTCCCGGAGCGGCGGGATGTGGCGCTCGGGCCGGAGGGCTTCAGTGAGGGTTCAGCGGCCCTTTAGCGGCTGACCGCAGCGTGGTTCTCACGACGCAGCAGCCCCGCTGCGAGGACCCCGAAGGAACCACGATCATGCTCAACCATCACTTCAGCGGCTACCTGGCCCGCGCCATCATCGACCAGCGTCTCCAGGAAGCGGAGAACGCTCGCCGCGCCCGTCAAGCGCGGGAGGCCCGCAAGGCCCGACTTGGCGCGGACTTCTCGCCGAGCTTCACGCCAGGTGAGCGGGCCACCGGGCAGCGACCCGGCGTCACCCGAGGGCCGGGCCGACGCGTGCAGCCGGCGGCACCCGGGCGGCTGAGCGCCACCGTGCAGGTGCTGCTCACCGTCGCGGTGCTCGTCCTGCTGGTGGCCGGCTCGGTCACCACGATCCTGCTCCAGACCGCCGGCTTCACCCACCCGTGACACCGGACGCGCAGACCTCCGCCCCACGCCGCGACCTCACCTGGAGTGCCTGATGACCATCCCGATCAGTTCCGCTCGCCGCCGGCTGCTGCGCTGCGCGTGGCTCACCGGCGGTGTCCTCGCCGTCGACCAGGCCGTCAAGGCCGCAACCAGCCACGCGGCCGCCGGTCGCTGGCTCTACCCGGTGCACAACCCGGGGCTGAGCCTGGGCGTGGTCGACACCGCCCGGTGGAGCGAGGTCGCCGCGATGGCCGTCGGCCTGCTGGTAGCCACCGTGGCGCTGGGCGCGGCGTTGCGCGCCGGCCGGGTCCGGGCGGCTCCGGCGGCGCTCGTGCTCGGCGGCGCGGCGTCGAACCTGCTGGACCGGGCCGTGACCGGCTCGGTGCGCGACATGCTCCCGGTCGGACCGATCGTGATCAATCCGGCCGATGTCGCCGTCGTCGCCGGGGTCCTGCTGCTGGCTAGCGCCGCGACCCGGCGGCTCCTCCGATCTGGCGCGGGCGCGCCGACCTGGCACGCCTGCGTCTCCGGCCCCGGACGTGGGGCCCTGGAAGCGGAGGGAGGTGAACCGCGATGAGGAAGACCTACCGTCACCGGCTCCAGCTGCTCGCCGCCTCGGGCACCGTCGCCACGGTCCTGTGGACGCTGCTGGAGACCGCCCCCAGGATCCGGATCTGACCACACCGCCGCACAGTCGAACGGTGTCAAGGCCCGGCCGGAGACATGGTCTCCGGCCGGGCCTCTTCATGCTCCCTGAGTCGCTAGCCCATGCCGCTCATGTCGGTGCTGCCCTTGACCAGGATGGTGTGGTGGACCGAGCGCCACCACGGCCAGGTGTCGTCGTGCAGCGTGCCGGCGACCTCGCCGAGCAGGTGGCCGTCGTCGACGGTCCACACGATGTAGGCGCTGTTGTTGGCGTAGGTGCAGTACACCCGCCCGGCCGCCTGCATGTCGTTGACGTGCCCGGCCATCATCTGCTCGACGCTGTAGTCGCGGGTGTGTTGCCGGTCATGGTTCCAGGCGAGCTCGCCGAAGATGTAGTGCCGGTTGCAGTCCTGGTGGTTCTCGCGGAACGGGACGTTGGACACGCGGGCCAGCTGGTGGGCGCGGGCGAGGTAGGCCTGGTAGAGCGCGTCCAGGCTCGGATACTGCCGCAGGTCGACGTCGTCGATGCCGGAGTAGACGTTCATGCAGTGCAGGTGCGTGGCCGACTGCTGGGCGCAGGAGGCGGGCGGCAGCTTTCCGTGCGTGGTGGTGTTCGCCAGCTGGACGGCCGCCATCAGAGGGTTCGCAGTCCCGGTCGCACCCTGCGACGGCATCGCCTGGGAGGGAGATCCGGACGGCATCTGCGACATCGAGGATGCTCCGGAGGCCGGACCGGTGGTCGAGCGTGGCCCATGGGAGCTGGCGGCGCTCGTGCCACTGTGCAGCGTCCCCCACGCCCAGGCGCCGAGGAGGATCACCGCCACCACGGCGACCGCGCCCAGCAGCACCCCGCGCCGGCTCCCGACAGCCGTGCCGCTTCCCGGTGGCCCGGCCGTCCCCTCGCCGGCACCAACTCCAGGATCCTCGGCGGGCGGTCGCGGTGGGCCGTGCGGGTCCGGCTGGTGTTCGGAGGTGAGCGTGGCGGGTTCGTCCTCCATGGGCGCCGCTGCCGCGGGCGGGGCCTCCGGCAGGGGCGCCGAGGGCTGCCGGGAGAGGATCCGCTCGCGGGACAGGTCGGGGTTGCCGAAGGCCCCCCGGGCCGCGGTCAGCATCTCGCGGCAGGTGGGATAGCGGTCCTCCGGACGCTTGGCAAGGGCCTGGTCGACGACGTCGTCGATCGCCGGAGGCAGCCCGGCGCGCAGGTCGCTGGGGTGCGGTGCGGTCTCCTCCACGTGGGCCCACAGCACCGCGGCGTCGACTTCCTTGACGAACGGCACCTGGCCGGTCAGGCACTCGAAGAGCACGCAGCCGAGGGAGTAGATGTCGGCGCGACGGTCCACCGCCTGCCCGCGTATCTGTTCGGGGGCGACGTAGTCCAAGGTGCCCATGAACTGGCCGGTCGGGGTCAGCCCCGAGCGGGAGAGCGCGTGCTTGGTGATCCCGAAGTCGGCCAGGTAGGCGTGGTCGGGCTCGTCGTCCTCCACCGCGCGTTCGACCAGGATGTTGGCCGGCTTCACGTCGCGGTGGACCAGGTCATGGGCATGGGCGAAGTCCAGTGCCCGGCCGGCCTGCCCGACCAGGAGCAGGGCCTGGTTCGGGGTGAGTCTGCGGTGGGCGCGGATCAGGGACCGCAGGTCGCTGCCGGCGACGTAGCGCATCGCGATGAACAGCAGCTCCTCGGCGGTGCCCATGTCGTAGATCGGGATCACGTTGGGGTGGTTCAGCCCGGCCGCGGTGCGCGACTCCTGCAGGAACCGGGCACGGAACACGTCGTCGCCGGCCAACTCGGGCGCGAGCACCTTCAGCGCGACCACACTGCCCAGCCGGGGGTTCTCGGCCTCGTAGACCACGCTCATCCCGCCGCGGCCGAGCACCGACAGCAGCCGGTAACCGGCGAACTCCTCACCCACCAGCGGCATCTTCGCCATGGCCCACTCCCCGCTACCCGCACCCGGGTCGGTTGTCGGGGCCTGGGCAGAGGGCCGCGCTGCTTGCGTCCTCGGGGACGGGCCCCGTCGACGCCGCCATTGTCGGCGGTGGTTGTGCGTAGCGACCACCCCTCAGCCGGGTCATTGGCCGGACCCGGCGGCCCGACGCACGCTGGACGGACGAGCGGCCCAGGACGCGACCGTGCAGCCCACGGGAGGCTGACCACCGGGACGGGGTCGAGGATCGGAGGTGCGCCGATGGCGGAGAAGGGACCGATGCCGGTGCGGTTCGGGGTGCTCGGTCCGCTCCGGGTCGAACTGGGTGGGGTGCCGGCGCGGGTCGGTGGCGTCAAGCCGCGGCTGGTCCTCGCGATGCTGCTGCTCACCGCCGACCGGGTCGTCTCGGTGGACCGGCTCATCGCCGGCCTGTGGGAGGAGGACCCGCCCGAGGGGGCGGTGAACACCCTTCAGGTCTACATCTCCCAGCTGCGCCGGCTGCTGATCAAGACCGACGCCGACCTGCTCACCGAGCCGCCCGGCTACCGGCTGTGCGTGCGCCCGGAGCAGCTCGACCTGCTGCAGTTCGAGGACCTGACCGCCACGGCCCGTGAGTACGCCGGCACCGGTGACGCCGACCGGGCGGTCGGGCTGCTCGACGAGGCGCTGGCGCTGTGGCGCGGCGCCCCGCTGGACGACCTCGGACCCGGCTCGTTCGCCGAGAACGCCCGCACGTTCCTGACCGAACGACGACTCGGCGTGGTCGATGACCGGCTCCGGCTGCTGCTCGGGCTGCGGCGCTACCGCGAGGTGGTCGAGGACGCCGAGGCCGTGGTCGCGGACTTCCCGCTGCGGGAGTCGGTCTGGGAGAAGCTGATGGTCGCGCTGTACCGGGCAGGGCGGCCCGCGGACGCGCTGGCCCGGTACCGCGACTGCCGCCGGCTGCTGCTCGAGGAGCTCGGCGTGGAGCCGATGCCGCGACTGCGCGCCCTGGAGCAGCAGATCCTCAACCACGACCGGCGCCTGGACCCCGGCCCGCGCACCGACGCGCTGGTGATCCCCACCGGCCGTCCCGGCGTCGGCAACGTCACTGGAACCGCCACCCAGCTGCGGCCGCGCCGACTGGACGCCGCGCTGACGCTGCCCGACGGCCAGACGATCCCGCTGGCTGAGGACACCGTGCTGGGCCGACATGCCAGCTGCGACGTGGTCCTGCCCGACCCTGCGGTCAGTCGCCGGCACGCCGAGATCCGGCTCACCAACGGGCGGCACGTGCTGCTCGACCTGTCCTCGGCCAACGGCACCTGGGTGGCCGGCAAACCGGTGATGCAGCACCTGCTCGAAGACGGCGACACCTTCGAGCTCGGCGGCGTCAAGCTGCACTACCGCACCCACTGACCGCCACGCCGCAACCGGCAAGGACAAAGCCACGCCTTCAGCGGCCCTGCAGCACGCCTTCAGCGCCCCGCCGCAGGCTGATGCCACCCCCAAGAGAAGGAGGTGACATCAGATGCGCACCACCCTCACCCTGCGGCTCGCCGCCGTCGTCGGCGGCCTGGGCACGCTGGCCTGGACCCTGCTCGAGACCGCCAGCGGTTTCCACCCGTGACCTCTGACCGTCACCCCGCGCCAACGACCGGCCCCGCAGCACCTGCCTGCGGGGCCGGCGGGCCGGTCAGCCCTCGACGACGTGCGTGGGAGCACCGTGTACGGCGGGGATCTGCCCCATCCGGCCCTTCTGGAAGTCCTCGAAGGCCTGCACCACCTCGGCGCGGGTGTTCATCACGAACGGCCCGGCCCAGGCCACCGGCTCCCGGATCGGCTCGCCCCCGAGGACGAGGACGTCCAGCTCCGGCGTACGGCTGTCCGGGTGGTCGGAGGCCCGCAGCGAGACGAAGTCGCCGGCGCCCAGGACGGCCAGGTTGCCGGTCTCCAGCGGCCGCGCCTCAGTGCCGACGGCGCCGCGGCCGGACAGCACGTAGACCAGGGCGTTGTAGGTCGGCTCCCATGGCAGGTCCAGCCGCGCGCCCCGCGACAGCGTGGCGTGCACCATCGTCATCGGCGTGTACGTCGAGCCCGGGCCGGCCGTCTCGCCGACGTGTCCCGCGATCACCCGCACCAGCGCCCCGGCGTCGGCCGACGTGGCCAGCCCCACCTGACCGGAGCGGATGTCCTGGTACTGCGGGGGATTCCACTTCGCCGAGCTCGGCAGGTTCACCCACAGCTGGATGCCGTGGAAGAGCCCGCCCGCCTGCACCAGCCACTCGGGCGGTGTCTCGATGTGCAGCAGGCCGCTGCCCGCGGTCATCCACTGGGTGTCGCCGTTGGTGATCGACCCGCCGCCGCCGTGGCTGTCGCGGTGGTCGAAGACGCCGTCGATGATGTAGGTGACCGTCTCGAAGCCGCGGTGCGGGTGCCACGGGGTGCCCTTGGGCTCGCCGGGGGCGTACTCCACCTCGCCCATCTGATCCAGGTGCACGAACGGATCGAGGTCGCGCAGGTCGACGCCGGCGAAGGCACGGC
Source organism: Marmoricola sp. (assembly GCA_036518175.1). Taxonomy (GTDB): domain Bacteria; phylum Actinomycetota; class Actinomycetes; order Propionibacteriales; family Nocardioidaceae; genus Marmoricola. The sequence goes on from DATDNR010000148.1 coordinate 11,890, forward strand.
GGACCGGGAAGCCCTCGCCCTCGTAGCCCTGGGGCGCGGTGATGACCTGCTTGACGGGCCGGACGGTGTCCCCCAGTCCGGGGACCGCGAGGCGGTGCAGGACGGTCAGGTCGGGCACGGTGACTGCTGGCATCGGACATCCCTCATCTCGTGGGTCGTGCCATCCACAACACTAGTTGAAGGTTGAATGTTCCGACAGGGGCCAGGGCGCGGCCCGGATGCCCGACACGACTCTGCGGGACCGATAGCGTGCCCCCATGGCAGGTGCAGCGAAGAGCCAGTACGACGTCGTCGTCGTCGGCGGCGGCCACAACGGCCTGACCGCGGCGACCTACCTCGCCCGGGCCGGGCTGAGCACCCTGGTGCTCGAGCGCCTCGACCACGTCGGCGGCGCCGCGGTGAGCGCACCCGCCTTTCCGGGCCTGGAGGCCCAGCTCTCCCGCTACTCCTACCTGGTCTCGCTGTTCCCCGAGGAGGTGGCGCGTGAGCTCGGCCTCGACCTCGAGCTGCGGTCACGGGCGACGGCGTCGTACTCCCCCACCACGCGCGACGGCCGCGAGGTCGGCCTGCTCGTCGAGCGTGAGGAGGGCCCCGCCACGCGGTCGTCGTTCTTCGCCCTGACCCGTGGGGACGACGAGTACGCCGCCTGGCGCCACTTCGACCACGAGGTGCAGACCTTCGCCCAGCAGGTCGCCCCCACGCTCACCGAGCCGCTGATGACCGCCCGCCAGGTCAAGGAGCGCGTCGACGCCTCCACCTGGCACGCGCTCGTCGAGCGCCCGCTCGGCGAGGTGCTCGAGGCACGGTTCCACGACGACCTGGTGCGCGGAGTGGTCGCCACCAACGCCGTCATCGGCACCTTCGCCGACCTCAACGACCCCTCGCTGGTGCAGAACCGCTGCTTCCTCTACCACGCGATCGGCAACGGCACCGGCGAGTGGCGGGTGCCGGTCGGGGGGATGGGGGCGGTCTCGGGTGCGCTGGAGAAGGCAGCCCTGCGAGCCGGCGCGGAGATCGTCCTGAACGCAGGCGTCAGCGACGTGGCGGCCGCCGAGGACGGCGCCGAGGTCACGTGGCACGACGGTGCGCGCAGCCACTCGGTGCGGGCCCGCTTCGTGCTCGGCAACGTCGCGCCCTGGGTGCTGCGCATCCTCATGGGCGACGATCCCGGCGCGGAGACCAAGCCGTCGGGCTCGCAGCTGAAGATCAACCTTCTGCTCTCGCGACTGCCGCGGCTCAAGTCCGGTGACGACCCCGCCGTCGCCTTCGCCGGCACCTTCCACGTCGCGGAGGAGTACTCCTCGCTGGCGAAGGCCTATGCCGAGGCCGCCGCCGGCGAGATTCCCACGGTGCCGCCCGGGGAGCTCTACTGCCACTCACTGACCGACGACTCGATCCTGGGACCCCTCGCCAGGCAGGGTGCCCAGACGCTGACCTACTTCGGCGTGCACATGCCCGAGAGCCTCTTCGCGACCGACACCGACGCCAGGCGTGAGGAGGCGGTACGACGCGCCATCGCCGCGATCGACGCCCACCTCGACGAGCCGCTCATGGACTGCGTGATGCGCACCGCGGACGGCCAGCCGTGCGTGGAGGCGAAGGTGCCCCAGGACATCGAGCGCGATCTCGCGATGCCCGGCGGACACATCTTCCACGGCGACCTCTCCTGGCCGTGGGCCTCCAACCGTGAGGCGCTGGACAGTCCCGCCCAGCAGTGGGGCGTCGCCACCGAGGTGGACTCCGTGCTGCTGTGCGGCTCCGGTGCTCGGCGGGGCGGCGCCGTCTCCGGCCTCGGCGGCCACAACGCGGCTCGGGCCGTGCTGGCCATGCGCTGAGGTATTGCCATCTGGTTATATAACTGTTAGGTTATCTGCCATGCCGAAAGACCGGCTCAGCCAGATCTTCGCCGCGCTGGCCGACCCCACCCGGCGGGCCATCCTGGCCCGTCTCCTCGAGGGGGACGCCACCGTGTCGGAGCTGGTCGACCTGGTCGCGATCTCCCAGCCGGCGGTCTCCAAGCATCTCAAGGTGCTGGAAGCTGCCGGCCTGATCACACGCAACCAGTCCGCGCAGTGGCGCTCGAGCAGCCTGGACCCCGCTCCCCTGCTCGAGGTCACCGCGTGGATGCAGCCCTACCGGAAGTTCTGGGATGCCAGCCTCGATCGGCTGGACGAGCACCTGAAGGAACTCCAGACAAGGAAGCAGTCATGACCGACCTGATCATCGAGCGCCTCTTCGACGCACCTCGCGACGTCGTCTACCAGGCCTTCGTGGACCCGGACCAACTCGCCCGCTGGTTCGGCCCCATCGCCTTCGCCTGTCCTCGAGACACCATCGAGGTCGACGCCCGGCCGGGGGGCCGCTACCGGATGACGATGGTCAACCGGGCCGACCCGAGCCAGCAGTCGCCGATCAAAGCGGTCTTCGACGAGGTCAGGGAGAACGAGCTCCTCGTCGGCCACGAGGATCTGATGGGCGAGCTCGCCGAGACCTTCGGCACCGACCGGATGAGCCTCCGCGTCGAGTTCCACGACCGCGGCGAGCAGACCCTCGTCCGGCTCGTCCAGGGCCCGTACGACGAGAAGTTCGAGCCGATGGCCCGCGCCGGCTGGAACGGCTCGTTCACCAAGCTGGACAACATCTTCCTCGCCCGGCTCGGGATGATCCCGGCCGAGTACGTGGAGACTCAGCTCGCGACCTGACCACCCCGCGGCGCCCCGGCCCGGGCCGATTTCGTCCCGGGCGGGGTGCGCTGCTAAGGTTCCAGTCGCTTCACGCGCCATTAGCTCAATTGGCAGAGCAGCTGACTCTTAATCAGCGGGTTCGGGGTTCGAGTCCCTGATGGCGCACAAACCCACTGTGTTACTCCGCTTGAGGGGTGACATTCGGGCTTCGGCTGATGGGTGACACGCCTTCGGGTGATGGGTGACGGCTACTTCGGCTGATTGGTGACACTCCCGGTTCATGCGGGAGTTGAGTGTGGCGGAGCAGCGGTATCAGGCCGTGCTGGCGGTGATCAGTGACGGTGAGACGGTCACGGGCGTGGCGGCTCGGTTCGGGGTGTCGCGCAAGACGGTGCATGCCTGGTTGGCCAAGTATGAGAGCGGGGGCTTGGAGGGCCTGGGTGATGGGTCGCACCGGCCGCGGTCGTGTCCGCACCAGATGGGCGGCGAGGTCGAGGTCGAGATCGCCCGGCTGCGGCAGCGACATCCCTCGTGGGGGCCGCGCAGGCTGGTCTTCGAGCTGGCCAGGGCGGGGCTGGAGCCGGTGCCCAGTGAGTCGGCGGTCTATCGGGCGTTGGTGCGGCTGAACCTGATCGACCCGACCGGGCGTAGGCGGCGGGACCGCAAGTGGCGGCGGTGGGAACGCGGCGCCCCGATGGAGCTGTGGCAGATGGACGTGGTCGGGGGTTTCGTGCTGGCCGACGGGCGCCGGGCCAAGGCGCTGACTGGCGTCGATGATCACTCCCGGTTCTGCATCTCGGCGCACCTGATGCTGCGGGAGACCGCGGGCAACGTCTGCGACGGGTTGGCCAAGGCGCTGCGCAGCTACGGGGTGCCCGAGCAGATTCTGACCGACAACGGCAAGGTGTTCACCGGCCGGTTCAACGCCCCGCCGGTGGAGGTGCTCTTCGACCGGGTCTGCCGAGAGAACGGGATCGGGCACCTGCTTACCCAGCCGCGCTCGCCCACGACGACGGGGAAGGTGGAGCGGTTCCACCGGGCGCTGCGGGCAGAGTTCCGCACCGACCGGGTCTTCCGGGACCTTCGTCACGCCCAGGCCGAGCTGGATGAGTGGGTCGAGCACTACAACCAGCTGCGGCCGCACCAGGCGCTGGACATGGCCACCCCGGCGCAGCGGTTCCGCCCCGGCCGGCCGGCCCGGGTCGTTGCGATGCGCGGGCCGGTAGGCGGGCGCGCGGAAGAGGGACATCGGCCGCCGGCGCACGGGAATGGTTACTGGGTGGCACGGCGGGCCAGCGCCGTCGGTGTGGTCTGCGTGAACTGGCAGCAGGTCTGCCTCGGCAGCGCCGCAGCCGGGCACCAGATCGACGTCTGGGTGACCGAGCAGGTGCTGCAGTTCTACGACGGTGATGAGCTGCTGCGTACCGAGAAGCGCGCCACCAGCGGGGAGGTGAGGAAGAAGCGTGCCCAGACGCCCGGCGGGCGTCGTAAGGTCCAGATGGGTGTTACCGATCAACCGAACTAGATCTGTCACCCATCACCCGAAGGCCGACAGGC
>DATDNR010000149.1:0-84980 GCA_036518175.1 Marmoricola sp.
GGGGCGGTTGGTGATCACGGACAGGCAGATGCCGAGCACGGTGCGGGTGTCGCGGGGATCGATGACGCCGTCGTCGTACAGCATCCCGGAGAGGAAGAACGGCAGGCTCTGCTCCTCGACCTGCGCCTCCACGAACTCGCGTATCTGCCGATCCGCCGCGTCGTCGTACTCCCGGCCCTTGGCCTCCGCGGCCGCACGGGCGACGAGGGAGAGCACGCCGGCCAGCTGCGCCGGGCCCATCACCGCGGACTTGGCGCTGGGCCAGGTGAACAGGAACCGCGGGTCGTAGGCCCTGCCGTTCATGCCGTAGTTGCCCGCGCCGTAGGACGCGCCCATGATCACCGACAGGTGCGGCACCTTGCTGTTGCTGACCGCGTTGATCATCTGCGCACCGTGCTTGATGATGCCGCCCTGCTCGTACTCCGCGCCGACCATGTAGCCGGTGGTGTTGTGCAGGAAGAGCAACGGGGTGTCGGCCTGGTTGGCCAGCTGGATGAACTGCGCCGCCTTCTGCGCCTCCTCGCTGAACAGCACGCCCTGGGCGTTGGCCAGGACGCCGATCGGGTGTCCGTGCAGCCGCGCCCAGCCGGTGACCAGCGAAGGCCCGTAGAGCGGCTTGAACTCGTCGAAGGAGACCTCGTTGCCCGGCCCGCGGCCGTCGCAGATGCGGAGGATCACCTCGCGCGGGTCGAACGGCTCCTTGAGGTCGGCGGGCACCAGGTCGAGCAGCTCGTCGGGGTCGGCGTCGGGTTCGGCGTACGACGGGACGTCCGGCGGGGCGGCTGCCCCGGCGACCGGGACGCAGGACGTCTTGCGCCGGTTGAGGCGCGCGACGATCCGCCGGCCGATCCGGAGTGCGTCGAGCTCGTCGAGGGCCAGGTAGTCGGCGAGGCCCGAAGTCCGGGCGTGCATCTCCGCGCCGCCCAGGGACTCGTCGTCGGACTCCTCACCGGTGGCCATCTTCACCAGCGGCGGACCGCCGAGGAAGACCTTGGCCTGCTCCTTGACCATCACCGTGTAATCGCTCATCCCGGGCACGTAGGCGCCGCCGGCCGTGGAGTTGCCGAAGACCAGCGCGATCGTCGGCTGCTTGCGGGCGCTGGCCCGGGTGAGGTCGCGGAAGAGCCTGCCGCCGGGGATGAAGATCTCCTTCTGCGTCGGCAGGTCCGCGCCCCCGGACTCCACCAGGCTGACCGTCGGCAGGTCGTTCTCCTCGGCGATCTGCGCGGCCCGGAAGATCTTCTTCACCGTCCACGGGTTGCTCGCGCCGCCCTTGACGGTTGGGTCGTTGGCGGTGATCAGGCACTCGACGCCCTCGATGACGCCGATGCCGGTGACCACGCTGGCGCCGACGGTGAAGTCCGTGCCCCAGCCGGCCAGCGGGGACAGCTCGAGGAACGCCGAGCCGGGATCGACGAGCAGCTCGATCCGCTCGCGCGGCAGCAGCCTGCCCCGCGCGTGGTGGCGGGCGACGTACTTCTCCCCGCCGCCGGCCACCGCCCGGGCGTGCTCGGCGTCGAGGTCGGCCAGCTTGTCGAGCATGGCTTCGCGATTGGTCATGTGTATCCCAGCAGTCGCGCGGACAGGTCGGTGAGCACCTCGGTGGCGCCGCCGCCGATGCCGAGGATGCGGTGGTCGCGGTAGTGCCGCTCCACCTCGGTGCCGTGCAGGTATCCGGTGCCGCCGTGCAGCTGGACGGCCCGGTCGACGACGTGGCCGCACGCCTCCACCGCGGTCTGCTTGGCCAGGCAGGCCTCGGCGACGACGTCCTCGCCGGCGTCGTGCCGGGCGGCCACCGCGCGGGTGTAGGTGCGCGCGACGTCGACCTGCCGGTGCATCTCGACGAGCTCGTGGCGCACCACCTGGCGCGCGACCAGCGGCTTGCCGAAGGTCTCCCGCTCCCGGCAGTACGACGCCGTCAGGGCGAGGGACCTTGCGGCGATCCCGTAGGCGTGCACCGCCAGCGCGATCCGCTCGACCACGAACTGCTCGGCGATCAGCGCGAAGCCGGTGTTCTCCGCCCCGACCAGGTTGGCCGCAGGCACCCGCGCGTCGGTGAACGACAGCGACGCCGTGTCGGAGCAGTGCCAGCCCATCTTCGCCAGCTGCCGGTCGACGGCGAACCCGGGCGTGCCTCTCTCGATCACCAGCAGCGAGATGCCGCCGTGTCCGGGCCCGCCGGTGCGCACCGCGGTCGTGACGAAGTCGGCCCGCACCCCACTGGTGATGAAGGTCTTCTCGCCGTTGACCACCCAGCAGTCCCCGTCACGCACGGCGGTGGCGCGCAGACCCGCGACGTCCGAGCCGCCGGCCGGTTCGGTGACCGCGAGCGCACCCACCTTCTCCCCGGCCAGGGTCGGCCGGACGAACCGGTCCACCAGGTCGGCCGACCCGTGCGCCGCGATGTGGGGCAACGCGATGCCGCCGGTGAAGAGGCCCGCCGCGAGGCCCGACGAGCCGCCCGCGGCGAAGAACGCCTCCTGCATCGCCACCGTGTCGGTCAGCGAGCCACCCTGGCCGCCGACGGCCTCGGGGAAGCCGACACCGAGCAGCCCCGCGCTCGCCGCCGCGCGGTGCAGCGACCGCGGGATCTCGCCGGCGTCCTCCCACTCCTGCAGGTGCGGCAGCACCTCGCGCTCGACGAACCGGGTGGTCGTCTGCTGCAGCGCCTGCTGCTCGTCGGTCCACGCGGTCACAACAGCTCCGGGGGGATCTCGACGAGACGCGAGCGCAGCCACTCCCCGAGCGCCTTGGCCTGCGGGTCGAACCGGGTCGACGCGGCGACGCCCTGCCCGAGCAGGCCGTGCAGCAGCACGTTGACGCCGCCGAGGTTGGGCAGGGCGAAGACCTCGATGTCGAGCCCGCGCGCCTCGGGCACGAGCGTGCGCACCAGGTCGGGGGTGACCAGGTCGAGCAGCCAGCGGACGCGCTGCTCGCGCTTCGGCCCCTGCCGCACCCAGAGTCCGACGTTCGCGTCGCCACCCTTGTCACCGGAGCGGGCGTGCACGAACGTGCCGAGCGGTGCCCTCACGCGATCACCTCCCGCCGGCCGTCCGGGTGCACGACGACCTCCTCGACGTCGGCGCGGTCGACGAAGGCCGGGCGGTAGACGCCGTACGGCGACTCGCGGCCGGGTGGCGCGGTCAGCGTGAACCCCGGGTACGACGCCAGCGCCAGCTCGACGCCCGCACCGCTGAAGGACCGGCCGACGGCCTCGGCCTCGGGGTCCTGCACCGTGCAGCGCAGCAGGCACGACGCGGCCTCCTCGCTGTCGGCATCCGCGGCCGGCCGACGCGACAGCGACCACTCCACGACCGCCGGGCGGGGGTCCAGCCGTGCCTCGAGCTGTGCCTGGACCCAGGCGACCTTCTCGTCGACGTCGAGGCCGGTGACCACGAACTCCAGCTGGTTGCGCCAGCCTCCCAGCTGGTTCACGCAGACCTTGAGGCGCGCAGGCGGCGCGGACCCGCGGACACCGCAGATGCGCACCCGGTCGGCCCCCTCCCGGGCCAGCCGGATCGAGGTGAGGTCCACGGCCACGTCGGGGTTGAGGTAGCTGGTGGACTGCACCTCGTACATCAGCTGGGCCGTCACCGTGTCCACCGAGACGAGGCCGCCCGTGCCGTCGTGCTTGGTGACCACCGCCGAGCCGTCGGCGGCCATCTCGACCAGCGGGAAGCCGAGCGGCCGGGCGTCGCGGGGCAGCTCCAGGAAGCCGGAGAAGTTGCCACCGGTGGCCTGCGTGCCGCACTCGATCACGTGTCCGGCGACGACGGCGCCGGCCAGCTCGTCGTACGACGACCTCCCCCAGCCGAACCGCCACACGCACGGGCCGACCACCAGCGAGGCGTCGGTCACCCGGCCGGTGACCACCACGTCGGCGCCGCCGGCGAGGGCCGCGGCGATGCCGAAGCCGCCGAGGTAGGCGTTGGCCGTGAGCGCACCGTCGAGACCGAGCTCCCCGGCCCGCGGCATCAGGTCGTCGCCCTCGACATGGGACACCGCAACGTGCAGACCCAGCGCCGAGGCCACCTCCCGCAGCCGGGCAGCGAGACCGGCGGGGTTGAGCCCACCGGCGTTGGCGACGATCCGCACCCCCTTCTCGAGCGCGAGGCCGAGGCAGTCCTCCGCCTGCCTGACGAACGTCTTCGCATAGCCCAGCGCCGGGTCACGCAGCTGGTCCCTGCCGAGGATCAGCATGGTCAGCTCGGCCAGGTAGTCACCGGTGAGCACGTCGAGCGGCCCGCCCTCGAGCATCTCCCGCATCGCCGAGAGCCGGTCGCCGTAGAAGCCCGAGCAGTTGCCGATGCGCAGGCTCATGCGGTCGGCTCCCGGCCCGCTCCGGGCAGGCCGGCGAAGGCCTGGGCGATGTCCAGCCACCGCTCGGCGTCCGCACCGGTGGCCTCGAGGGCGAGGTCGGCGCGGTGCCGCCGCTGGGTGACCAGCAGGCAGAAGTCGTACGCCGGTCCTCGCACCGTCTGCGGGGCGTCGGCGGGCCCCCACTCCCAGGTCTCCCCCGACGGCGCGAGCAGCACCACGTGGAACTCCTCGGCCGGGGGCTGCAGCCCGTGCACCCCGAAGGCGAAGTCCCGGGTGCGCACGCCGATGTGCGCGACGTGCCGGATCCGGTCGTCGACCACCGGCTCGACGCCGAGGGCCTCGTGGACGTCGAGGGAGTGCGCCCAGGTCTCCATGAACCGGGCGGTGGCCATCGAGGTGGGACTCATCGGCGGCCCGAACCACGGCATCCGCTCCCCTGCGGGGTAGCCGCGCAGCGCAGCGGCCAGCGCCCGTCGTGCCCGCTGCCAGCGCGCCAGCACGGCGGTGCCCGGCGCGCGGGCTCCCTCCTCCGCGGCGCGGTCGACGAAGCCGCCGGGGTCGGCCATCGCAGCGAGCACGACCTCGTCCCAGCGCGCCTTGTCGGTCGCGGCGAGCACGGCGACCTCGTCGGTCCAGGCCAGGTGCGCCAGCTGGTGCCTGACGTCCCAGCCCACCGCCGGGGTGGGCGTCGCCCATCCCGGCTCGTCGAGGCCGGCGACCAGGGACTCCAACCTGTCGCCCTCGACGGTGAGGTCGGCGAGCACCGCGTCGAGCAGACTCATCGCAGCTCCTCCTCCAGCACGGTCGCCCACCGGTCGAGGATGCGGCGCCGGCGGGTCGCGTCGTCGCTGAGGGTGTTCGCCAGGCCGAGGCCGCGCACGAGGTCGAGGGTGCCCTGCACCAGCTCCCGGTTGCCCCCGCGCGACTCGTCGACGCCCAGCAGCTCTACGGTCAGCCGGTGCGTCTCCCGGCCGATCCGCGTCTCCAGCGGTGCCACCGCCTCGCACAGCGCGGGATCGGTGCGGGCGGCGACCCACAGCTCGAGGGCGGCGGTGAAGACCCGCGAGGTGAAGTGGTCTGCGAGCATCTCCAGCACGGCGCGGGTGCGCCTGCCCCCGCGCGGCAGCTCACGGGCCGCGGCCGCGAGCTCGGCGGCCCGGGCCTCGGTGAGGTGCTCGACCGCCGCGAACACCAGCGCCTGCTTGGTCGGGAAGTGGTGCAGCTGCGCGCCGCGGCTGACACCGGCCCGCCGGGACACCAGCGTGGTGGAGGTGCCGCTCCAGCCGTGCTCCACGAGGCACTCCACGGTCGACTCCATCAGCCGCTGCCGCATGGCCCGGGTGCGCTGCTCCTGGGGCACGTGCGTCGCGGTCACCGGGTCATCGTGCGCCGCCTGTAACAAACAGTCAAGACTGTCTTTTCGGGCGACGGTTCCGGGCAGCCGCCGGTGGGTAGCCTCCGCTCAGTGAGGCAGGTGGAGCAGATGGCGCGCACGCCGCTGGACGTGGTCGACAGCGTGGTCGGCGGCGGGCTGGAGCACCTCAACGAGGCCTGGCATCGACGTCGGCTCCGCCGGCTGGGCCAGCTCGAGGCGATGGACCCGCCGGGGTCCGGTGGCTGGGCCCGGACCGCCGGACGGCCCCCGCGCGAGGGCAACACCCTCGAGGTGCTGGTCGACGGCGAGCAGGCGCTGCCCCGGATCGCCGAGGAGGTCCGGCAGGCCACGTCGTACGTCCACATCGCCGGCTGGCACCTGGAGGAGGACTTCGGCCTCGACCGCGACCGCGACCCCACGCCGATGCGCCACCTCCTCGCCGAGCTCGCCGAGCGGGTCGAGGTGCGCGTGCTGCTGTGGGCCGGCCCGCCGCTGCCGGCCTTCCGGCCTCACCGCAGCGAGCTGCGACGGCTGCAGCAGGACCTCACCCGCGGCACTCGGGTGAAGTGCGTGCTCGACGCGCGCGAGTTCACCATGCACTGCCACCACGAGAAGCTGGTGATCATCGACGGCCGCGTTGCGTTCGTCGGCGGCATCGACCTCACCACGCTGCAGGGGGACCGCTACGACCGCAACGGCCACCCGCCGCGGGAGGGCATCGGCTGGCACGACGCCGCCTCCCGGCTCACCGGTCCGGCCGTCACCGACGTCGCCGAGCACTTCCGCTCGCGCTGGCAGGAGGTGGCGAAGGAGCCGTTGCCCGCACCCGAGCCGCAGCAGCCGACCGGCCGGCACACCGTGCAGGTGGTGCGAACCCTGCCGGAGACCTACCGCTTCGCACCCAGGGGCGAGTTCTCGCTGCTGGAGAGCTACGTGCGGGCGCTGCGCAGCGCCGAGCGGTTCATCTACCTGGAGAACCAGTTCCTGTGGTCCACCGAGATCGCCAACATCCTCGACGAGAAGCTGCAGGACCCCCCGTGCGACGACTTCCGCATCCTGCTGGTGCTGCCGGTGCGGCCCAACAACGGCAAGGACACCACCCGCGGCCAGCTCGGCGGGATGATCCAGGCCGACGACGGTGGGCACCGGCTGCTCGCCACCACGATCCGGTCAGGTGACGACAGCGGCTTCGGCACCTGCTACGTGCACGCCAAGATCGGCATCGTCGACGACCGCTGGCTCACCCTCGGGTCGGGCAACCTCAACGAGCACTCGCTGTTCAACGACACCGAGGTCAACGTCGTGTGCCACGACGAGGAGCTGGCGCGCGACACCCGGCTGCGGCTGTGGGCCGAGCACCTCGAAGTGCCGGTCGAGCAGGTCTCCGGCGAGCCCTGCCGGGTGATCGACGAGCAGTGGGCCCCGATCTCGGTCGAACAGCTGCGCCGTCAGGAGGCCGGCGAGCCACCGACGCACCGCCTGCTGGCGCTGCCCGGCGTCTCCCGCCGGTCGGGACGGTTGACCGGACCGCTGCGAGGCCTGCTGGTGGACGGATGACGACGCACAGCGCCCTCATCTACCGCGGTGCCGACGAGTTCTTCACCCGCGCGGCGGGGTTCGTGCGCGAGGGACGCGCCCACGACGAGCGGGTGCTCGTGATCGCCGCGCCGGAGAAGCTCAAGACCCTGCAGGCCGTGGTCGGGGACGGCTCGGACATCACCTTCCTGACGGCGGACCGCACCTACACCCCGCAGGCCAGGCCGATCCAGGTCGCCATGGAGTACTTCGACCGGCAGCCGGGCCGGCGTACCCGGATGGTGGCCGAGCAGGACCTGAGCCGGCGCCACGACCTGGAGATCGCGGCCTACATGCGTCTCGAGGCGAGCGGGAACGCCGTCTTCCGCGGGCGCCCGCTGACCCTGCTGTGCGCCTACGACGCCGACACCGTCTCCGAGCAGGTCCTGGAAAGCTGCCGGCAGGTCCACGACGGCCTCCTGGAGGGGGACCGGCTGGTGAGCAACCCGGCGTACGTCGACCCGGCCGCCTTCCTCGCCGCGAGCGCGGCCGTCGTGCAGCCGCCGGCATCGGCCAGCACCCTGGAGTGCCAGGGCCTCGGTGACCTGCCGAAGGGCCGCTGGCTGGTCGAGACCGAGGCGGCTCGCACCGGCATGGCACGTCCGGCCGTCGAGGACCTCGTGCTCGCCGTCAACGAGGTGGTGACGAACGCGCTCCGGCACGGCCGCACACCGGCCCGCCTCGCTGTCTACCGCGAGGACGCCGCACTGGTGTGCCACGTCCACGACTCCGGCCCGGGCATCCCGGACGCGTTCGCCGGCTTCTTCCCGCCGTCCACCGCGAGGCTCGGCGGCCGCGGGCTGTGGCTGGCACGTCAGCTGTGCGACTCCGTCGAGGTGGTCCGCGACCCGAGCGGCTGCCACGTCCGGCTGCTGATGCTGCCGAGGCAGTGACCGCCGGTCAGGCTGTCTCGAACTGCACCCGCGCCACCTCGGCACACACCTCCGCCACCAAGGCGCGGTAGCGGCCGTGCTCGGGGTCCGCGTCATAGGCGCGGTAGGCCGCCTCGTCCTGCCAGTCGTTGGTGATCGCGAACGACCAGCCGCCGTCGCGCAGCCCGGCGTCCACGCCGAGGCGGCAGTCCACCAGGCCGGGGAGCCGCAGCGAGGCGATGCCGGCCAGGCCCTCCTCGAGCTGGGCGCGGTCACGGGCGGCGGACTCGGGGTCGGCCGACGCGCGCAGCCGGCCCATCACGACGTTGCGGATCATGCCGGACATTCTGCGGCACGCGCCCCCACTCCGCGGACGATGCCGGCCCTGCCGCCTCAGGTATGGCTGAAGGGGGTCGCCGGCGGCTCGCCCTGCGGGTGCCCGTGCTCCTCGAGGTGGCCGACGGCCGCCCCGAGGTCCTTCATGAACAGGTCGGCCAGGTCCGCCGAGAACCCCTCGCGGACGACCACCCGCAGCACCGCGAGCTCCTGGGCGTCGGCCGGCATCGTGTAGGCCGGGACCTGCCAGCCGGAGCTGCGCAGCCGTTGTGAGACGTCGTAGACGGTGTAGCGCTCCGGCTCTCGGAGGGCGAAGGCGAAGACCGGCAGGTCCGAGCCGTCACTGAGCAGCTCGAAGGGCCCGAGCTTGGCGACCCGGCCAGCCAGGGAGGTCGCCACGTCGTGCAGCGTGGTCATCACCCGGCCGTAGCCGTCGCGGCCCAGACGCAGGAAGTTGTAGTACTGGCCGACGATCTGGTTGCCGGGTCGGGAGAAGTTCAGCGTGAAGGTCGGCATGTCGCCGCCGAGGTAGTTCACGTGGAAGACCAGGTCCTCGGGCAGCTCCTGCTGGTCGCGCCACACCGCGAAGCCGACACCCGGGTAGGTCAGGCCGTACTTGTGCCCGGACACGTTGATCGACCGCACCCCGGGCAACCGGAAGTCCCACTCCAGCTCGGGCCGCAGGAAGGGCGCGACGAAGCCGCCGCTCGCGGCGTCGACATGCACCGGCACGTCCCAGCCGTGCTCCTGGTTCAGGGCCTCTACGGCCTCCGCGATCTCCTGCACCGGCTCGAAGTGCCCGGTGAAGGTGGTGCCGAGCACCGCGACGACGCCGATGGTGTTCTCGTCCACCTGTGCCACGACCGACTCCGGGGTGATCGTGAAGCGCTCGGGGGTGATCGGCACGTAGTGCGGCTCGACGTCCCAGTAGCGGCAGAACTTCTCCCAGACCACCTGCACGTTGGTGCCCAGCACCAGGTTGGGCCGGTCGGTGGGCCGTCCCGAGGCGGTGCGACGGGCGCGCCAGCGCCACTTCAGCGCGAGACCCGCCAGCATCACGGCTTCGCTGGAGCCGATGGTCGACACGCCCACGGCGGTCTCGTGCGGCTGGGCGTGGAAGAGGTCCGCGACGACGTTGACGCAGCGCCGCTCGATCTCGGCGGTCGCCGGGTACTCGTCCTTGTCGATCATGTTCTTGTCGAACGCCTCGCTCATCAGGCGTTCGGCCTGGGGCTCCATCCAGGTGGTCACGAAGGTGGCGAGGTTGAGCCGCGAGCTGCCGTCGAGCAGCAGCTCGTCGTGCACCAGCCGGTAGGCCTCCTCGGGCAGCGTGCTCGGCCCGGGCATGCGGTTCTTCGGCAGCGGCCGCGTGCCGAACCTTCCGCCGTAGGCGATCGACAGCAGCGCGTCCTCGGCCTCGCGGTTCACCCGGTGCACGACCACTCCCTCGCCACGTCCGGTGCCCAGACTCCGGAAGGACGGCACGCGACGGCATCACCCGATCCGGACGAGCCGGCGGGAGGCGAGGGCAGCGGCCCGGTCCGGGGTCGCCCGGGCCGGGCCGTCACCGCTTGCGGCTCGGGTCAGACGACCCGGCCCGGCTGCCACCTCGAGGTCCAGATGTGCTCCAGGCGGACGCGAGCGCCCGTGTGCGGAGCGTTCCAGATCAGGTGATGACCGGCGTAGATGCCGACGTGGTAGGCGTGGTCACCGGAGAGGAAGAACACCAGGTCACCGCGCTGCACGTGGGACTTGCGCACGTGCAGCGTGCTGTGCCACTGCTCATCCGCGGTCCGCGGCAGCGGGACCCCCAGCCTGCGGTGGAAGACGTAGTACACCAGCCCGGAGCAGTCGAAGGCCCCCGGACCGTCCGCCCCCCAGACGTAGGGCTTCCCCTTCTCCACCGCGGCCAGGTGCACCGCGTCGGCGCGCACCTGCGACATCGCGAGCGCGTCCGCCTTGCCCGACCCCGTCACCAGGGTGCCGGCGACCATGGCCGCCAGCACGACGAACGCAGCAACGATCCGGCCCAGCGCTCCGGGGCGCCGGATGACAAGCGTCTCCATGCGCGGGACCTCCGCTCAGAGACCGGCGCGCCGCGAGCACACCGGCCAGGCGCCCCAGCCCTGCCCCCGCCGGATCCGCTCGGCGATCCTGATCTGCTCGCTCTTGCTCGCGCGGTTCGGCAACCGCGCGAACCGGTGGCCGCCGTAGCCGCGCCACGTCGAGCGCGAGATCTGCAGGCCGCCGTAGTAGCCGTTGTGCGTGTTGATGTGCCAGCGACCGCTGGACTCGCACTGCGCGATGCGGTTCCAGGTCGACAGCGACGCCGCGTTCGCCGAGGCCGGCGTCACGGTCAGGAAGGCGGCCACCCCGAGCAGGCTCACCAGGAGAATGCGGACAGCGTGGAGCTGCCCAATCCAGATTTTGGACATGCGAAATCCCTCCCACGCCTGCGAGGTGAGCTGTCGGGTTCGGGCGGAAGTTGCCCGGCCGCACGAGTGCGGCTTCACCCCAAGGGCCCGCGGTGGCGGGACCCGAAGTGGGTCCCCCGCTCCTGCCTGAAAAGTTCTGCTTGCGACCAACCGGCAGGCAGGACTCGGCGAAACCGGTGGGCCACCCTCACCCCGGTGGTGAGGGCACTGGGCTGCTGTGACAGAGTCGGCGACGCCCCCTCGAACCCCGCGCTACCGACACAGAACCCACGCAGACCGTACGTGACGCACCAAAGGGCGCGCCAGCCGCGAAGTATTACAAATGGTGCATTCCACACGAATCGCCGCAGATTCGGGGCGCGTGCGACGGTTGGGACCGTTGAGATCCCGTGAATCAGTCGACCCGCGCCACCATCGGCAGCCGGGACCGCGAGGACAGGCCGACCACGGCCGCGGTCAGCAGCGGCAGCACCACCACGAGCGAGGCCACCAGCAGCCAGGGGACGGCCAGGAAGTGGCTGGGCACACCCGGCGGCGCGTCGGCGTAGCGCTCGGAGGTCAGCGGGAAGCTGACCGCGATGCCGGGGACGAGGCCGACCAGCACGCCGAGAAGCGCACCGACGAGCCCGGTGACGGCGGCGTACGACGCAGCCACCCGCCGGCGCACCCGCGGCGAGGCCCCGACCGCCGCCAGCGTCGCGAGGTCGGAGCGCGCGTCGGCCAGGGCCAGGAAGGTGGCGGTCAGGGTGCCGCCGAGCATCAGCACGGCGCCGAGCACGCCCAGCACCAGCTGGACGACCCGGGTCGAGCCCCTGGTCTGGTAGCCGCGCTCGACGTAGAGCGACCCGTCGACGGCGGTGGCCTCGTCGGAGAGGTGCTGCTCGGCCGTCGCCGAGACCGGGCCGGTGAGCCACAGGCCGACGGTCGCCGGCTCCAGGCCCAGCCGACGGGCCACCGCCGGAGGGACCACCGCCTGGAACCTGCCGGCGATCCGACCGTTGTGCACCAGCAGCGCGGGCACGCTGGGCAGCCGGGCCCGTCCCACCTGGTCGCCGTTGGCGTCGTAGGTGTCCACCCGGATGCGGGCGCGCGCTCCCCGGACCGGGTGGTCGGCCAGGGCGACGATGCCGCCCCGCGCCAGCATCCGGTCGGCCGCCGTGCGCTGCCCGGCCGAGAGGGCGAGGTCGACGGCGGGCAGCGAGGCACCCACCAGCACGTCGCTGCCGTAGACCGACCCGTAGGACCACGACGGCGACTGTCCGTGCACCGAGAGCTCCACCGAGCGCATGCCGCCGTCGGCGAGGCCCTCACGGATGCCCCGCAGCGCCACCACGTGCGAGGCCGGTGCCTCGCGGTGCACGTCGGCGGCCAGGGCCGACCAGGAGTCCGGTGTGCGGGCACCGGTCAGCACGGCCGAGCCCATCGCGAGGGACGGCCGGTAGACGCCGCGGTTCTGCGCCTCGTCGCTGCTCATCCCGATGCCGAGCGCGACCACCCCGGCGACCGTGGCCGCCACCGCGGCGACGGCCGGGACCGTCCGGGTCCGGTGCCGTGCCGCATCGCGTACGGCGTAGCGGAGCGCCAGCGGGAAGCGCCGCGAGGCCTTCCCGAGCACGGCCAGCACCACGGGGATCAGCAGCACCATGCCCAGCACCACGAGGATCGCCGAGCCCGCGATGGCGAGCTCCCCGTTGGCCGGTCGGCGGGCGCCGAGCACCGCACCGGCCACCCCGAGGGCGAAGAGCAGCAGGCCCAGCAGCGGGGACCGGGCCCGCGGCCGCGGGTCACCCCGTCGTCCTCCGAGCACCGCCACGACGTCCTGCCGCGAGGCCAGCCAGGCCGGCACGTAGGCCGCGAGCACGGCGCTGACGAAGCCGAAGGCCGCAATGCCGAGCAGCTCGACCCAGCGCAGGTCGAACGGACCGAACCAGCTGCCATCGAAGTGCTGGACCAGCGGGAGCAGCAACCGGGCCAGCACGACACCGAGCACGAGGCCGACCGCCGATGCCGTCCCCCCGAGCACGACCGCGGCGCCGAGCACGATCCGGCGCAGCTGCCGCGGGGTGCCACCGCTCGAGGCGACCAGCGCGAGGGTGCGCTGCTGGCGCCGGGCACCGACGGCGAAGGCCGGCCCGGCGAGCAGCACCACCTCGATCAGCGCCATCACCACGACGAGCACGGCGACCTCGACCTGCGTGGTGTCGACGCCGGAGCCGACGTCGCGCACCTGGGCCGGGATCCGTCCGGGGGCCGGGGGATGGCGCAGCACCCAGGGGCTGAGCACGGTCGCGCCGATCCGGTTGAGCGCGCGCACGTCGCTCCAGGTGACCGGACCGTGGGCGTCGACCAGCCAGCTGACCGCGTGCTCGCCCTCGTGCAGGTCGAGCGTGCCGGGCAGTGCCACGACCTGGCCCGGCTGCTTGCTGCTGGCGTCCCGGACCAGGCCGACGATCCGCAGGGTGGGCCCGTCCACCACGTGCAGCCGGGAGCCGACCACGGGCCCGTGGTCGGCCAGGGCCTCGTTGACCACGACCTCGCCGGTCGTGCGGGGCAACCGGCCCTGCTGCAGCACGTAGAAGCCGTGGGCCAGCGGGTCGCGCAGGTCCATCTCGGTGGCCTCCACGTCGGCCTGGCCCTTGTCCGTGGCGACTCGAACGCTCCCCTCGCGTCGTTCGATGCCACGGACCGGGCGGCCCAGCGCGGCGGAGACCGCCGCGAGGCTGGTGTCGGGCTGCCGCTGTCCGCGCGCCCCACCGGCCATGGCCCGGTCGGGGTCGGGCTGCTGGGCGACCCAGGTCTGGTGCTCCTGGAAGCTGACCAGTGCGTCCGCGCCGCCGACCCGGCGCTCGAGTGCCTCGGTGCCGCTCACGTCGGCGGTGTGCACGATGACATCGGCGCACGCGACGCCGAGCACGGGCAGCGCGATCATCGCCAGCGCGAGGAGGCTGCGTCCTCGGGCACGCAGGGCGTCGCGCCGGGCCATCCGCAGCGCGGCGGCCCACCCCCCGAGGAAACTCATCGGGAGGCCCCGAGCAGGGAGTCCGCGCGGTCGCGCCCGGTCTCGTCGACGACCACGCCGTCGCGCAGGAACACCACCCGGTCGGCCCAGGCGGCGTGCCGGGCCTCGTGGGTCACCATCACACCCGCGACCCCGGCGTCGCAGCGCTCGCGCACCAGCCGGAGCACGTCCTCGCCGGTCTCGGTGTCGAGCGCCCCGGTCGGCTCGTCGAGCAGCACCAGCCGGCGTTCGCCGACGATCGCGCGGGCGATCGCCACCCGCTGCTGCTGGCCACCGGACATGTCGTCGGGGAAGCGCCGGGCCAGGTCGGCGATGCCGACCGCCTCGAGCGCGGCGATCGCCTCCCGCCGGGCGGCTCTGGGGCGCAGGCCGTCCAGCTCCCGGGGCAGCGCGACGTTCTCGACCGCAGTCAGCGCCGGGATGAGGTTGTAGTCCTGGAACACGTAGCCCAGGCAGGTACGCCGCAGCCGGGCGCGCGCGGCCTGCCCCAAGGGGCCCAGCGCGGTGCCCTCGAGGAGCACGGTGCCCGACGTGGGCTGGTCGAGCCCGCCCGCCAGGGTCAGCAGCGTGGACTTGCCGGAGCCGGAGGGGCCCATCACCGCGACGAGCTCGCCCGGCAGGACGGCCATCGAGACACCGCGCAGGGCGTGCACCTCGGTGGGCCCGGAGCCGTGCACCCGGGTCACCTCGCGCAGCTCCAGGACCGGCCCGCCCGCGAGGTCCGGGATCGATGCCGCCGAGGAGGCGGGCCCGGTCATCGCCGCACCTCCCGCTGCTCGACGATGTCGGGTCTCGCGGCGGCGCGCGGCTCGCGGGCGCGTCGTCGTACCCGGGCCTCGCAGTGGTCGAGCCAGCGGATCTCGGCCTCGGCGGCGAAGACCAGGGAGTCGAGCACCAGGCTCCACGCCAGGTCGTCCTCGCCGGCCTCGCGCTTGAGCCGGGTGTAGTCCTGCAGCGCCGTGATCGTCGCCGACCGCTGGCGCTGGATCACGGCCGCGACGTCCACGCCCGGCACCGTCACCGCGAGGGCGAGCTTGATCGCCAGCTCGTCGCGCGGAGGCTGAGTGCGGGCCACCGGACGGGTGAACCAGTCCGCCACCTCGGCGCGGCCGCCCCCGGTGATCCGGTAGACCACGTGCCCTTCACCGTCGTCGCCCTCGGCCTCCACCAGGCCGTCGCGCTCCAGCCGGGCCAGCGTCGTGTAGACCTGCCCGACGTTGAGCGGCCAGGTCGCGCCCGTGCGCGTCTCGAAGTCGGCGCGCAGCTGGTAGCCGTAGCGCGGTCCCTCCTCGAGCAGCGCGAGCAGTGCGTGGCGCACCGACATCGCGGTCACCCCCGTCCTCGATCCGTTGAGGATACCGAGTATGCATACTCAGTATGGTCTTGGCAAGGACCTGCGGGCGGCAGCGTTTCTCGGGTCGCCGAGCCGACCGTGTCAGAAGGTCACGGTCATCGAGCGGCGCCAGTCGGCGAGGAAGTCGGTGTCACAGGGCACCTCGTCGCCCCGGTTCCACAGGCACAGGTAGAGCTGGACCGCCTCGCCGCGCAGCACCGTGTCGGGCTGTGCCGCGCGCTCCCGGGTGGTGACCACGGGGTCCTGGCTGATCGCGAGCGTCCAGGCGTCCCCGGTGTCGGTGGTCTCCACCACCACCGTGCGGGGCTCGGCCGAGCGCACCCGGGAGCTGCGGCGCGGCAGGAAGCCGGCGAGCAGCTCGTCCAGGCCGTCGGCGGCGAGCCGCGGCCTGATCCAGGTCTCGCTCGCGAGTGGCTCGCGGCCGAGCACCGCAGCCCGCGCGTCCACCGCGTGCATCGTCGTCTCGTGGCACTGCCGGCGCGCCCAGGCGACCTTCGGCGGGGGCGCGTCCTTGAGGAAGAACCTCGCCTCGAGGTCGTCGGGGGCATCGACCAGCGCCTGCAGCAGGTTCCTCGCGCCCTCGTCGAGCCAGCCCAGCAGGTCGGGCACCTCGTGCCCCTCGCGCTCGACGGCCCCGGTGTCGAGGTCGAAGCCCCGGATCACGGAGGTCGCCCAGCGGTGCACCATGCCCTGGTGCGCGAGCAGGTCGCGCACCGTCCAGCCCGGGCAGGTCGGCACCGGCGCCTCGAAGCCGACCCGGTTGGCGTTGTCGCGGAGCACGGCCCAGGCGTTGCCGATGCCCTCGCCGAGCTCCTCGAAGTCCAGTCGTCCGGTGGGCGGTCCGGTCACGGCTGCAGCTCCCTCCTCCTCCGGCGGGCAGCCTTGCGCTCCTTGCGCAGCTCCACGAGGTACCCATGGAAGTCGACCTCGATCGTGTGCCGCTTCGAGGCGACGTAGCGCCTGCGCAGCCCGGCGTCGTAGTCCGCGATCTGGCGGCGCATCTCCTCGGCCGGGGGCAGCGCGCCCACGCCGGTGACCAGGTCGGCGATCCACTCGGCCTGGGCCTCGGCCAGCGGCATGATCGCGCCGATGGGCTGGATCAGGCCGAGGAACCACAGCCCGGGATGGTCCGGTGGCACCACCCGGCGGTAGAGGTCCACGTGGTTGTCCTCGACGTGGAGGAGGGCCGGGTCGAGGAAGGGGAAGCTGACCTTGTAGCCGGTGCAGTAGACGACCACGTCGTACTCCCCGGCCGAGCCGTCGGTGAAGAAGACCTTCGCCGCCTCGAAGCGGTCGATGTTCGGCCGCACCGTGATGTCGCCGTGGCCGAGCCGGTTGAGCAGCTCCTGGCTGACGGTCGGGTGCGCCTCGAGGACCCGGTGGTCGGGGCGGGGCAGGCCGTACGACGACTGCTTGCCCTGCGTCAGCCGGAGCAGCAGCGCCATGCCGAGCTGCTGCACTCGGAAGGGCCCGCGGGCGAGCGGGGACTCGGTGAGGTGGTCGGTCGGCACGCCGAACATGTACTTCGGCACGATGTGGGCGCTGCGCCGCATCGCCAGGTCGGTGCTCCTCGCCACCCGGGAGGACTCCACCGCGATGTCCACCGCGGAGTTGCCGATGCCGAGCACCAGCACCCGCCGGCCCACCAGCGGGTCGGGCGTGCGGTAGTGGTGCGCGTGCATCTGCACGCCGGGGAAGTCCTCCGCCCCCGGGAAGGCGGGTTCTGGCCACCGGGGGTCCCAGTGGTGGCCGTTGGCGACGATGACGTGGTCGTAGCGCAGCGACTCGGGCTCGCCGCCGTCCACGGGCCGCACCGTCACCTCCCACTGCTCCCCGGCCGGCCGCACCCGCACGACCTCCGTGCGGAAGCGGATCCGGTCACGGAAGCCGAAGTGGTCGACGAAGTCGTCGAAGTACTGCGCGATCTGCCAGTGGCTCGGGTAGTCGGGAAGATCCGCCGGCATCGGGTAGGCGGCGTACTCCATCAGCTGCCGGGAGGTGTTGATGTGCAGCGACTGGTAGGCCGACGACATCTGGTTGTCGTTGTCGTAGCGCCAGTTGCCGCCGACCTCGCTGCCCACCTCGAAGCAGTCGAAGTCGACGCCGCGGGACTGCAGCACCTGGCAGGCGGTGATCCCCGACGACCCGGCACCGATGACGCAGACGCGTGCTCCCATGCGAGGAGAACCTAGCCGCTGCTCAGACCGAGGCGGCCATCCGGCGCACCGCCTCCTCGAGGACCGCGGGCGACGTGCCGAGGTTCAGCCGGACCCACCCGGTCGCCCGCCGGTCGTACCGGGTGCCTGCGGAGACCGCGAGCCGGCCGCGCTCCAGGAAGGCGGTCGCCGGATCCTCGAGGCCGAGCGCCCGGCAGTCCAGCCAGGCCAGGTAGGTCGCGTCGGCGGGCGTGACGGCCACCTCGGGCAGCACCTCGCCGAGGCGCCGGGTGACCAGGGCGCGGTTCGCGTCGATCTCCACGCGCAGCTGGTCCAGCCAGGCCTCCCCCGCCGTCCAGGCCGCCGTCTGGGCGATCACGCCGAGGTGGTTGGCGCCGTGGGTGACCACCTCGTGCAGGGCGCCGAGGGAGGCGTGCGCGTCTGGGCCCGGGAGCAGCAGCGCCGCCTTGAGCCCGGCCAGGTTGAACGCCTTCGACGCCGAGACCACGGCGACACCGGCCGCCGCCTCGGGCAGGGAGAGGTACGGCGTGAACTCCACCCCTGGACGCACCAGCGGGGCGTGGATCTCGTCGGAGACCACCAGCACGTCGTGCTCGGCCGCCAACCGCGCCAGCACGGCCAGCTCGGCCGGTGAGTGCACCGTGCCGGTCGGGTTCTGCGGGTTGCACAGGATGTAGGCGGATCCGGGGCCGGCCTCCACGAAGGCCTTCTCCAGCACCGCCGCGTCGAGGCGGTGGTCCGCGCCGAGCGGTGCCTCGACGAGGCGACGCCGGACCGAGGCGACGTAGCCGTAGAAGGAGTCGTAGCAGGGCGGGCTGACCACGACGGCGGCGGTCGCCGGCGTCAGGGCGTGGAGCAGCTCCTCGATGCCGATCATCACGTCGGCAACGGGGACCGCGGCGCCCGCGTCGGCCGCCCAGCCCCAGCGCCGCTTGGCGAAGCCCGCGAAGGCGTCGGCGAAGGGCAGCGTCCACGGATAGCCGGTGTCCCCGCGCGCCAGGGCGGCGGTCACGGCCTCGACCACCGGCGGGCAGGGCCGCGCGTCCATCTCCGCCACCCAGGCGGGCAGCACGTCGTCGGGGAAGGCCCGCCACTTCAGGCTGGTGCGGGTGCGGCGCAGCTCCTGCAGCGACTCTCCGAGGATCCGAGACATGTCCTCGACGCTACCCGGCGGTCGCCGCGGCCCGCGGCAGCAGCACGGTGAAGGTGCTGCCCCGCCCCGGGGCCGACTGCACCGTGACCGTGCCGCCCAGCTCCTCGGCCAGCCGTCGCACGATGCTCAGGCCCAGGCCGCTGCCCGGCTCGCGGCGCGCGTCCGGGTCGTTGCCCCGCACGAACTCCTCGAACACGTGCTCGATGTCGTCCGGCTGGATGCCGATGCCCTCGTCGGCGCAGGTGAACCGGACGGTGTCGCCGAGCGGGTCGCCGAGCGGGTCGCTGCCGGCGTCCACGCACAGGGTCACGGCTCCGCCGGGGCGGGAGTACTTCACCGCGTTGCTGACCAGGTTCACCACGATGCGGACGAGGTCGTTGCGCTGCCCGACGACCGCGAGCGACTCCGCCGGCGGCTCGAGCAGCACGCGCAGCTGCTTCTGGTCGGCCTGGTAGCGCCAGACGTCGACGGCCTCGCGGACCACCGGCCACAGCTCGACCACGCCACCGGGCCGCCGGCGGTCGGGGTCGTCGGTCTGCTGGAGCACCATCAGGTCGGCCACCAGGTCGTCGAGCCGCCGGGCGTTGCGGCTGATGGCGTCCACCGAGGCGAGCACGTGCCCCGGGCCGGTCAGCTCCTCCTGGAGGAGCTCGGCGTTGCCGGCGATCGCCGAGATCGGGCCCTTGAACTCGTGCGACACCGTCGCGAACATGACCCGCTTCTGCTCGTCGACGTCGCGCAGGTGGGCCACGTAGTCCCGACTCCTCGCCAGCAGCGCCCGGGTCAGCGCCACCGTGCCGAAGTCGCGACTGCCCTCGTAGACGGCCCTGCACTCGCTGGCCGTCCACGCGTCCGCATCGCCTGCACGCATCAGCACGAGGTAACCGAGGAAGAGCTGGTCGGCGCCGATCGGCGCGATCATCAGCGTCCGCAGTCCCCAGTCGATCAGCGTGTTGGCGACCGCCTTGAGGTCGACCTCGGGCATCAGGTCGGGGTCGGGCTTCTCCAGCGCGATCGCCACCACCTCGCGCCGCTCCCAGGCGCCCCGGGCGATGTGCTCGGCGACGGCCCGCAGCGTCTCGGGGACCGGCGGAGCGTGCGCGCCCGCAGAGGTCCACAACCCGCACGGCAGGCCGACCTCGGAGTCGACCAGCCGCAGCGCCACCCGGTCGACGCCCACCTCGTCGCGGACCAGGTCCACGACGTGCGAGGCCAGGCCGGAGAGGTCCGTGGCGCGGGCGGCGGCCAGGGTGAGCAGGTGGCCGAGGCGGCCGAGGCGGACCTGCTCCTCCAGGCGCACGCGCTCGTGCTGGGCCCGGACCGCGAGTCCCGCCTGCACGGCCAGGATGTCGAGCCGGCGCATGGTGGCGGCGTCCGGGCGCAGACCACCGGGTGGCTCGTCGACGTGCAGGAAGCCGATCAGCTCGCCGCGGACGTCGCGCAGCGGGGCGTGCAGGGCGTCGTACGGGTGCCACGCGTCCGAGCCCGACCTGCCGCTGGGGCGCGGCAGCAGCGTCGGGCCGTCCCAGCCGCGGAAGTCGCGGTGCGAGACGAACCGGAAGAGGCCCCACTGCTCGTACGGCTGATCGGAGCGCTCGAGGTCCCACAACGGCACGGTGCTGCCGAGCAGCTCCGCGCGCGCCTCCGCGCTGCCGGCGACGCTGACGGTCTCGACCAGCCGGTCGTGGCGGACCACCGAGATCGCCGCGATGCCGAAGCCCGAGACGTCGAGCACGCCCTGGGTGACGGCGTCGAGGGTCTCCTGCAGGTTGCCGCTCAGGTGCACCCGCGTCATCAGGGCGTGCAGCACCGAGACGGGGACCAGGTCCTCCCCCGCCGACTTCTCCCCCGCATCCGACACCACGGCAGTCCTCCACCTTGCGGGGCCCGGACCCACCCCCCGGTCGCTCCCGGGGCCCCGTGCAGCGGATCCTACGGACGATCCCGACAGGTGGCCATAGTTGTTTCGAACCATTGCCAACCGGCACGAAATCCTGCTGTGCCACGCTGGACCCATGAGCGGTCCGGCGCGCGAGCACCCACGGGAGGGGACTGCCGGCGCGGGCACCCGGTCGCGCGGCCGGCCCGGATACGACCAGGCGACCGTGCTGCGCCGGGCCATCGAGCTGTTCAACCGGCAGGGGTACGACGGCACCAGCATGGGTGACCTGGCCCGCGAGCTCGGGGTCTCGAAGTCCGCGATCTACCACCACGTGCCGAGCAAGGAGCACCTGCTGGAGCAGGCGCTGGACGAGGCGCTGCGCGAGCTGTCCGCGGTCGTGGACGCCGCGGTCGGCTCCGAGCCGGAGACGGCGGGGATCGCGTCCGGCCTCTCGGCCCACCACAGGCTGCGCACCGTCATCCATCGCAGCGTCGAGGTGCTGGTGGCGCACCTGCCTGCCGTGACGTTGCTGCTGCGCGTGCGGGGCAACAGCCCGCTCGAGCTGGCGGCGCTGCAGCGGCGGCGCGAGATCGACCTCCGGCTGGCCGGGCTGGTCCGTGCCGCCATCGACGAGGGCGCGCTGCGCGACGACCTCGCGCCGGAGCTGGTCAGCCGGCTGCTCTTCGGGATGGTCAACTCCGTGGTGGAGTGGTTCCGGCCGGAGGGCCCGGTGAGCGGTCCGGCGCTCGCCGGCGCCATCACGACGATGGTCTTCGAGGGCCTCGACGCCGAACGCTGACCCGGTCAGGCGTCGTAGTCGAGGGTCAGCCGGTCGCTGACCGGGTAGGACTGGCAGGTCAGCACGAAACCCGCCTCCACCTCGGCCGGCTCGAGCGCGTAGTTGCGGCGCATGTCCACCTCGCCGGCACACACCTTCGCCCGGCAGGTGCCGCAGACCCCGCCCTTGCACGCGAAGGGCAGGTCCGAGCGCCCGGCCTGTGCCGCGTCGAGCAGGGTCCGGTCGCGCGGCAGCGGCGTGGTGGTGCTGCGTCCGTCGAGCACGATCGTCACCTCGCTGGTCTCCCCGGAGGTGGCCGGGTCCTCGTGGCGGAGCTCCGGCGGCGGCTCGTCGACGTAGAAGAGCTCGACGTGCACCTTCTCGGGCGCGACGCCGAGATCGGTGAGCACGTCGCGCGCGTCGGCGACCATCGCGAACGGGCCGCAGAGCCAGACGTGGTCGACGTCGGCGAGCGGCACCAGCAGCCGCAGGATGGTGCGCAACCGCTCGCCCTCCAGGCGACCGGAGAAGAGCTCGACGTCGCGAGGCTCCCGGGAGAGCACGTGGACGAGGTCGAAGCGGGTGCCGTAGCGGTTCTTGAGGTCGGCGAGCTCCTCGAGGAACATCACCGATGCCGTCGTCCGGTTGCCGTAGAGCAGCGTCACCTGGCTCTCCGGGTTGTCGAGCACCGTGGGCGCGATCGACAGCATCGGGGTGACGCCGGAGCCGGCAGCGATGCACAGGTGCCGCCCGGCCTGGGCCGGGTCGGCGCGGAAGCTGCCGGTGGGAGGCTGTACGTCGATCTCCGTGCCCGGGCCGACCTCCCGCACCAGCCAGCGGCTGAACAACCCGTCGGGGATCTCGCGGACGCCGATCCGCGGTGGCTGCCCGACCGGCGCGCAGATGGAGTAGTTGCGGCGCTCCTCGCGCCCCTCGACGAAGCGGCGCAGGGTGAGCGATTGACCCGCGGCGAAGGCGAACTCCTCCCGCAGGTCCTCGGGCACGTCGAAGGTCAGCGCGACCGCGTCGTCGGTGAGCCTCTCCACCCCGGCCACGCGCAGGGTGTGGAAGGCGGTCGGCCGGCGGGTGGGAGCCGGATCCACGACGGTCACTCAGATCTCCTTCATGTGCTCGAAGGGCTCCAGGCAGGCGTCGCACCGGTAGAGCGCGGTGCACGCGGTCGGGCCGAACTCGGAGGTCAGCTGCGCGCCGGCGGAGCCGCAGCGGGGGCACCGGACCTGCCGTGCGCGCGGTGCCAGGGTGAGCGGCACCGGCCCGGCGTGCCGCGGCGCGGGCCCGGGCGCGGACAGTCCGTGCGCCGCCAGCGCCTCACGACCGCGGTCGCTGAGCCAGTCGCTCGACCAGGCCGGGTCGAGCCGCAGCCGGACCTCGACCCGCGCGAAGCCGGTCTCCTGCAGCGCCCGGACGAGGTCGTCGCGCATGGTGGCCGTCGCCGGGCAGCCGGAGTAGGTGGGCGTGATCCACACCGTCACCGCCTCGTCGTCGACGGCCACGTCGCGCAGCACGCCGAGGTCGGCCAGGGTGAGCATCGGCATCTCCGGGTCGACGACCCGGGCGGCGGCCTCGCGGGCCACCTCCTCGGTGAGGGAGACCATCACCACAGCCCCCGGGGATGTGCCCGGGCGACCGACTGCATCTCGGCGAGCAGGTGGCCCAGCGCCTCGGTGTGCAGGCCGTCGCGGCCCTGGCGCCCCCGGACCCCGGACATCGGGGCGACGGCCGGCCGCTCGAGCCCGGCGGCCGCCAGCACCTGGTCGACGACCGCCTCGACCTCGCCCCGGACCTCGCCCGGGTCCACCCCGACACCGGCAGCGGCCATCCGCTGCTCGACCGCGTGCCCGGTGAAGAGCTCCTCCGCCGCGGGCCACACCGTGCCGAGCGCGGTCACGGTGCGCCGCCTCGACTCCGCGGTGCCCTGGGCCAGGGTGACGAACCAGCGCGCCGCGTGGTCGCGGTGGTAGGCCACTTCCTTGACGCCCTTCGCCGCCACCGCGGCGAGCACCTGGTCACGGCTGCCCACGAGGCGCTCCAGCAGCGCCATCCGCCAGCAGGCGAAGACCAGCAGCCGGGTGATCGTCGCGGCGAAGTCACCGTTGGGGGCCTCGACCAGGCGCACGTTGCGGAACTCCCGCTCGGCGCGGAAGAACGCCAGCGCATCCTCCGGCGGCACCGGTGAGCCCTCCGGGAGCGGCGGAGCCACACCGGCGTCGGCGGCCGCCGCCCGGGCGAGCAGCAGCCGCGCCTGGCCGAGCAGGTCGAGCGCGATGTTGGCCAGCGCGATGTCCTCCTCGAGGTCCGGCGCGTTGCTGCACCACTCGGTGAGGCGCTGGCAGAGCACGAGCGCGTCGTCACCGAGCATCAGGCAGTACGCCGCCAGGTCGCCGGCGTCGACCCCGTCGGGGACGGTGGTGTCGACGCCCGCGAGGGGGTCCTCGAACGACGTGCCGAAGGCCCAGTGGCCGTCGGCCTCCTCGGTCAGCAGGCCGTCGTACACCGATCCCGCCTCGTGGGCGGGGTTCGCGTCGTGGCTGTCCATGTCGGGGGCACCCATCACATGTGCGGGACGTCGTCGGGGATGTCGTAGAAGGTCGGGTGGCGGTAGACCTTGTCGCCGCTGGGGGCGAACAACGGGTCCTTCTCGTCGGGGCTGGAGGCGGTGATCTCGGCGCTGCGCACCACCCAGATGCTCACGCCCTCGTTGCGGCGGGTGTAGACGTCGCGGGCGTGCCGCAGCGCCATCTGGTCGTCCGCGGCGTGCAGCGACCCGACGTGCACGTGGTTGAGGCCGCGCTTGCCGCGCACGAACACCTCGTACAGCGGCCACTCCCCCTGCACCTGACCGGTCACGCCGACGCCCCCTCTGCTCCCTGCTGGCGGGCGGCGAACGCGGTGGCCGCCTCGCGCACCCAGGCGCCGTCCTCCCACGCCCGCCTGCGATGGGCGATGCGCTGGGCGTTGCAGGGGCCGCCACCCTTGACCACGGTCCAGAACTCGTCCCAGTCGATCTCGCCGAAGTCGTAGGAGCCCCGCTCGTCGTTCCAGCGCAGCTCGGGGTCGGGAAGGGTCACGCCCAGCGCCTCGGCCTGCGGCACGGTCATGTCGACGAAGCGTTGCCGCAGCTCGTCGTTGGTGTGGCGCTTGATCCCCCACTCCATCGACTGCGCGGTGTTCGGCGAGTCGGCGTCGGAGGGGCCGAACATCATCAGCGACGGCCACCAGAAGCGGTCCACCGACTCCTGCACCATGGCGCGCTGCTCGTCGGTGCCGCGCATCATCGTCATCAGCAGCTCGTAGCCCTGGCGCTGGTGGAAGGACTCCTCCTTGCAGATCCGGATCATCGCCCGGCCGTAGGGGCCGTAGGAGGTCCGGCACAACGGCACCTGGTTGCAGATGGCGGCGCCGTCGACGAGCCAGCCGATGGTGCCCACGTCGGCGTAGGAGAGCGTGGGGTAGTTGAAGATCGAGGAGTACTTCTGCGCGCCCGAGATGAGCATCTCGGTCAGCTGCTGGCGCGAGACGCCGAGGGTCTCGCAGGCGGAGTAGAGGTAGAGGCCGTGCCCGGCCTCGTCCTGCACCTTGGCCAGCAGGATCGCCTTGCGACGCAGCGACGGCGCCCGGGTGAGCCAGTTGCCCTCGGGCTGCATCCCGATGATCTCCGAGTGCGCGTGCTGCGCGATCTGCCGCACCAGCGTCTTGCGGTAGCCCTCGGGCATCCAGTCGCGCGGCTCGATCCGGTCGTGGTGGCGCACGGTGGACTCGAAGGACTCCACCAGCTCCGGAGCCGGTCCTGCGGCGTGGTCAACGGCGGTCATCGCTCACCTCGTGGATTTACCGACCGATCGGTCTGTATCAGTTTCGCACGCTAGCGTCAGGCTGGCAACGCCGCCGACCCGGACGTCCTGGAGGACCCATGCACCGTGTCTCGATCCTGTACGACGCCCCCACCGACCCGGAGACCTTCGAGCAGAGGTACCGCGCGGAGCACGTGCCGCTGGTCCGCGCGCTGCCGGGGCTGGTGCGGTTCTCGGTCTCCCACCCGCGCGGCATGCAGGGTGAGGCGCCGTACATGGTCGCGGAGCTGTGGTTCGCCGACGGTGCCACCATGCGGTCGGCCCTGCAGTCGCCGGAGATGGGCGAGACCGGCAAGCACGCCGCCGGCCTCGGCGCGTCGATGACGATCTTTTCCGGCGCCGTGGAGGACGTCGAGGTCTGACGCCGCGCCGTAAAGCAGCGCCGTACAGCCGCGCCGTACAGCCCCGCCGGTCAGCCCCGCCGCAGGGCAACGCGCAGGCTCACCCGGGCGCCGGTGCGCACCACCCCGTTGCGGTAGAGCCGCCCGGTGAGCAGCACCAGCAGCGGGATCGAGGCGACCGCGAGCACGAGGGCCACCAGCACCTGCCAGGCCGGCACCGCACCCATCGCCAGCCGCATCGGCATCAGCGTCGGTGAGAACGCCGGGATCAGGGAGAGCACCGCGACCAGCGAGTTGTCCGGCGCGCTCGGGAGCACCGAGATGCCGACGACGTAGCCGACGACGAGGAACACCGTCGCGGGAGCGGTGGCGCCGGCGACCTCCTCCTGACGGGAGACCAGGGCGCCCAGCCCGGCGAAGACCAGCGCATAGATCGTGAAGCCGAGCACGAACCACACCACCAGCCAGGCCACGACCGCGGCGGTGACCGACAACGACAGGTCCAGCGCACCGCTGAGCAGGCCCACGGTGGCACCGGCGACGCCGACGAGGACGACCTGGAGCAGCCCGGCCAGGCCGATGCCCAGCACCTTGCCGGCCATCAGCTGCCAGGGCCGGATGGTGGCCAGCAGCAGCTCGACCACCCGGCTGGACTTCTCCTCGACCACCCCGGTCGCCACGCCCTGGCCGGTGCCGATCAGCGCGAGGTAGATCAGGATCCCGGCCACGCTGCCCACCGCGAGACGCTGCGGGTCGAAGGTCTGCGGCGGCTCCAGCGCGCGCGTGCGGACCGAGGCGCTCGCCACCGCCCGGGAGACCTGGCCCGGATCACCGCCGAGCTGCCGGATCCGGCTGTCGAGGATCATCTGGCCGACCGCCTGCCGGAGCACGCCCTCCAGGCCCGCGTCGAGCCGCTTGCGTACGACGACCCGCACCTGGTCACCGGTCGTCCCGGTCACGGCGGCGTCGAGCCTGCCGTCGGCGACCTGCCGACGGGCCGTGGCCGCGTCCGGGACCGCGACGCTCACCAGGTCCTGCCCGGTCGCGCGGGCCGTCGCCGTGATCGCCGGGGCGAGCGCCCGTGCCTCGGGTAGCACCCCTACCCGCTCGGGCTGCTGGTGCCCGGCGACGGCCTGCATCACCAGCGCGAAGCCGACCACCATCGCCACCAGCACCAGCGTGACGATGCGCCAGGCCTTCGAGCGCAGCCGGGTGGTCACCTCGCGAGCCGCCACCAGCCGGACCGCGGTGGCGTCGCTGCGGCGGGGTCGGGTCATCGGCCCTCCTCCTGCACGACGTGGCGGTAGAGCTCGGTCAGCGGCGGACGGTAGCGGGCGAACTCCAGGACCGGGCCGGCTGCCTGCGCGCAGCGCAGCACCTGCTGGGCGTCGGCGCCGTCGTCCAGCTCGAGCAGCACCCGGGCTCCCTGCGTGCTCACCAACCGGCAACCGGGGAGCGCACGGGCCCAGTCCACCGTGGCGGCCGACACCTCGACGACGACCTGTTCCGGGCCCCCGCCACGCAGCTCCTCGACCGTGCCGCAGGCCACCATCCGCCCGGCCTGGATGACGCCGACCCTGTCGCAGACCCGCTCGACGAGGTCGAGCTGGTGGCTGGAGAAGAGCACCGGGACGCCGTCCCGGGCCCGCTCGGCCAGCACACT
This sequence comes from Marmoricola sp., assembly GCA_036518175.1. Taxonomy (GTDB): domain Bacteria; phylum Actinomycetota; class Actinomycetes; order Propionibacteriales; family Nocardioidaceae; genus Marmoricola. The sequence continues at coordinate 27,153 of DATDNR010000149.1, forward strand.
GCTCATCACCTCGACGGCGACCGGGTCCAGGCCCGAGAAGGGCTCGTCGAGCACCAGCACCTCGGGGTTGTGCACCAGCGCGGAGGCGAGCTGGACCCGCTGCTGGTTGCCGAGGCTGAGCTGCTCCACCTCGTCGTCGATCCGCGAGGCCACTCCCAGCCGCTCGGTCCAGGCACGGGTGCGCTGCCACGCGGTGGCGCGGTCCAGTCCGTGCAGCCGAGCCAGGTAGGCGAGCTGCTCACCCACCTTCATCCGGGGATAGAGGCCGCGCTCCTCGGGCATGTACCCGATCCGGCGGCGGGTCTCGAAGGTGACCGGCCGGCCGCCCCAGCGGACCTCCCCGCCGTCGGCGTCGAGGACCCCGAGCGCGATGCGCATGGCCGTGGTCTTCCCGGCGCCGTTGCTGCCGACGAAGCCGAAGACCTCCCCGCCGTCGATCGAGAAGCTCAGCCGGTCGAGCGCGACGACCTCGCCGAAGCGCTTGCTGATCCCGTCGACCTCCAGGCACTGCTCCCCTCGCACGCCGGCGACCCTAGTGGCCCTGCGGGCCCGACGGCACGGACATTTGTCACCGGCGCCGCACCCGATGCGCCAGCCCGGCGAACACGTCGCCCTGCATCCGACCCGCGCGCCGCGCGCCCTGCTGCGCGAACCACTCGCGCCCGAAGACCAGCGCGAACACCGGCCCGGGCAGCCGCAGGAAGAGGTTCAGCACCCGGGTCTGCCCCTCGGCGCGCCGCTGCGAGCCGTGCGCCGCCATCGCCGCGCGCTTCGCACCGATCTGGTCGGGGAAGCGCACCCGGTGGGTGATCGCCGAGCGGGGGGAGAAGACCTGGTCGGTGCCCAGCGGGGCAGAGCTCCCGAGCGCGTGCCCGACGCCGCGCAGCGCCCGCAGCACGCCCCGGAAGAGGTCGGCCGGGACCGTCGCCTCCAGGACCACCGGCGTGTCGGCCAGGGCCGCCGCGCGGGTGCCGACCCGATGCACCTGGACGTGGTCGGGATGGCCGTAGCCGCCGTTGCGGTCGTAGACGACCAGCACCTCCGCGGACTCCTCGCGCAGCAGCGCGGCGACCCGGGCGGCCGCCTCGTCGACGTCGGCGTTGGCGAACGCGGTGGTCTCCGACGGGTCGGGATGCAGGCCCGAGTCGGCGTACCCGAGCCGGACCAGGCGGCTGACCCCCAGTGCTGCTGCAGCCTGCTCGAGCTCGGCCACGCGCACCGCGGCCAGCCGGTCGCCCTGACCGTCCTCGCGACCGGCCAGGCCGCGCTCCCCGTCGGTGGCGGTGACGAGCACGACCCGGTGCCCCTCGGCCGCGGCACGGGCCAGCGTGCCGCCGGTCAGCAGCGCCTCGTCGTCGGGATGGGCGTGGAACGCGACCAGGGTGTGGCGACCGGCCGTGCGGCTCACTTGCCTTCCCGGGCCAGCGGCACCGCGCGGCGGGCGCGGGACCGGAAGCCGGCGAGGTCGTACACCTGGTCGTGGCGCTCCAGGGCGTGCGCCCACGTGAGCGGGGAGCGCGTGGTGCGGTTGTGCTCGGCGATGCGCAGCCGGCTCTCGTCGTCCTCGACCAGCCGGCGCAGCGCCGTCACCATGTCGTGGTCGGAGGCGCAGAGCGCGCCCTCCACCCCGTCGACGACGAACTCGGTGAGCCCGCTGGCCGCCCGGCCGACGACCGGCAGGCCGATGCACCGTGCCTCGAGCGCGGCGAGCCCGAACGACTCCAGCACCGCGGGTGCCACGTAGATGTCGGCCTGCCGCAGGCTGGCGAGCACCTCGGGCGGCTCGACACGACCGGTGACGGTCACGCGGCCGACCAGGCCGAGCCCCTCGACCGCGGTGTCGAAGCGCTGCCGCTTGGGCCCGTCACCGACGACGGTCAGGTGCAGCGGGCGGTCGGTCGCCTCCACCAGCCGGGCGAACATGGCCAGCAGCGGCAGCGGCCGCTTGCGCCGCGCGATGCGCATGGTGCTGACCAGCCGGACGGGCTCGTCGGGCATGCGCTGCGGCGTGCAGGCTCGCGGCCCGGCCTCGACGGCGTTCGGGACGATGGCGATCGGGGTGCGGTGCGGGAGCTGGCGCGACATCTGGGAGGCCGCGACCCGGCTGACGGCCGTCCACGTCACCGGCGCGCGGCGGAGGCCCTGGAGGTCGGCGTACGCCCCCGGCCAGGGCCCGTAGCCGCCCCACATCGAGTGGACGGTGACCACGGTGGGCAGGCCGCGGCGGGTCAGCCGGGCGGCGACCGGGGACGTGAACGGCGCGAACGAGGAGACGTGCGCGTGCACGACGTCGAACGCTGCGGTGCCTCCGGCCAGTGCCCGGTCCACGCCCTCGTTGATCGAGCGCACCCGCCACACCCGCACGGCGCCGGCGTCGTCGACGTGGCGGTGTTCGGCGTCGGCAGGGGTGCGGGTCAGCACCGTGACCTCGTCGCCACGGGCGGCCTGCCGGTGCGCGATGCCGTGGACGTGCGCCTCGATGCCGCCGAGGCGGGGAGGATACATGTCGCTGATGTGCAGGATCCTCATGCCGGTGCCCCCGTCATCGGGCGGCGGCGGAGCGAGGTGCGGTGGGTCCACGCCCAGCCGCCCAGGACGGCGCCCCCCACCGGGATCTCCATCACCACCAGGAACACCCGGTAGAGCAGCACTCCGGCGACCACCTCGACGGGGTCGAGCCCCGCGGCCACCAGCCAGCCGATCGTGCCCAGCTCGGCCACGCCGGTGCCGGCAGGGGTGATCGGGAAGATCGTGCCGAGCCGCTCGATGGCGGCCGCGGTGACCAGCACCGCGACGGTGGGTTCGAGTCCCACCGAGCGCAGCGCGAACCAGAGCAGCAGGACCTGGGCGGCGACGTAGGCGACGCTGGCCGGCAGCAGCCTCGGCCAGCTGCCGGCGAGCACCCCGCGGATCCGCTCGCCGGAGTCCTGGACGTAGCTGCGGGCCAGCGCCCTCCAGCGGGAGGCGGTGGCGCGGGGTCCGGGTGGACGGCGCATCAGCGCGTGCCCGGCGACCGCCAGCAGCACCAGGGAGACACACCCTGCAGTGACCGCCCACAGCAGGAGCGGCACGTGCAGGGAGAGCGACACGAGCAGCGCCACCGCCGCGACCGGCAGCAGCAGCTTGGCCAGCACGTCGAGCACGTTGGTCAGCACGCAGAAGGCGACGAACGAGCCGTTCGAGTGCCCCCACAGCCGGACCATCCGCCAGTTGAGCGCGGTCGCGACGGCGCCACCGAGCGGCACCACGTTGGCCACCGCGCTGCCGCTGAGGTTGAGGATCAGCGACCGGCGCACGCCCAGGCCGGGCAGCGCCGCGGACAGCACCAGGGCGTAGATCGTCAGGCCGCCCAGCCAGATCACCGCGAGGAGGAGCAGGTGCAGCGTGGTGACGTTGCGCAGCACGGCCAGGATGTCGCTCCAGCGGGCGCCGGCGATGCCGTGGGTCGCGGTCCACAGACCGCCCACCCCCACGGCCAGGGCGAGCAGCACCTTGCCGACGAAGACCAGGCGGCGGCGGGTGCGGCGGCTCATGCGGGCACTCCCTCGGCATCCGGGACGGCGAGATCGTCGACGAAGAGGTGCCTGCCAAGGTAGACGGTGGCGACCGTCGTGACCAGCACATAGACCGCCAGCGGCCGCAAGTCCCGGCGCAGCCGAGAGACGGGCAGGAGGCTCACCTCGGTCACGGGGATCAGTCTGGCCCGCCGTGATGAAGGAAACCTGAAGGGCACGCCGGGCCCGGCTCGCGCCCAGCGGCAGGGGGATAGGTTAGGCAAACCTAAGGGTCGGGTACAGTGGCGGCCATGCGCGACCAACAGGCACCCCCGGGTGGGCTCGGCACCGCGAGCATCGGCTCCACCGTCCAGGTCACCGGGATCAGGCTGTCCGACGCCCACCGCCTGCGGCTGGCCCAGCTCGGGGTCCGGGTCGGCGCCCGGGTCCGGGTGCTGGGGCGCACGTCGGGGGGCGGCCGGGTCCTCGGCATCGGCAGCGCACGCCTCGCCGTCGACCGCGCGACCGCCGGCCGGGTCGAGGTCGCCGCGGCATGAGGGTGCCCTCCGCCGGCGTACGGCGTCCGAACGACCGGACCTCCGCAGCGACCCCCTCGTGCCACAGCGACGGCAGCGCGCCCGCGGCTGCACCCGGGTCGCCGGTGGTCGCCCTGGTCGGCCCGCCCAACTCCGGCAAGTCCACCCTCTTCAACGCGGTGACCGGGGGGCGACGCACCGTCGGCAACTGGCCGGGCACGACGGTGGAGACCGGCCGCGCGGCATGGCAGCTGCCCGACCGGGAGGTCGAGCTGCTCGACCTGCCCGGCGCCTACAGCCTCGACGCACACTCACCCGATGAGCAGCTCACCCGTGACCTGCTCATCGACGGGCCGGTCGTCGAGCGCCCTGCGGTCGTGGTGGTGGTCGTGGACGCCGCACACCTGTCCCGGAGCCTCTACCTGGTCGCCCAGCTGCGCGAGGTCGGGCAGCGGCTGGTGGTCGCGCTGACCATGGGTGACGTGGCCGAGGGCCGGGGCATCGGCGTCGACAGCGCCGTGCTCGCGGGGCAGCTGGGGGTGCCCGTCGTACCCCTCGACCCGCGCAGGCGCGAGGGTGGCCGGCGGCTGGCGGCCACGGTCTCCCAGGCGCTCGCCGGGCCCGCCCGGGGTCCCCGCGCGGTGGGTGAGCGCGACGCCTCCGACGAGCTCGCGGTCGCCGACGAGCGGTTCGCCTGGGTCGAGGCCGCGGTCGGTGCCGCCACCAGCTCCCCGGCCGAGCCTCCGACGACCTTCAGCGACCGCCTGGACCGCTGGCTGACCGCGCGGTTCGTCGGGCCGGTCGCCTTCCTGGCCGTGATGTGGGCGGTCTTCGAGATGACCACCGCCGTCGCCGTGCCCGTCCAGGACCTCGTCGGCAACTTCTTCGCCGGACCGGTGACCGCCGCGGTCGAGACCGCCTTCGCCGGCGTGGGCCTCGGCGACAGCTGGGTGCAGATGTTCGTCGTCGACGGGCTGGTGGCCGGGGTGGGGATGCTGCTCACCTTCGTCCCGCTGATGGTGATCATGTTCGCCCTGCTCGCCCTGCTGGAGGACTCCGGCTACCTCGCCCGGGCGGCCGTGGTCACCGACCGGTTGATGCGCGCGGTCGGCCTCCCCGGCAAGGCGTTCCTGCCGCTGGTCGTCGGCTTCGGCTGCAACGTGCCGGCGATCAGCGCCACGCGGATCCTGCCGAGCGCCCGCCACCGGGTGATGACGGCGCTGCTGGTGCCCTTCACCTCGTGCAGCGCCCGGCTGACCGTCTACGTGATGGTGGCCGCGACCTTCTTCCCGCGACACGCGGGCACCGTGGTCTTCGGGATGTACCTGCTGTCCATCGCCCTCATCGTGGTCGTGGGGCTGGGGCTGCGCAGGACGCTCTGGCGTGCGGTCGGCGAGGAGCCGCTCGTCCTCGACCTGCCGCCCTACCAGCGGCCGACGCTGCGGCTGACGGCGTCGGTGACCTGGCTGCGGGTGCGGGGTTTCCTGCGCACCGCCGGCGGCATCATCGTCGCCACCGTGACCGTCGTCTGGCTGCTGCAGGCGGTGCCGGCGCAGGGCGGTGCGGCGTTCGGCCACGTGCCGCCCGACGACAGCCTGTTCGCGGCCCTGGCCAGGCTGGTCGCACCGGTCTTCGCCCCGCTCGGCTTCGGGGACTGGCACACCTGCAGCGCGCTCGTCGTCGGCTTCGTCGCCAAGGAGGCGGTGATCACGTCGTGGGCGCAGACCTACGCCGCCGCCGATCCCACCGCTGGGCAGTCCCCGGTCGAGCTGCAGGGACACCTGCACGCGGCGTTCGCCGCCTCAGCCGGCGGCGCGACCGTCGCGGCGGTGTTCGCCTTCCTCGTCTTTCTGCTCGCCTACACGCCCTGCGTCGCGACCGTGGCCACGCAGCTGCGGGAGATCGGCGCCCGGTGGACGGCCTTCGGCATCGCGCTGCAGGTCTCGCTCGCCTGGGCGCTGGGTCTGGCCGTCTTCCAGGTCGGGAGGCTCCTGGGATGAGCAGCAGCCCGCTTCGTGACGTGCTGGCCGCCTTCGACGCCGGCGCTCGTTCCCGCACGGAGATCGGCGAGCTGACCGGTCTGGGCCGGGACTCCGTGGACGCCGCGATCGGGCACCTGGTGCGGATGGGGCGCCTCGAGGCCCGCGAGCTCAGCACCGGCTGCCCGGGCGGCGGCTGCGGCTCCTGCGCCTCCGGCGTGGACGGCGCCCCCGGGTGCGGCGCGAGCGCTCCCGGTCCCCGGCGAAGCGGCCCGGTCCTGGTGCAGCTCACGGTTCGGCGATAGCGCCTCCAGGGCATCCCCGGTCCGGATACCGTGCCGGGGTGTCGCTGCGACGGCGGGTGGCCGTGCTGATGGGTGCGCTCTGCGCGGTCCTCGTCGTACGCACGGTGCTGGTCACCCTCAACCTGCGCCAGCTCGACCACCACGCCGCGCAGGTCTCGCGCGTGTGGCATCCCGCTTCGGCCGACGCGCGCGCGGTGCTCACCGCCCTGGTGAACGAGGAGACCGGGGAACGCGGCTACGTGATCACCGGGGACCCCGAGTTCCTGGCTCCCTACCGGGACGCCCGGACGGTGCTGCCGGCCAAGCTGGCCGACCTCCGACATGAGCTCGCCGGCCACCACGCCCTGCTCGTCGAGCTCGACGCGGTCCAGTCCGCGGTGACGCACTGGCACCGGGTCGGTCCCCGGCGCGAGGTGGCCGCGCGCCGGCACGGACCGCCCCGACTCACCGAGCAGCTGGTGGCCGAGCGGACCGGCAAGCGGGCCTTCGACGCGCTCCGGGCCCGGCTGGGCGAGCTGCAGGGTGACATCGACACCCGGCTGGTGCGCGCCCAGCAGCAGGCCGACGCCGCGATCGGCACGCTGCGCACCGCCTACGACTGGTCCGCGGCCGTCCTGCTGCTGACCGTGGCGCTCGGCCTGGTCGCCTTGCGCCGCTGGCTGATCGCCCCCATCGAGGCGCTGCGGCGTGACCTGCGCGCGGTCGCGCACGGCGACCTCCACCGACCCGTCCACGCAGTGGGCCCGGCCGAGGTGGCGGCGATCGCTGCGGACGCCGAGGCGATGCGACGCCGGATCCTGGCCGAGGTGGACGCCGGGCGCGTCGCCACCGAGGCGCTGCGGCAGCGCGGGCCGGTCGTGGTCGGGCTGCGACGCCAGCTCGAGCCGGGCCCGACCCACGGCCTGGAGGGCGTCGACGTGTTCGGCCTGCTCCAGCCGGCGGAGGGTCTGCTCGCCGGCGACTGGTGGGACTCCGTGCGCCGACCCGACCGGAGCACCGCGCTGGTCGTCGCCGACGTCGCCGGGCACGGTGCCGACGCGGGCCTGGCCGCCGCGCGGTTCAAGGAGCGGCTGACCACGCTGCTGCGCACCGAGCTCGACCTGCTCACCGCCTTCGAGGTCGCCGCGGCCGACCTCGACGACCGTCCCGAGCGGCTGCTCACCTGCCTGGTGGTGGAGGTGCGGCCGGACACCGGCGGCCTCCGCTGGCTCAACGCCGGCCATCCCAGTGGGCTGCTCTGCCGCCGCGAGGGGGAGCGCGTCGAGACCCGCCCGCTGGCCGCCACCGGTCCGCTGATCGGCATCACCGCCGATCCGTGGACGGTCGAGGAGACCTCGATGTGCGCCCACGAGCTCCTGCTGGTCTTCAGTGACGGCGTCACCGAGGCGCGGCGCAAGGACAAGGAGTTCGGCAGGGCGGGGGTGGTCCGCACCCTGGCGCGTCTGCCCGAGCTCGCACCGGCCGTCGCGGTCACCGAGCTGGTGCACGCCGTGCGGGCGTACGCCGACAACGCCCAGCGCGACGACATCACCTGCGCCGGTCTGCGGCTGGTCTGAGCCGTGCCCGGCGCACCCCGGTCCGGCTAGCTGCCGGTCGTCTCCTCCTTGCCGAGGATGGCGGCGCGAGCAGCATCCATCGAGTCGTGGCAGGCGATGACCTGGTCGAGCTGGGTCAGCTCGATCACCCGGTGGACGCTCGACCGGGCGCCGGCCACGCAGAACTCCTGGCCACCGATCGCCGCGGTCTCGTGGGCGAAGACGAGGGCGCTGAGCGCCGTCGAGTCCATGAAGGTGACCTCGGTCAGGTCGCAGCAGACCACGCGGGGACGCGGGTCACCAGTGATCACCGCCGCAAGCTCCTCGCGGAGCGTGGGGGCAGAGGCTATGTCGAGCTCGCCACGCGGCATCACCACCACCGCGTCATCCAGGGGGTAGGTCTCGATCGCTTCCGCGGCCTCCATCACAAGGCCTCCTCTGTTCATGCAGGGTCTGGGCAGGCCTGGTCACGACCCGCCCCACTTCTACCATCCTTGCCGTCCCACCTCCACTTGCGGGGTCCGGAGTGTCCGGAGAAGCCGACTGCTGCCTGCTGCTCAGCCGGGGATCGACGGGAGCCGCTCGAGAGCGGCGGCGACGGCGCGGCTGATCTCCTCCTCCTCGTAGGAGTGGTCGCTCATCGTGCCGGCCAGGTAGGACTCGTAGGCGCCGAGGTCGAGGTGGCCATGGCCGCACAGGGCGGTGAGGATCACCTTCTCCTCACCGCTCTCGGTGCAACGCTCGGCCTCGGCGATCGTCTCGGCCAGGGCGTGGGTCGGCTCCGGCGCGGGGACGATCCCCTCGGTGCGCGCGAAGAGCACGCCGGCCGCAAAGCACTCTCGCTGCTTCCGCGCGGTCGCCTCGACGAGCCCCTCCTCGTAGATGTGCGACATCAGCGGGCTCATCCCGTGGTAGCGCAGGCCGCCGGCGTGGATCGGGTCGGGGATGAAGTCGTGGCCCAGGGTGTGCATCTTCATCAAGGGCGTCATCCCGGCGGTGTCACCGAAGTCGTAGGCGTAGACCCCCTTGGTCAGCGACGGACAGGAGGCGGGCTCCACCGCACGGATGACGGGGTCGATGCGCCCGGCGAGTTTCTCGCGCAGGAACGGGAACGCGAGCCCGCCGAAGTTGGAGCCGCCCCCGGTGCAGCCGATGATCACGTCAGGGGTCTCGTCGACCTTGGCCAGCTGCAGCAGTGCTTCCTCGCCGATGACGGTCTGGTGCATCAGCACGTGGTTCAGCACCGACCCCAGGGCGTAGTTCGTGGTGGGTGAGGCCGCCGCCATCTCCACCGCCTCGCTGATGGCGATGCCCAGCGAGCCCGGCGAGTCCGGATGCTCCTTGAGCACCGCGCGGCCGGCCTCGGTGAGGTCCGAGGGCGAGGGATGCACCACGCCACCGAAGGTCTCGATCATCACCTTGCGGTAGGGCTTGCCGTCGTACGACGCCCGCACCTGCCAGACCTCGCACTCCAGCCCGTACTGCGCACACGCGAACGCCAGCGCGGTGCCCCACTGCCCGGCACCGGTCTCGGTGGTCAGCTTCCGGATGCCCGCCTGCGCGTTGTAGAACGCCTGCGGCACCGAGGTGTTCGGCTTGTGGCTGCCGGCCGGCGAGACACCTTCGTACTTGTAGTAGATCCTCGCGGGGGTGTTCAGCGCGCGCTCGAGGTTGTGCGCCCGGTAGAGCGGTGAGGGCCGCCACAACCGGTAGACCTCGAGCACCTCGGGCGGGATGTCGACGAAGCGATCGGAGCTGACCTCCTGCTCGATCAGCGCCATCGGGAAGAGCCCGACGAGGTCGTCGGGCCCCACCGGCTGCCCGGTCGCCGGGTGCAGGTACGGCGGCGGCGCGACCGGCAGGTCGGGCACGATGTTGTACCAGCGGGTCGGCATCTCGCTCTCGTCGAGCAGCACCTTGTGCAGCATGGATCGAGTCTGCGCCATCCGGCCGTCCGGCGCGAGGGGTGGGAGCTACTCGGCCTGCTCGAGCGCGGCGTCGACCCGGCGGTGGGCCTCCCAGATCGCCTCGGGCAGATCGTCGAACTGCTCGAGGTGCTGCTGCCGGTTGGCCATCTCCTGCTTCCACCGGGGCACGTCCAGGGTGAGGATGCGCTCGAGGTCCTCCGAGGAGATGTCCACTGCCTCGACGTCGAGCTCCTCCCTGGTCGGGATGATGCCGACGGGGGTCTCGCGGCCCTTCACCTCGCCGGCCTTGAGCTGCATCAGCCACAGCAGGGGGCGCAGGTTCTCCCGGTAGCCCGGCCACAGGTAGTGCCCGTCCTCCGGGTCCTTCTGGAACCAGTTCACGTGCGCGAAGATCGGCTGCTCCTTCGCGGCGCCGACGATCTTGAGCCAGTGCGCGGCGTAGGCACCTTCGGGGTAGGACATGAAGGGGCGCATCGACATCGGGTCGTAGCGCAACTGGCCCTCGACGCCCTCGGCCGCGTAGGTCGCCTCGGCACCGAGGGTGAGCCCGTCGTAGACGCCCTCGGCGAGGTCGCGGATCGCCCGGATCAGCGGCTCCCGGTCACTGGTGCGACCACCGAAGATGATGCCGTCGATCGGCACGCCCTCGGGCTTGTTGAAGTCCTCGGCGATGTTGGGCACGTTGGTCAGCGTCGTGGTGAAGCGGCTGTTCGGGTGCGCCCAGGGCTCGTCGGCCTCCTCCGCGGAGCGCTCGGCGATCAGCCGCCCCTTCCAGTCGCGCCAGCCGGTGACGTCCTCCGGCGGCTGCGGGGTGCGGCCCTCCCACCAGACCTCGTGGGTGTTCTCGTTGTAGGCGACGTTGGTGAAGATGGCGTGGGTGCCCTGGTCGACCGAGTGCAGCGCGATCGGGTTGGTGGTCTCGTTGGTGTCCTTGGCCACGCCGAAGACGCCGTTCTCGGGGTTCATCCCGTAGAGCCTGCCGTCCTCGGGGCTCACCCACAGCCAGGCGATGTCGTCGCCGTAGAACGAGACGTGGTAGCGGTCGCCGAGCGAGTCCGGCGGCAGCAGCATGGCGAGGTTGGTCTTGCCCGAGGCGCTCGGGAACCCGCCACAGATGTGGTAGGTCTTCCCGGTCTCCTTGTCGTGGATGCCGATCAGCATGAACTGCTCGGCGAGGAACCTGCCCGACGCCCAACCGTCGTAGGCCGCCTGGCGCAGGCCGTGGGCGATCTTGCCCAGCAGCGCGTTGCCGCCGTACGACGACCCGAAGTGCAGGATCGTGCGCTCGTCGGCGACGGTGACGAAGTAGCGCTGGTCATCAGCAGTGCCCTGGCCGAGGTTCTCCAGGTCGCCGGTCACGTGCACCGCGCGCACGAAGCTGTTGGGGTCGTCGAGGTTGTCGATGTGCTCGACGCCGACGCGCGCCATCCGGATCATGTGCAGGACCACCGTGCGCGTGTCGGTCAGCTCGACACCGGCGGCGTAGCGCTCCAGGGGCGATCCTGGTGGGGCCATGAGGTAGGGGACGACGTACATCGTCTTGCCCGTCGAGGCGCCCCGCATCCTCTCCTCGAGGAGCGGCTTCATCTCCGAGGCCGGCCGCCAGTTGTTGTAGACGCCCTTGTCGGCAGCGTTGTTGGTGGCCACGATGGTGCGCTCCTCCGAGCGCGCGGTGTCCTTGGCGTAGCTGCGCGAGAAGTACAGGCCTTCGCCCGCGGGCTCGAGCTCACCCGCGTCGAGAGCCTCCTGGATCAGACGCGAGTCGTCGGCCGCGCTCACCACCTCGATGCGGTCCGCGCCGGTCAGGTCCGCGTAGTAGCGGACGTACTCGCGCACGTGCGGATTCTTCAGACCCGCTTCATCCAGGGCCTTCTCCACGTCTGCCATTCGTTTCGCGCCTCTCGGATCCCGGCCGGCCTCCCGGCCCTTCGGTGGGCTGAGGGTACCCCGTCGGAAATGGTCCTCTCACCGGCCCCTCGTCTCGGTCGGCCCGTACCCGCCGAAAACACCACCAATCGACACGCCTCACGGTGGCTCGGCTCCCCCCGCGCGGGTCGGTCGGATCACCACCCTCTGGCGCAGCCGCGCCGACGGCGGTTACATGGATCACCGCGGGGCATGGGGAGGGAGAGCAGGCATGGGTTCCCATGCGAAGGTGCGTACCTGGACCGGGGCCGACTACGTCGTCGTCACGCCCGTGGGGGAGCTGGACTTCTACTCCTCCCCGGAGTTCCGCCAGGAGGTCGACGAAGCGCTCGCAAGCCCGGGCTGCACCCTCGTCTGCTGTGACCTTTCGGAGGTGGAGTTCATGGACTCCGCCGCCCTCGGCGAGCTGGTCCGCGCCCGGCGGGCCTGCCTGAAGGCGCAGGTGCGCTTCTGCCTGGTCGGCGCGACCGGCACCACCCGGCGGATCCTCCGCTGGACCCAGCTCGATGCAGTGATCCCCAGCTACAGCACGCTCGGCGAGGCACTCCTCACCCTGGGCAGGGCCTGAGCCCGGTCAGGACGACGCCCAGCTGCGGTAGCCGCTCACGTCGTCGGTGAGCAGACCGTCGGCGCCGATCTCCTTCAGGTGTCGCCAGGCGGCGATCCTGTCGGCCACGCGGGCATAGGCGAGCACGCCGCCCGCATGGAGCTCCTCGACCTCCGCGGCCGTCAGGCTGGCCGGCAGCACCGAGACCGAGTCGGCCCAGGTGGCGACGGACTCGACCCGGGTCCACGGTGCGGCCTTGCCGACGATCCAGTCGGTGAAGAGGTGCGGGTCGACGCCTTCGGCCAGCCGCAGCAGGTCGGTCGAGAACGACAGCAGGTGCACACGGCTGGTCATGCCGGCGTCGTCCACCAGCGTGTCGATGCGCTGCAGATCAGCGGAGGTCCACCGGTGCAACGGGTCCTGCTTCAGCTCGACGATCACGTTGGTGTCGTGGTCCGCGGCCCAGGCGAGCAGACGGGTCAGGTCCGGGATGAACTCGTGGTGCCGCTTGCCGTGGCAGTGGCTCTGGATCCACGACAGCGTGCTGGCGTCCACCGCGGCGTCACAGTTGGTGGTGCGCCGCAGGTACTGGTCGTGCATGACGACGAAGTGCTTGTCCTTCGTCAGCCGGATGTCGGTCTCCACCGCCGGTGCACCGTTGCGCAGGGCGTTCTCGAAGGAGCGGAAGGTGTTCTCGGTGTAGGTCCGCTGCGGATAGCCCCGATGCCCCACGAGGGAGAAGTTCCCGGCCGTGGAGGCGTGCGCCGGGGCGGCCAGCGCCGCGGAGGTGAGGCAGCCCGCGACGGCGACGGTCGTGGCCACGAACGTGCGGACCGAGATCATGACGAGCCCTGCCTCGACGGACGGATGTGGGGGCTCGCAGCACGCTAGACGAGCACGACGACCCCTGTCCGAGGTTCTGCGGCACAGGGGTCGTCGCGGTCTAGCGCGCCTGAAGGGATTCGAACCCCTAACCTTCTGATCCGTAGTCAGATGCTCTATCCGTTGAGCTACAGGCGCCCGCCCTCGCGGGCCGCGGCGAGTCTAGCGCGAGGCCGCCGAAGCGGCGAAATCGCCCGGTTCCGATGCGACCCGGACCACACCGGATCAGGGTGGATCGATCCAATGATCGATCCAATATGTCCTGGCCCGATGGACCGTTACATTCCGCGGCATCCCGGCCGCCACGGTGCGGCGACCATCCCCGAAGGACACGAGGACGCCTTGACCGCTGAGATCACCGACATCGCTCGCGACCCCGCCCCGACCAGCCATGACGGCATCCGCCGCTGGGTGGAGGAGATCGCCGAGCTCACCGAGCCCGACGCGGTGCACTGGTGCACGGGCTCCGACGCGGAGTGGGAGACGCTCACCGGGCAGCTCGTGGAGACCGGCACGCTGGTGCGCCTGGACGAGGCGAAGAAGCCCAACTCGTTCTGGGCACGCACCGATCCCACCGACGTCGCCCGGGTGGAGGACCGCACCTTCATCTGCTCTCGCGAGGAGAAGGACGCCGGCCCGACCAACAACTGGATGGCGCCGGAGGAGATGAAGGCGATCATGACCGACCTCTACCGCGGGTGCATGCGGGGCCGGACCATGTACGTCGTCCCGTTCGTGATGGGCCACCTCGAGGCGGACCGGCCGATGTTCGGCGTGGAGATCACCGACTCGGCGTACGTCGTGGTCTCGATGCGCGTCATGGCCCGCATGGGCAGCGCCGTGCTGCGCCGCATCGAGGAGCTCGACGCCGCCGGGCACGACGTGCCGTGGGTGCCCGCGCTGCACTCGGTCGGCCTGCCGCTGGAGCCGGGCCAGGCCGACGTCGCGTGGCCGTGCAGCCAGACCAAGTACATCGTGCAGTTCCCCGAGGAGCGGATGATCTGGTCCTACGGCTCCGGCTACGGAGGCAACTCCCTGCTCGGCAAGAAGTGCTACGCGCTGCGCATCGCCAGCGTGATGGCGCGCGACGAGGGCTGGCTGGCCGAGCACATGCTGATCCTCAAGCTCACCTCGCCGCAGGGGGTGACCCGCTACGTCGCCGCGGCCTTCCCCAGTGCCTGTGGCAAGACGAACCTGGCGATGCTGCAGCCGACCATCCCGGGCTGGGAGGTCGAGGCGATCGGCGACGACATCGCCTGGATGCGCATCGGCGAGGACGGCCGGCTCTGGGCGGTGAACCCGGAGTACGGCTTCTTCGGGGTCGCGCCCGGCACCAACGAGCACACCAACCCCAATGCGATGCGCACCATCGACAAGGGGAACTCGGTCTTCACCAACGTCGCGCTGACCGAGGACGGCGACGTCTGGTGGGAGGGCCTGGAGAACCCACCGGCCCGGGCGACGAGCTGGAAGGGCGAGCCCTGGACGCCCGAGCTGGCAGAGCGTGGCGAGCTGTCCAGCCACCCGAACTCGCGCTACTGCACGCCGATCAGGCAGTGCCCGATCCTCGCCCCCGAGTACGACGACCCGCGCGGTGTGCCGATCGACGCGATCCTCTTCGGCGGCCGGCGCCGCGACACCGTCCCCCTCGTCACCGAGGCCCGCGACTGGGTGCACGGCACCTTCATGGGCGCGACGCTGTCGTCGGAGACCACCGCCGCAGCCGTCGGACAGGTCGGCGTGGTCCGCCGCGACCCGATGGCGATGCTGCCGTTCATCGGCTACAACGCCGGGGACTACTTCTCCCACTGGATCAACGTCGGCAAGGACAACGACGCCGCGCGGCTGCCGAGGATCTTCTACGTCAACTGGTTCCGCCGTGACACCGACGGCAGCTTCCTGTGGCCCGGCTTCGGTGAGAACAGCCGCGTGCTCAAGTGGGTCGTCGAGCGCATCGACGGGCAGGCCGCTGCCGTGGAGACGCCGATCGGCCACGTGCCGACGCCCGAGGCGATCGACACCGACGGCCTGGAGATCTCTCGCGAGCAGCTGGAGAAGGCGCTGGCCGTCGACCTCAGCGAGTGGCAGGCGGAGCTCCCGCAGATCACCGCGTGGTTCGAGAGGTTCGGCGAGCAGCTGCCCGCGGTGCTGTGGACCGAGCTGGACGGCCTCAGGGCGCGCCTGCGCGGGTAGCGCCGCGGGTCCGACGCCGGGCGACTCGTGTGGTCTCGTCCCGTTTTGGGGCATCATCATCGCGTGACCAGCGACTACGGACCCCGCCAGCGCGAGCTGCTGCAGGGCCGGGCTGCGCGCACCTACCGCGAGATCGTCGACGCCGGCTCGCTGGCGGCCGACGACCCGCGGTTCGCCGCCGACCACCCGGAGCGGGCGAGCGTCGAGCTGCTGGTCGACCTGGGCCTGTTGGCCCTCGACCCGCTGCTCGACGCCTACGTCCCGGTGGACCCGGCGACGGTGCAGTCGCGGGTGGTGGCGCCGATGGGCCAGCGGGCCACCGACCTGCTCACCGAGTCCACCGCCTGGGCGACCGTCTTCGCCGAGCTCGGTCAGGTCTTCCGGCACACCTCCCCCGGGGCCAGCCCGGTGCTCGAGCTGCGCGGCTATGCCAACATCAACCGGTTCATCCAGACCGCGGTGGGTGACGCCCAGAAGGAGCTGCTGACCGCGCAGCCGGCCGGTGCCCGCTCCGCGGCCACCCTCGAGGTCGCCGTCGAGCGGGACATCCGGGCACTGAGCCGAGGTGTCGCGATGCGCACGCTGTACCAGCACTCGGCCCGCCGCAGCACCGCCACCCGGGAGTACGTCGAACGGGTCTCCGCCCACGGCGCGGAGGTCCGCACCCTGGACGAGTTCTTCAACCGGCTCATCGTGGTGGACGGCTCGCTGGCGATCGTGCCGGGAGCAGAGGGCACCCATGTCGCGGTGGCGATCCACGACCGCAGCCTGGTGGCATACCTCGTGGACAACTTCGAGCGCCACTGGGAGCGCGCGCACGACTTCTCCGACCGCAACCTCGACACCGCGCGCGACATCGCCGACGACGTGCACAACATGACCGTGCGGATGCTCGTGGAGGGCCACAGCGACAACGCCAGCGCCAAGCGGATGGGCGTCAGCGCCCGGACCTTCGCCGGCTATGTCGCGGCCCTGAAGGAGGAGTACGGCGCGGAGACCCGCTTCCAGCTCGGCTACGCGATGGGCCAGCAGGAGGCACGCGAGGGGCGGCGCCGGGGACGGAAGGGCGTCCGCGGAGGCAGCGGGGCGAAGAAGGATTGAGCTGAGGCAGTCGCACGGTCGTCGTGCGGCTGCCTCAGCTCACCCGAGATGAATGAGGGCGACGAACGGGGAAGTCCGTCGCCCTCGGTTTCGAGACGGCCGGGGGGTTGGCGGAGGACGAGTGCCGGGGGGAGGCGAGTCCGCGTCTCGAAAGCTTGGGGTCAGTCCCAGCCGGTGTCGCCGGCGGGCGTGACGTGGGTGTGGGATGCGGTGACGGCGCCGGCGGGGATCCCAGCCGCACCGATGGCGAAGCCCACCGCGACAACGGTGGCCACTGCTGCCTTGGCGATCCTCTTCATGCGACTTGCCCTTCTGAACGGTGCCCCTGTGTGTCTCAAGTGTCACCTGTGTCCCGCTCTGCTCCCAAGGGAAAACCCGCCTCAACAAATTGCACTGCATGTTTCTGCAAATGTGGGGAGTGCGGCAGACCGGGCACAGACAGCGATGCCCCGGGCCGGACGGCCCGGGGCATCGAACCCGCGGAGGTGGCGGGATTTGAACCCGCGAGAGGGGGTTACCCTCAACCCGCTTAGCAGGCGGGCGCCATAGACCGGACTAGGCGACACCTCCAGACGGCGAGCACAGGTTACCCATGGCCACCGGCCCGCTGGAAATCGGTGTGCCGCCAGGTCAGCGGCCCTTGCGCCGGTTGCGGCCCTGGGCGCGGTCGAGGCGGGCCTGCAGCTCCCGGACGAACGCCTCCCGGTCACCCTCGATCAGGTCCACCGGCAGGATCGTCTGCCGCCCGTCGCGCAGCCGGAGCACGACGCAGCGCGCACCGGCGCGCGTGTGGGTCTGCACGTCGAGCACATCGGCCCAGCGCGCGGCGGTCACTCCCGCGCCCCGCACGAAGCGCACCTGGTAGCCGGTGTCGTCCACCCGCACCACGAACCAGCGCCGGACCACCAGGAAGCCGAGCCCGAAGATGGCCACCACCACCACGACGGCGACCGCGACGATGACGTCCGGCGGCAGCCGGAGCACCGCCACCAGCAGCGTGGCCAGCACCAGCACGGCACCGAGCCCGAGCAGCGCCACCCCGAGGATCCGGGCGCGCAGCTGCGGGGCCAGGCCGAAGTCGAGGCGGCCGGGTCTGTCGTCGGTGGTCACCGCCGAATTGCAGCAGACGCATGATCGGTGCGCGGCCGCCACCCACCCCTTGCCGGAAATGGGTGAACTCCGTCACACTCGAGGTCTTCCCCTCACCCCCTTCTCGTGGAGGTGGATGCCATGTCAGCGCTGGAGTCCGCGGTGCACGGCCTGCGGCAGGCCGTCGATGCTCCCTCGGGCCCGAGCTGGCGGCGCGCGGTACGACGACAGCTCGCCCTGGTGCGCGATGCGCTCACCCAGGACCAGGAGGCCTCCACCCGCGCGGACGGCTGGCTGGCCGCCCGGATGGAGACCCAGGACCGGGCCCGCCACCACCTGCTGGCCCGGGTCTCGGCGATGCGACCCAAGGTGCGCGACCGGCTCGAGCACGACGTGCCGACCGACGTACGCCGCCTGCTCTGCGACCTCGAGCACTACCTGCAGCGCACCCACGACCTCGCCTACGACGCGGTCGCGCTCGAGCTCGGCGGGTCCGAGTAGCAGCAGCGGCGCAGCAGAGGGGGCGGGATTCGAACCCGCGGCTGGCTCGCGCCAGCGACCGCTTTCAAGGCGGTTCCGATAGGCCACTCCGGCACCCCTCCGTGCCCGACCGGGGCCGGGCAGGTCACGCAGTCTAGAGGAGCGGGCGGAGGTCCGCTCAGTGGCTGAGGACGACGAGCACGTCGCCCTCCTGGACGACGTCTCCGGGGTCGACCTGCACCTCCACCACCGTGCCGGCGCGCTCGACCAGCACCGGGATCTCCATCTTCATCGACTCCAGCAGCACCACGGTGTCCCCGGCCTCGACCGCATCGCCGGGGGCCACGTGGACCGAGAGCACGTTGGCCACCATCTCGGCGCTGACCCGCGAGGTCGTCGTACCCACCATGCGGCGGACGGTACTCCGCCGGCGCGGTTACCCGCAGGTTGGCCCTCGCCCGTGCCCGGAGCGCCGGCGGTCCCCGGCCGGGCTCACTGCAGCGCCGCGGTCCGCCCCGGCTCGGGGCGGTGCGCGCCCGCCTCCTCGTGCCGGCGTGCCCGGCGTCCGTGGCTGCCGGCCAGCACCTGCTCGGCGCGGACGACCAGATAGCCGACCAGCAGGCCGCCGAGCAGGCTGTAGCCCTCCGAGAGGAGCGTGGTCGACAGCGCCACCCCGGGGTCCACCAGACGCGTGGCCACCGGCGCGGTGAAGGCGGCGCCGAAGGCGGTGACCCACCAGCCCTGCCGCCGCCGGGCCCGCATGAACACGCCCCAGGCGAGCGCCGGAATGCCCACCAGGACCTCGATCGGGTGCGGCACCGCATGCAGGGTCGCGCGGGTGCCGTTGCGCAGCCGGTCGACGGCGTGCACGAGGCCCGGCGAGCCCCAGTGGGCCAGCGCCTGGGTGTAGGCGAGGGCGACGACGAGCAGCAGCAGCGCGGCCACCACGAGCACCTTGCCCCGCCGGCCGAGCCCGTGCAGGCCGGCGCCGAGCGAGTAGACCAGCGCCAGGCTGCCGAGCAGGGCCAGGCCCAGGACGACATAGCCCAGGCGCACCACGCCCAGCGGCACGGCGAACCCGGCGACCGCCAGCGCGGCCAGGGCCGCGATGCCCAGCGCGAGCAGCACCTCACGCACGGTGCGCAGGAAGGTGGCCGCCGGCGTGGTCGCCACCACCGCGAGCACCGCCCCCGCCACGGCGGTGACCACGGCCGACGCGCCCAGCAGCAGGGGTTGGCCGGTGGCGACGGCGGCGCCGGCACCGGCCGCCGTGAGCAGGCCCGGCAGCAGCGGCCGTCCCCCGGACCGGACCGCGAGGCCGGTGACGACCAGCTCGGCGAGCACGCCTGCGGCGGCCCGGCCGAGGCGGATCTCGCTGCCGGGGGTGATGCGTACGACGACCAGCACGCCGGCCGTGAGCAGCAGTGCCACCGACCATCCCCTGCGCACGGCGAGCGTCACAGGCGCCGGTGGGCCAGCGCAGGGTTGCGGTGCCGGACGCCCTCCAGCCGCGGACGCTCCAGGGTGGCGTCGAGCACCTCGTCGCCCTCGCCCGCCTCGACCAGCACCTGCCCGTCCGGCGCGACGACCAGCGAGTGGCCGGCGTACCGGGGACCTGGCTGGCCCACGGCGATGACGTAGCAGGTGTTCTCGATGGCGCGCGCGGTGGCCAGGGTGCGCCAGTGGTGGACCTTGCCCTCGCCGGCGACCCAGGCGGCGGCGACCACCAGCACGTCGGCTCCCTCGTCGACCAGCCGCCGGGCCAGCTCGGGGAAGCGCAGGTCGTAGCAGTTGAGCAGGCCGAGCCGGAACCCGCCGACGTCGACGGTCAGCGGCTTCGGCTCCCCCGGGCGCAACCGGTCGGACTCCCGGTAGCCCGACCAGTCGTAGAGGTGGATCTTGCGGTAGCCCAGGGTGCTGTCCGGCAGCGCGACGACCAGGGTGCTGAACGGACGCTCGTCCGGCGATCCCTCACGCTCGAACATCCCGGCGACGAAGGGCGTCCCCGTCCGGGTGGCCAGGGCGCGCAACCGGGTCGCGAAGGGGCCGTCGAGCGTCTCGGCGTACGGCCTGAGGTCGTCGTCGACCGGGCCGAAGTCGCGGGCGAAGGCCTCGGGGAGCACCACGAGGTCGGCGTCGGCGGCGACGGCGGGGAGGTCCTCCAGCGCGGCGAGGTTCGCCGCCGGCTCCAGCGACGAGGCACGCTGCACGAGGGCGACCCGGAGCTCATCGGATGGCATGGCCCAAGCCTGCCAGTCCCGATGCGACACTGCGAAGGTGACCTTCGAGCGCGAGACCGTCGGCGGCGTGGTGCTCACCGGCGGGTCCGCCGTCCGGCTCGACGGCGCCGACAAGGCCGGCATCGAGGTGGCGGGGCACACCCTGCTCGAGCGTGCGCTGGCCGCGCTCGCGACGCTTCCCGAGATCGTGGTCGTGGGTCCGGAGGTGCCGACGAGCAGGCCGGTGACCTTCCGGCTGGAGGATCCGCCCGGGGGCGGCCCGGCGGCCGCCCTGCTCGCCGGGCTCGCCGGGTTCCCCCGTCGGCCCGACGTCGTGGTGGCGCTCGCGGTGGACATGCCGATGGTCACCGGTGCCACCGTCGACCGGTTGCTGGCCGCCCTCGGCGGCCCGGAGGCCGGCACGCCCGACGGTGCCGTCCTCGTCGATGCCGACGGCCGGCGGCAGCCGCTGTGTGCCGCCTACCGGCCGGCCGCGCTCGCCGCGCCCGGCTCCGCACACGGCTGGTCGATGCGGCGGTTGGTGGCCGATCTCCGGCTCGTCGAGGTGCCCGCCACCGCAGAGGAGTGCCAGGACGTCGACACCTGGGAGGACGTCCTGCGCCTGCGCGCCGCCGCCCGCGGCCAGGGCGCGGGCGGGACGTGCACCTGATCGCTTGCGAGGGCATCCGGGCGGGGCCACGATGGGGGGCGTGAACCTGCACGACTGGATTGACGAGCTGTGTGACGTCCTCGACCTCGAGCTCGACGTCGACGAGTCGCTGATCCTGGACGTCGCCCGCGAGGCCGCCCACAACGTGGAGCGGCCTGCGGCCCCGGTCTCGACCTTCCTCCTCGGGTATGCCGCCGCTCAGTCAGACGCCGACCCGGACGAGCTCGAGCGGTTGGCCGGCGCGGCGATGGACCTGGCCCAGCGCTGGGACAAGTCGGCCTCCGACCTCGCCCACGAGGACGACGATCCCGAGGTGGAGGAGGAGCTGGCCGACGCCGAGGCCTGAGCAGGCCGCGGCCCCGGCCGGCCGGCGCGCATCCGTAGGGTGGCGGCATGCGTGCCGTCACCGTGCCCGAGCCGGGAGGGCCGGAGGCCCTCGTCGTCGCCGACCTCCCCGATCCCGAGCTCGGGCCCGGTGAGGTGCTCCTGGAGGTCGTCGCCACCGCGGTGAACCGGGCCGACGTGATGCAGCGGCGCGGCTTCTACCCACCGCCGCCCGGGGCGTCGGAGGTGCTCGGGCTGGAGTGCGCCGGGCGGGTCGTCGAGGTCGGCGAGGGCGTCAGCGGCTTCAGCCTCGGCGACGAGGTCTGCGCCCTGCTCGCCGGCGGCGGGTACGCCGAGAAGGTGGTCGTCCCCGCCGGCCAGGTGATGCCCAGGCCGGACGGCGTCGACCTGGCCGAGGCGGCGGCACTGCCGGAGGTCGCCTGCACCGTCTGGTCCAACGTCTTCATGGTCGCCGGTCTGCGCGCGGACGAGCGGTTCCTCGTGCACGGCGGCGCCGGCGGCATCGGCACGATGGCCATCCAGCTCGCGCACGCGCTCGGGGCGGAGGTGTACGCGACCGCCGGATCGGCGGAGAAGCTGGAGCTGTGCCGCGAGCTCGGTGCCGCCCGGGCCATCGACTACCACGACGAGGACTTCGTCGCGGTGCTGCAGCAGACCGGTGGCGCCGACGTGATCCTCGACAACATGGGCGCGAAGTACCTGCAGCGCAACGTCGACGCACTCGCCACCGAGGGCCACCTGGTGATCATCGGCATGCAGGGCGGCACCAAGGGCGAGCTCGACATCAACACGCTGCTGCGCAAGCGGGGAGCGGTCATCGCCACGTCGCTGCGGGCCCGTCCCGTCGAGGACAAGGCGGCGATCTGCGCGGCGGTCGTCGAGCACGTGTGGCCGCTGGTGGCGGCCGGCCGGGTGCGCGGCGTCGTACGCCGTCGCTTTCCGCTGGAGGAGGTCGCCGAGGCCCACCGGCTGATCGACTCCGGGGACAACGTCGGCAAGATCCTGCTCACCACCGGACGCTAGGGTTGGGAGTCATGACGGAGCAGCCCGAGGACGAGCCTCGCATCGTGGTGGTCGGACCCGACGGCATGGCCAGCCAGGCGGTCGGCCAGACCGAGGAGGGTGAGGACGCCGAGCGCAGCGTCACCGACCTCGTCGAGGAGCCAGCGAAGGTGATGCGGATCGGCAGCATGATCCGTCAGCTCCTCGAGGAGGTGAAGTCGGCGCCGCTCGACGAGCCCGGCCGGCAGCGCCTGGCGGGGATCCTGCACACCTCGGTCAAGGAGCTCAAGGACGGGCTGGCCCCCGAGCTCGACGAGGAGCTCGACCGGCTGGTGATGCCCTTCGACGAGGACACCCCCACCGAGTCGGAGCTGCGCATCGCCCAGGCCCAGCTGGTCGGCTGGCTCGAGGGGCTCTTCCACGGCATCCAGACCGCGATCTACGCCCAGCAGATGGCGGCGCGGGCCCAGCTGGAGCAGATGCGGCGTGCGCTGCCGCCCGGGGTGATGCCCGGCCAGCCGCAACAGGAGCAGGGCCAGGAGCCGGGGCAGCACAACCCGCGCGGAGGCATGTACCTCTGACCTAGGGCGTCAGGCCGAGCAGCTCCTCGAGCACCCGCGCGACGCCGTCGTCGTCGTTGCCCGGCGCGACCTGACCGGCGGCCTGGCGCACCGTGGGGTGGGCGTCGGCCATCGCGTACGACGCCCCCGCCCACGCCAGCATCGGGATGTCGTTCGGCATGTCGCCGAAGGCGACCACCTGCTCGCGACCGATGCCGCGCTCGGCGCAGAGCAGCTCGAGGGTGGAGGCCTTGGTCACCCCGGCGGCACTGATCTCGAGCAGGGCGGTCGCGGAGGACCAGGTGATCGTGACCAGGTCACCGATCGCCTCCTCGGCGCGGTCCCAGAACTCCTGCGGGGACAGGTCCTCGTGCCGGGCCAGCAGCTTGACCGCCGGCTCGTCGAAGATCTCCTCCAGGGCGCCCCGCCGGCTGGCGTCGGGGACGGGGTGCCGCTCGGTGAACTGCGGCTCGAGGGCGATGCCCGCCAGTGTCTCGACGGCGAAGGCCGAGCCGGGCACCGCGGCCCGCAGCGTCCGGCAGGCGCGCACGCCGATCTCGGGGAGGATCGCGCGTGTCCGGCGGGGCGCGGCCGCGGACACGTCCCACACCAGCGCGCCGTTGGACACGATCGCCAGGCCGTGGCCGCCGACGTAGGAGAAGACCTCCTCGGCCCAGCGCAGCGGCCGGCCGGTCACGAAGACGACCTCGACACCGCGCTCCTCGGCGGCGACCAGCACCGCGCGGGTACGGGCGCTGATGGTGCCGTCGGAGCGGACCAGGGTGCCGTCGAGGTCGGTGGCGACCAGACGGATCGGCCGTTCAGCCACCGCTGGCGCCGG
The DNA here is from genome assembly GCA_036518175.1 of Marmoricola sp. Classification (GTDB taxonomy): domain Bacteria; phylum Actinomycetota; class Actinomycetes; order Propionibacteriales; family Nocardioidaceae; genus Marmoricola. The sequence continues at coordinate 50,785 of DATDNR010000149.1, forward strand.
TCGTGGTGCCCGGCAGCGGGCGGGCCATCACGAGCTCGCCGTCCTCGTTGGACCCGCGCAGCTCGGTGAAGCCGCACTTCGCGAGCACCCGGATGCTGGGCCGGTTCTCGGGCCGCACACTGGCGCGGACGCGCACTCCGAGCCGGTCGGTCTCGCAGAGCAGCGCGCGCAGCGCCTCGGTGGCGGCGCCGTGGCCGCGGGCGGACTCGACCAGGCCGTAGCCGACCTCGACCTCGGGCACCCCGTCGGCAGCCGCCTCCGGAGGCCCGAAGAAGCCGATCGAGCCCACGACCAGGCCGTCGAAGGCGCGCACGACATGCCGGGGTCCCCAGCCCGGACCGGGGGCGTCGCGGCGGACCATCGAGGCGGCGTCGCGGTCGTCCTCGCGGGGGTACGCCGGGTCCCAGGCCGGTCGCCGCCGGCCGGCGAGCATGTCCGCCGCCTCCTCGGGAGTGACCAGCGCCAGGCGGAGCCGCGGAGAGGTGACCAGTGCCGGCAGGTCGTGTGCTGAGGTGGTCGCCATGACAACCATCTGAGCACACGACCCGGTCAACCGAACCACCGGCGGAGCTCGACCGCCGCGCCGTCCTCGGTCACCGGGCCGGCCACGGCGTCGGCGGCACGCTTGACGCTGTCCGGTGCCTGCCCCATGGCCACGCCCCGGCCGGCCCAGCGGAGCAGCTCGATGTCGTTGCGGCCGTCGCCGATGGCCAGTACGTCGGCGGCCGCGACGCCGAGCTTGTCGCACACCAGCTGCAGGCCACTGGCCTTGGTCACCCCCTCGGGGGCCAGGTCGAGCCAGGCCGTCCAGCCGATGAAGTAGTTGGTGCCCTGCAGGCCCAGCTTGCGGGCCAGGTGCTGGAAGTCCTCCGACGTCGAGTCGGGGTCGCGGATGATCACACGGCTGACCGGGTCGGCGATCATGTGGTCGATGTCGGTGAGGATCATCTCGCCGTCGAGCTCACCGGGCGGGAACTCCCGGTTGACCCGGTAGCCGATGCCGTGCTCCTCCACCGCCACCGCCGCGCCGGGGACCTCGGCGAGCACAGCACGCACCGCATCGGAGGCGTCGAAGGTCACCTCGTGGACGACGTCGATGGGGGCGTGCCGGAAGACCACCGAGCCGTTCGAGGCGACCACCCACAGCCGCTCCCCGTCGCGTTCCTCGACCGCGCGGGTCAGGCCGAGCCGGTCGGCGAGTCCGCCCATGCTCAGCGGCGCGCGGCCCGAGGACAGCACGACGTGGGCGCCGGCGTCGACGGCCGCGAGCACGGCGTCGTGGACCGGCTCGGTGACCTGCTCGGCGCTGAACCCCTTCTCGAAGTCCGGGATCAGCAGGGTGCCGTCGATGTCCAGTGCGACGAGCTTCGGCACCCATCCCGCGGCGCCCGGCCCGGGCCCCTGCTCGCCGGTCACCTCAGCCACCGTTCGCGACCGGTTCGAGCACCTCCCGGCCCTGCAGGTAGGGCTGGAGCGCGCTCGGCACCCGCACCGAGCCGTCGGCCTGCTGGTGGGTCTCGAGGATCGCCACGATGATCCGCGGCACCGCGCAGAGGGTGCCGTTGAGCGTGGCGACGTGATGGGTGCCGTCGGCGAAGCGGGCCCGGATGTCCAGCCGGCGGGACTGGAAGTCGGTGCAGTTCGAGGTGCTGGTGACCTCGCGGTAGCGCCCCTGGGTGGGGATCCAGGCCTCGCAGTCGAACTTCCGCTGGGCCGACAGGCCGAGGTCACCGGCGGCCACGTCGATCACCCGGTAGGCAAGCTCGAGCTTGTCGAGGAACGTCCGCTCCATCCCCAGCAGCCGCTGGTGCTCCTCGAAGGACTGCTCAAGGGTGGTGAAGGTGAACATCTCGACCTTGTCGAACCAGTGCACCCGGATGATGCCGCGGGTGTCCTTGCCGTGCGAGCCGGCCTCCTTGCGGAAGCACGGGCTGAAGGCGGCATAGCGCAGCGGGAGCGCGTCCGCGTCGAGGATCTCGTCGGAGTGGTACGCCGCCAGCGGCACCTCGCTGGTGCCGACGAGGTAGGTGTCCTGCCCCTCGATCCGGTAGACGTCGTCGGCCGCCTGGCCGAGGAAGCCGGTGCCCTCCATAGCGCGCGGCTTGACCAGCGCCGGCGGGATCACCGGCGTCAGACCGGCCGACCGCGCCTGGTCCATCGCCATGTTGACCAGCGCCAGCTCGAGGTCGGCGCCGGCTCCGGTCAGGTAGTAGAAGCGCGAACCGCTCACCTTGGCGCCGCGCTCGACGTCGATCGCGCCGAGGACCCGGCCGAGCTCGACGTGGTCGCGGGGCTCGAAGCCCTCCGCGGCGAAGTCGCGCGGGGTGCCGACGTGCTCGAGCACGACGTAGTCGTCCTCGCCGCCCGACGGCGCCTCGTCGGCAGCCGGGTTCGGGATCGCCAGCATCGCCTCGCGCCAGGCCTCCTCGGCCTGCCCCTGCGCGGCCTCGGCGGCCTTCACGTCGGCAGCCAGCGACCTGGTCTTCACCAGCAGCGCCTGCTTCTCCTCGCCCTGGGCGTGCGGGATCTGCTTGCCGAGGGTCTTCTGCTCGGCGCGCAGCCGCTCGAAGTCGGTGATCGCGGTGCGCCGGGCCTGGTCGGCGGCGACCGCCCGGTCCACGGACTCCGAGGACAGCCCCCGCTTGGCCTGGGCGGCACGCAGCTTGTCGGGGTCGTCGCGGAGCAGGCGTGGATCGATCACACGGCCGAGGATATCGACCGGGCGCGACGGGTTTACCCGATCCGCGACAGTCGCCGGGCCGCGGTCAGCCGGCCGGGTCTCCGTGAGGGGCCTCGGGCAGTCCGCGGCGGATGTCGCGGATGATCCGGGTGATCAGCCGCGAGACCTGCATCTGGCTGACCCCGATGTCGTCGGCGATCTCCTGCTGGGTGCATCCCTCGAAGTAGCGCAGCTGCAGGATGCGGCGGTCACGCTCGCTGAGGCGTCGTACGACGGGCGCCAGCAGCACCCGGGCCTCCACCGCCTCGTGCTCGACCTCGTCGGAGCCCCCCTCGATCAGCTCACCGAGCGACGTCGAGGCGTCGTCGCCGACCGGGCGGTCCAGCGAGCTCGGCTGGAAGCAGCCGTCCGCGCTCAGCGCCTCGCGGACCGAGTCCACGTCCACCCCGGCCGCCGCGGCGAGCTCCTGCAGCGTCGGCTCGCGACCCAGCCGCTGGGTGAGCTCGGCCCGCTCGGCGCTGACCCGGGTCTGGGTCTCCTGGATGCGGCGTGGCGGACGGACCGTCCACCCGTGGTCGCGGAAGTGCTTCTTGAGCTCGCCGCGGATGGTCGGCACCGCGTAGGAGAGGAAGTCCGCCTTCGTCGCAGCGTCGTAGTTGCGCGCCGCGCGGGTGAGGGCCAGGTAGCCGACCTGCTCCAGGTCGTCCCGCGGGATCCCCTTGCCGGCGTGCCGGGCCGCCAGCGTGCGGGCGACGCACATGTTCAGCACCACCACGCCCTCGAGCAGACGCTCCCGTTCCTCGGGGTCGCCGACCACCGAGGCCCGCTCCAGCAGCTCCTGGGTCTGCCTCTGTCGCTCGGTGGTGGACAGCGGCGTCCGGGCACCTGAGCCCATGGCCGCATAGAGGTCCTGCTCCCCGAGGTTCATCGAATGCACGGCGACTCCTGCCGGTGGTGCGTCCCTCGCCGACTGCTTCAGCAAGGTGCCCCGCCCGTCTCGACCGGCGGAGCCGGACGGCGTGCGGCCCGTTCCGGCCAGAGAACCGTCCGTACCTCCCTCGCGTGCAGCGGTAACCACCGGGCGGCGAAGCATGCCGGGTACCACCGCCTGCTTCAGCAAACGTTTCGACGGCGTTCAGGAAGCGCACGCCCGCTCCCCGCGTCCCAGGGCGCCGGGTCCGTCGTCCGGGAGTCCCCGGCATACTGCCCCGGGACATCCGCACGAGCGACTTCGAGGACCTGTGACCGACGACCTCACCCGACGCCGGCACCGCCTGATCGGCGCCGTCACCTGCTTCGTCCTGCTGGGCGTGCTGGGCGCGATGGTGCGGCTCTCCTGGGCGCCGCTGTCGGCGATGGACCACCGCGCCGGTGCGTGGCCGCAGGACTTCACCTACCACCACAGCGCGGTGGAGACCTTCTGGGTGTGGGTGGCCCGGCTCTTCGACACACCCGCGATGACGGTCTACACGGTGGTCGTCGTCGCGCTGCTGGCCTGGCGCCGCTACCGTCGGCCCGCCCTGTGGACCGCGGTGGTGATGCTCGTCGCCGGGCTGGCGAACACGCTCCTGAAGATGCTGGTGGCCCGGCAGCGCCCGGTCTTCCGGCATCCCATCGAGGTGCTGCACAGCTACTCCTTCCCCTCCGGGCACTCCTCCGGCATCGCCGCCGCGGCGGGGGTGGCCGTCGTGCTCACGCTGATGCTGGTGCGGCGTCGGGCGGTACGGCGACTGCTGGTGGTGCTCGCGGTCGCCGTCGCCCTGCTGGTCGGCGCGGACCGGATCTTCCTCGGCGTCCACGACCTCTCCGACGTGCTGGGCGGCTACCTCCTCGGCGTCGGGATCGTGCTCGCAGCCCTGGCCGTCTCCGACCCCCGGCCGCGCTCGATCGCGGCTGTCCTCGAGCCCCTCCCCGAGGCGCTGCCGCCGACGGAGAAGCGCCTCGCGGTGGTGCTCAACCCTGCGAAGGTGGAGGACGCCGGACAGTTCCGGGCGATGGTCGAGGCGATGGCCCGGGACTCCGGCTGGGAGCAGGTGGACTGGTGGCAGACCACGCCGGAGGACACCGGCTACCGGATGGCGCACGACGCCGCGGTCAGCGGCGCCGCCTGCGTCATGGCCGTCGGCGGGGACGGCACCGTGCGGGCCGTCTGCGAGGAGCTCGCCGGCACCGGCGTCCCGGTCGGGATCGTGCCGGCCGGCACCGGCAACCTGCTGGCCCGCAACCTCGGCATCCCGCTCTACCTCCGCGCGGCCGTCGACGTGGCGATCAACGGCCAGGACCGGGCGATCGACATGGTGGCGGTGAGCGGCGACCGGATGGACGACGGGGTCTTCCTGGTGATGGCCGGGATGGGGTTCGACGCGGCGATCATGCAGGGCGTCAACGAGGACATCAAGGCGAGGGTCGGCTGGCTCGCCTACGTCTGGTCGGCGCTGAGGTCACTGATGTTCCCCGCGATCCGGGTCGAGGTCTCCGTGGACGGCCAGCCGTTCACCCGGCACCGTGCCCGCACCATCGTGATCGGCAACGTCGGCCACCTCCAGGCGGGCATGCCGCTGCTGCCCGACGCGGCGATCGACGACGGCACGCTCGACGTGGTGCTGCTCTACCCGCGGCGGTTCCTGTCCTGGCTGCCGCTGGCGGTCCGGGTGCTCTCGCGCGACCCGCGCACCGACGAGCTGATCACCCGGATGACCGGCCGGTCGGTCGTCGTACGCACCTCGATGGAGGCGCCGCGCCAGCTCGACGGCGACCTGGTGGCGACCGGGCGGGAGCTGCGCTGCGAGTGCGTCCACGGCCGGCTGCTGGTGCGGGTGCCGCGCTGAGACCGGGTCACGCCCGCGCGTGGGTGATGGCGTCCTCCTCCTCGGGGGACAGCTGCTGGTCGGAGCTCCACCGGCTGACCGGCTTGGCGTAGGTGCGCGCCTCGCTGCGACCGTGGATCGAGGTGATCACCACGCCGTCACCCTGGTCGTCGAGCAGCGCCAGCGACCAGGACAGGTGGCCGCCCATGTCGCCGAAGGCGTCGTAGCGCACCACCGCGAGGTGCCGCATCGCCTGGGCCGCCTCCATGCGCAGGGCGGAGACCTCCTGGCGCAGCCCGTGCACGTCGGTGGGCAGCTCCTCGGCGCCGTCGCGACGCCGTCGTGCCGTCGTCGAGGTACGACGAGCCGTCCCGACCGCGACCACCAGCGCGACCACGGCGACGACGAGCCCGACGAGTCCCAGCCACTCCACGCGGAGAGGGTACGAGGGCGGTGTCCCGGCGCAGCGGAGGCGCGCCAGCACCCCACCGCACCCATGGGAAACTGGCCGGGTGAACAGCGCGGCACGGCGCCCGGACCCGGGCAGGATCGCCTACCAGGGCGAGCCCGGGTCGAACTCGCACATCGTCTGCAAGCAGCACTTCCCCGCGTGGGTGGCGCTGCCGTGCGCGTCGTTCGAGGACGTCTTCGCGACCGTCGAGGGCGGTGACGCCGAGCTGGCGATGATCCCGATCGACAACTCGGTCGCCGGCCGCGTCGCCGACATCCACCACTTCCTGCCGACCTCGCGGCTGCACATCATCGCCGAGCACTTCCTGCGGATCCGGTTCCACCTGATGGGGCTCCCCGGCGCCCCGCTGGAGCAGATCCGCACCGTGCACAGTCACGTGCACGCCCTGGGCCAGTGCCGCAAGATCATCCGCGAGCACGGTCTCCAGCCGGTCATCTCCGGCGACACCGCCGGCGCCGCCCGCGAGGTCGCCGAGGCCGGTGACCCCACGATGAGCGCGCTGGCGCCACCCCTCGCCGCGGAGATCTACGGCCTCGACGTGCTCGCGGAGGACGTCGAGGACGAGGAGCACAACACCACCCGCTTCGTGGTGCTCTCCCCCGAGCTGGTCGAGGCACCAGCCGGCGACGGCCCGGTCGTGACCAGCTTCATCTTCAACGTCCGCAACATCCCGGCCGCGCTCTACAAGGCGCTCGGCGGCTTCGCGACCAACGGCGTGAACATGACCAAGCTGGAGAGCTACATGGTCGGCGGCCACTTCACCGCCACCCAGTTCCTCGCCGAGGTGGACGGCCACCCCGACGACCCGCCGGTGCGTCGCGCGCTGGAGGAGCTGCAGTTCTTCACCCACGACATCAAGGTGCTCGGCGTCTATCCGGCCGACCCCTTCCGCAGGGAGACACCGGCCGGGCCGTAGGTTGGGGCGGGTGGACCTCGCCGTCATCGCCATCACGTTCGGTGCGATCTTCGTCGTCGAGCTGCCCGACAAGACCTTCATCGCCGCGCTGGTGCTGTCCACCCGCTACCGGCCGCTGGCGGTCTGGGTCGGGGTCGGCACCGCCTTCCTCGTGCAGACGCTGATCGCGGTGACGGTCGGCAAGGCGGTGACCTACCTGCCCGACGACGTCGTCCGGGGGGTGGCCGCGGCCATCTTCCTCGCCGGGGCGGTGATCCTCTTCCGCGAGGCGCCCAAGGCCGATCTAGAGGAGGCGGAGGCCGAGGAGGAGTACGCCGCCAAGGCGACCGAGGCGCGCACCGGCCTGCGTGCCGCGGTGGCCTCCTTCCTGGTGCTCTTCGCCGCCGAGTGGGGCGATCTCTCCCAGCTGCTGACGATCAGCCTCGTCGGCCGCTACCACGCTCCGGCGTCGGTGTTCGTCGGCGCGTGGGGGGCGCTGCTGGTCGTCTCCGGGCTGGCGTGCGTCGCCGGTCGGGTCCTGCTGCGCTACGTGAAGCTGTCGGCGATCCACTACGCGGGTGCGGCGGTCTGCCTGCTGCTCGCCGTGGTGACGGTCTACGAGCTGGTGGCCGGCTGAGGCACGGGCGATGCCCGCCGGCCCACCCGCCTCTACGCTGCTGCCATGACCGACACCACCCCGAGCTCGTTCCCGGCAGGCCTTGCGACCCGCGGAGCCTCCAGCGAGGTCGGCCGGCTGCGCACCGTGCTGCTGCACCGCCCCGGCCCGGAGCTCAAGCGGCTGACGCCGCGCAACAACGACAAGCTGCTCTTCGACGGCATCCCGTGGGTGGCGCGGGCGCAGGACGAGCACGACGCCTTCGCCGAGGCGCTGCGCGGGCGCGGCGTCGAGGTGCTCTACCTGACCGAGCTGCTCACCGAGACGCTGGCCGAGGACGTCGCCCGCGCCCGGGCCATCGACAACGTCACCACCTCGCTGCACCTCGGCGACACCCTCCGCAACCACCTGCGCACGGCGCTGGCCGAGCTCGGACCGGCCGAGCTCACCGAGGTGCTGACCGCCGGCGTGCGCAACGACGAGGTCCGCGGCGGCCACGGCCTGGTCACCAGCCTGCTCGCCCACGACGACTTCCTGATCGACCCGCTGCCCAACCTGCTCTTCACCCGCGACTCCAGCGTGTGGATCCGCGACACCGTCGCCGTCACCTCGCTGGCCATGCCCGCCCGCGAGCGGGAGACCCAGCTGACCGACCTGATCTACACCCACCACCCGCGCTTCCACGGCGTGCCGAAGATCCACGGCTGGCAGAGCGAGCACGTGGAGGGCGGTGACGTGCTGCTGCTCGGCCCGGGCGTCATCGCCGTCGGCGTCGGGGAGCGCACCACGCCCGCCGGCGTCGAGCGGCTGGCCCGCCAGGTGTTCGCCGGCGAGCTGGCACACACGGTGCTCGCCGTACCGATCGCGCAGGAACGCGCCACCATGCACCTCGACACGGTGTGCACGATGGTCGACGTCGACAAGATCGTGATGTATCCCAACGTCGCCGACCACCTCCAGGCGCTGAGCGTGACGGCGCGCGAGGACGGCGAGCTGGAGGTGGCCGCGCCGGAGGCCTTCCTGGTCGCCGCGGCCAAGGCGATGGGCATCGACACGCTGCACCAGATCGACACCGGGCTGGACCCGGTCACCGCCGAGCGCGAGCAGTGGGACGACGGCAACAACACGCTGGCACTCGCCCCGCGGGTGGCGGTCGCCTACGAGCGCAACGTGGAGACCAACGCGCGGCTGGAGGACGCCGGCATCGAGGTGATCGCGATCGGTGGCTCCGAGCTGGGCTCCGGGCGCGGGGGCCCGCGCTGCATGTCCTGCCCGATCTCCCGCGACCCGCTCGACTGAGCCACCGGTCAGCCCGGAGGCGTCAGCTCCAGGATCGTCTGGGACGCCACCCCGGCCGTCTCGCAGGCGCCGGTGCCGGCGTGACAGCGCAGCAGCTGGACCCGGTCGGGCAGGTCGGAGTTGCGCAGCGGCCGGCCCGTGTCGCGGCGTACGGCGACCACCACCTCGGTCGGCGACTCCCAGGCGACCACCTGGTAGCCGTCCACCGCGGGCAGCCGCATCCGCAGCCGCTTGCCACCGGCGAGGTCGACCACCCAGATCGCGTCCGGCTGCACGTGGCCGTCGGTGACCCGGCCGTGGTGGGTCCAGGCGTAGCGCCGGCCGTCCGGCGACCAGGCACCCTCCGGTGGCACGGTCCCCTCGCCGTGCAGCCCGCCGGCGGCGTCCAGGCTGCCGTAGTGGATCGGGAACGGTCCCAGTGGATCCGGGCTGCGCGCCCGCCAGGTCATGCCGCCTGCGTAGGTGCCCACCTCGAACAGCGACGTGGTCAGCGCCTCGACAGTCCGCGGCCGCTCCCCCGGTGTCCACGACCGCAGCACGCCGCCGGTGTCGAAGAGGACCCGCCCGCGCGGGTCGATACCGTGCAGCCCGAGCTCGTCGGTGCCCGCGCAGCAGCGCAGGCGCAGCGAGCCGAGCGTCCGGCGGGCGGCGACGTCCCACAGCACCAGCGTGCGGCCCGAGTCCGCCTCGGGCTGCGCCCAGGCGACGAACCGGCCGTCGGGTGAGACCACCGGACGGAAGAGGGCCCGCGAGGACGACGCCAGGGGCAGCAGGCCGCGCCCGGTGACGTACCACCAGTCGGCCTTCGGCCGGCCCCGCTCGACGGTGTCGTCGCCCACCAGCGTGGTGCCTGCCGCGGACACCACCTCGCTGTGGTTGGTCGGCAGCACGCGGGCACCGAGGTGCAGCTCTCCACCGGCCCACCACGGCAGCCGGGCGTCCGGTCCGCGGGCGAGCTCGGCCATGGTCAGCGAGTGCGGCGAGGACCGTGGGGCCCCGGGGCCGGATCCGGCGTACAGGTGCGGCAGCAGCCACGTCGCGACCACGACCGCCAGCCCGGCGGCGGTGCCGCGGATCAGCCGGCGGCGCCGGCGGGCCCGCTCGGCGTCGGCCAGCCCGGCCAGGCCGTCGGCGTCGACGAGTGGCAGCACCCGGCTCTCCGCGGCCCGGGTCAGCACGTCGGCGACCCCGTCGGCTTCACCGGGCGCCAGCCCCAGGTCGGCCAGTGCGCCCGCGATCGTCGGGGGCACGGTGCCCACCGGGCGGTGCAGTGCCTCGGCGATCTGGGCGTCCGACAGGCTCTCGTGCCGGAGCACCAGCGCGGCACGCTCCCGCGCCGGCAGCGACGCCAGCCGCCCCCACAGCGGGTCGACCGGGTCCGGTGAGGGCGGGTCCGGTGGCAGCTGCACCAGCGTGGCGACGGACGCCGGCGGCTGCCCTGGGCCGGCCAGGAAGGCCTCGGCGAGCACCCGGCGGGCATGCTGCTCGACCGCGGCGGCCCGTCGGGCCCGGCCCCACTCCAGCCGGAGCCGCACCAGTCCCTGCTGCAGCAGCTGCTCGGCACGAGGCGCGTCACCGGCCAGCAGGTAGGCAGTGCGGTACAGGCCGGGGCCGCGCGTCGCCACGAAGTCCTCGTAGCTCGTCACGGGCGTCGCCTGCTCCGCGGACGCGAAGGGGACACCACCGTGCACGTCCCTCATGACGCCTCCGGCAGCCGTTAGTTTCAGTGTGACCCGGGCATGCAACCCCTGTGACTGCTGTTGCGTCCATGGAGGGACAGCCCCGATGGGAAGGGATCACCCGTGATGAAGACCAAGCGCACCGGACTGGCCCTCGCCGGCATGGGCGTCGCGCTGCTGCTGGCCGGCTGCGGCAGCGCCCCGCGCGCAGGGGGACACGTCACCGCACACACCAGCGACGAGCCGGCGTCCTCCTCCGGCGGCAGTGCGGGTTCGTCGACCTCCGGCACGACCGGCGCTTCCGACACCACCTCGGGCAGCAGCTCAGGCAGCAGCTCGGGCAGCAGCTCGGGTGGTGGCGCATCGGCAGGCCCGGCCCAGTGCATGACCGCCCAGCTCGACGCGTCGATGGTGCAGGGCGACAGCGCCGCCGGCAGCTCCTACTACACCCTGGTGCTGCGCAACACCGGTGACCAGCCGTGCCAGACCGGCGGCTACGGCGGGGTCTCCCTGGTGGGCCACGGCAACGGCACCCAGATCGGCGCGGCAGCGAGGCGCACCGAGCAGCAGAAGGCGCACACCCTGGTGCTGCAACCCGGGCAGAGGACCGACGCGACGCTGCAGGTCTCCTCGGTCGACAACTACGCCTCCGGCCAGTGCCACCCCACGCCGGCCGACGGCCTGCGGATCTACCCGCCGAACAACACCCAGGCGTTCTTCGTCAAGGCCAGCGACCTGGCCGGCTGCGCGAACCCCCACCTGCAGCTGCTCTCGCTGACGCCCTACCGCCAGGCGCAGTGAGACCGCGAAGGACGAGGAAATGAAAGTGCCCGACCGGTGTTGACGGGGGATACAACATCGGTCGGGCGCTGCCCAACGTAGTCCACGGTTCAATCAGGCGCAACCCGAACGCCGGGGCCGTAATGCAGACCTGATTACGGTCCTCGCCGTTCCGTATTTGTCCCGGATTCAGCGGATGGTGAGCTGTCGGTTCGCCAGTCCGGCGCGGGCCGCGCGCTGGGCCGCGGTGAGCGGCTCCGGCGCCGACAGCACCTCCGCGAGGCGGCCGGCGAACTCGGCAGCCGGCGCCTCCAGGGCTTCCCCGCCGACGCCCGGGGGCACGTCCCAGACGGGCACCAGCAGTCCGTGGGCACGGAACATGCCCAGCAGCCGGGCGCCGTCGACCAGGCGGTCCTCCCCCGCCTCGTGCAGCCGGGCGAACGCGTCGAGGAGCGGGTCCTCCTCCCACGGCATCACCCAGCGCAGGTAGGTCCGGTTGCCGATCGTGGTCCAGTAGGCGGCGTCGACCCCGGTGAGCCGGTGGGTGGGCGCGACCGCGGCGTTGGCCTGCTCGAGCGCCGTCGCCATCGACCCGTCGGAGTCGTCGAGGTCGGCCACCCAGTAGTCGAAGCCCTCGTGCACGGTCACCTCGAAGGGCGCGTCGGTGACCAGGTCCTGCAGGCGAGCGCCCTCACCGGGGGCTTCGGGCAGACCGACCATGGACTGCCGCTCGGCGTCCAGTGCCCGCTCCAGGACGGCGGCCAGGTCGCGGGAGGGGTCGCCGTACCCGTGCTGCACCTGCAGGCCCAGCCAGATCGCGCCGTCGGCGCGGACCAGCGCCGGCGCTGCCCCGGGCAGCAGCGAGGCGACCAGCACCTCCCGGCCGGAGTCGTTCAGCGTCATCGTCCCGGTGGCCGCCGGCACGAACTCGCGCAGCGCCACGAGGTCGCACTCGCCCGGCAGCCCCTCGAAGGGGCGGGCCCGGAACGGGGGCGCGCCTGACGCGCTGCCGTGGCAGGCCTTGTAGCGCCGGCCCGATCCGCACGGGCAGGGCTCGCGTGGGCCCACCTCGCCGGCGGGCGTGTCGACTGAGCGTGCCTTGACGCGGGATCGCTTGGCCATGGCCGGAGCCTAGGCCACGGCGGTCAGCGGCTGGAGATCAGCGCGTGCACGGTGGTGCGGGTGTGGTCGCTCTCCACCCACCACCGGCCGGTGACGGCCTCGACGATGGCCAGGCCGCGGCCGGAGAGTGAGGAGAGCCCGGCGTCCACCTTGTGCGGCCGGGTGTCGGCGCCTCCGTCGGTCACGGCGATGTCGAGCCCGTCGGTGCGCTTCTGCCAGGACACCTCGACGGTCCCGTTCGCCAGCGGCTGGGCGTGTCGGACGGCGTTGCCCACGAGCTCGGAGACCACCAGGGCGCACTCGTCCACGCCTCGCTCGTCGCAGTCGGCCACCTGCTCGAGCCACAGGCCGAGCTCGCGGCGGGCGACGGCGGCGGCTGCAGGCGAGAACGGCAGCACCAGGGCCATGGTCGCGCCCGAAGTCTTGAGCGTCATGTCCTTCCCCCGAAGCGGGTTCGTTTTCGGTCCTCGACAGCCTGCCCTGACCTCGCTCCACCCAAACGCGACGAGACGGCCGTCACCCTCGCAGCGGCAGCTCGCGCAGGTAGCGCAGCGTGCGGCCGGGGCGGTCCGTGATCAAGGCCTCAACGCCGAGGTCGAGGCAGCGGTCGATGTCAGCAGGCTCGTTGACCACCCACACGTGCAGCCGGGCACCGGCGTCCCGCATCCGCCGGACGACCTCGGGGTGCTCACGCACCAGCGCGATGCCGGGGCCGGCGATCCAGTCCGGGTCCGCGACCGGGCGCGCGCGCAGCCACTGCGTGGGCCCGTCGACGAGGAAGACCAGCGGGAGGTACGGCGCCCGCCGGCGGATGCGGCGCAACGCCACCGAGGAGAAGCTCATCACCCGCACCGGCGAGTCGGTGCCGGCCCAGCCGAACTCGTCGAGCAGCTCGACCAGCCGGCGCTCGACCAGCCCGGCGTACCGCGTCGGATGCTTGGTCTCGATGGCCAGCTCGACCGGCCTCGGGTAGTCGCGCACCATCTCCAGCAGCCGGCGCATGGTCAGCACCCGGCCGCTGTCGGGATCGACGTCGGGCGCCTCGTCGTCGAGGTCGGTCCACGGGTGCTTCCAGGCCGCGAAGTCGAGCTCCTCGAGCTCGGCCAGCTCCATGGTCGAGACGATGGCCCGCCGGTGGGTGGTGCGCCGCAGGTTGCGGTCGTGCACGCAGACCAGGTGTCCGTCGGCGGTCAGCCGGACGTCGCACTCGAGGGCGTCGGCACCCTGGTCGAGCGCGGCGACGTACGCCGCCAGGGTGTGCTCCGCCATGGTCGCGCTTGCTCCGCGGTGCGCCACCACCTGGGGGCGGGACTCCATGGCCGCCATCTTGTCACCGCTGACCACGCAGGAACTTGCCGAAGTGCGGCACCGTGAAGGCCACCGAGCCGCGCTCACCGGAGTAGACGAGCCCCTTCTTGATGAGCCCGTCGCGGGCCGGGCTCAGCGACTGCGGCCTGCGGCCGAGGTGCCGGGCGATCTCGGCCGTGCTGACCGCCCGGTCGGCGGCACTCTCGCCCAGGTCGGCCATGGCCAGCATGTAGTCGCGCTCGGCCGGGGTGGCCCGGTCGTAGCGGGCGCCGAAGAAGCCGACGGCCAGCTCGGCCTCGGCCTCCGGTGCGGCCTGCTCGACGTCCTGGCGGCGGACCGGTGAGGCGACGGCGACGTCCCAGGTGACCTTGCCGTAGGCCTGCACGAAGTACGGATATCCGTCGGTCACCTCGTAGAGCGCCTCCAGCGCGTCCGGCTCGAAGGTGACGTCCTCGGTGGCCGCCGGGAGGGTCCAGGCCCGCTCGGCCATCGGTCGGGGCAGCCGGTCGACGACCACGTAGCGGAAGAGCCGCTCGGCGTAGGACTTGGAGGCGGCGAGCGCGACCGGCAGGTGCGGCAGCCCTGCCCCGACGACGATCAGCGGCGCCCCCTGCTGGCTGATCTCGTGGCAGGCCCCGCACAGGGCGGCCAGCTCGGCGGTCGCCACGTCCTGCATCTCGTCGACGAAGAGGGCCACGCCGACGTTGAGGTCGCCGGCCAGGGCGGCGACGTCGCTGAAGAGCTCCAGCAGGTCGAGCTCGAGGTCACCGGAGTCCGCGCGTCCCTTCGCCGCGGTGACGTCGATGGGCGGTCGCCACGGGCTGCCCTTGCGGTCCTTCTGCTCGGTGCGCAGCGCGAAGGCCTTGAGCACCGCCGCGACCCGGTCGACCGCCTCGGGGTCCCGGTGCCGGTGGCCGAGCTCGCGCACCGCGGTGTGCACCGCCTGGGCGACCGGCAGCCGCACCGACTGGTCCGGGCGCGCCTCGATCTTGCCGGTGCCCCACGCCCGGTTGACCGCCTGGCTGCGCAGCGCGTTGAGCAGCACGGTCTTGCCCACGCCGCGCAGGCCGGAGAGCACCATGCTGCGGTCCGGGCGCCCGGCGGCGACCCGCTCGAGGGTCACCTCGAACTGCTGCAGCTGCCGGTCACGGCCGGCGAGCTCGGGCGGTCGCTGACCGGCGCCGGGGGCGTACGGGTTCCGGATCGGGTCCATGATCGGACAGTATCGACTTCTCTAGCGTCCGCCCTAGATTTCGCTAGCGAGTCGTAGCGAGGCGGGTGCCGGATAGGTTGGGCCCGTGCCCGAGCTGCCCGAGGTGGAGGCGCTGGCCCGCGACCTGTCCGGCCGGCTGACCGACCGCGCCATCGTCCGGGTCGACATCGCCGCGATCAGCTGTCTGAAGACCTACGACCCTCCGGTCAGCGCACTCACCGGCGCACTGGTCGACGGGGTCACCCGGCACGGCAAGTTCCTCGACATCGACGCCGGTGGCACCCACCTGGTGCTGCACCTGGCCAAGGCCGGCTGGGTCCGCTGGCGCGACGAGGTGCCGCAGCTGCCCGCACGGCCGAGCAGCAAGTCGCCGCTGGCCGCCCGGATCGTGCTCGACAACGGCGCCGGCCTCGACGTCACCGAGGCGGGCACCCGCAAGAGCCTGGCGCTCTACGTCGTGCGCGACCCCGCCGAGGTGGAGGGCATCGCCCGGCTCGGTCCGGACCCGCTCTCCGACGACTTCACCGTCGAGGTGCTCCGCGAGATCCTCACCAGTGCCGGGCGGGCCCAGGTCAAGGGTGTGCTGCGCAGCCAGGCCAACATCGCCGGGATCGGCAACGCCTACTCCGACGAGGTGCTCCACGCTGCGCGGATGTCGCCGTTCAAGCCGGCCAACACGCTCACCGCCGAGGACACCCAGGGCCTGTACGACGCCATCCGCCGTGTGCTCGGCGAGGCGCTGCGCCGGTCCACGGGGCTGGCCGCCGCCGAGCTGAAGGGCGAGAAGAAGAGCAGCATGGCGGTGCACGGACGCACCGGGCAGAAGTGCCCGGTCTGCGGGGACACCGTCCGCGAGGTCAGCTTCGCCGACTCGAGCCTGCAGTACTGCCCCACCTGCCAGACCGGTGGCAAGCCGCTCGCGGACCGCAGGCTTTCCCGGCTCCTCAAGTAGCCCGCTACCGTGGCCGTCATGTCGCAGGTGCCCACCGTCTCCGTGACCGACATCCCCGACCCGCTGCCGCCGAGCGCGACCGTGCTCGACGTGCGCGAGCCGGTCGAGTGGCAGTACGGCCACATCGCGAACGCCCTGCACGTGCCGCTGCAGGACCTGCCCGCCCGTCTCGGCGACCTGCCGGCCTCGGGCCGGCTGCTGGTGGTCTGCAAGGTCGGCGGCCGCTCCGCCCAGGCGGTGGCGTGGCTGCAGCGACAGGGCGTCGAGGCGGTCAACGTCGCCGGCGGCATGGTCGAGTGGGCCTCGGCGGGGCGGCCGATGGTCAGCGAGACCGGCGAGCCGCCGCAGGTGGTCTGAGCTCAGCCGAAGACAGCCGGCAGCGGCAGCGTCAGCGCGGCGGCGAGCCGCTCGAGGTACTCCTCCCGCGGGATCTCCACGACGCCGAGGGACGCGAGGTGGGGCGTCTGCCACTGGGTGTCGAGCAGCCGCCGGTCCCCGTGCTCGTCGCAGAGCAGCTCGACCAGGGCCACCAGCGCCGCCTTGGAGGCGTCCCGGACGCGGGTGAACATCGACTCACCGGCGAAGAGCCCACCGACCGCCACGCCGTACAGGCCCCCGGCCAGCTCGCCGTCGTGCCAGGACTCCACCGAGTGCGCCCAGCCGAGCTCGTGCAGCCGCAGGTACGCCGCCACGATCTCGTCATCGATCCATCCCGACGGCCGCCGCGGGTCGGCGCAGCCCGCGACCACGTCGGCGAAGGCGGTGTCGATGCGGATCTCGAACCGCTTGCGCGACTGCCGCAGCGAGCGGCTCACCCGCATCCCGCGCAGTGGCAGCACGCCCCGGTCGACAGGAGACCACCAGCCCATGTGCGGGTCCCGCTGGTCGGCGCGCATCGGGAACAAGCCGCTGCGGTAGGCCGCCAGCAGCGTGCCCGGCTCGAGGTCGGCGCCGTAGGCGACCAGGTCACCGTCGCTGCGCCCCGGCCTGGGGAAGCTCCACACGGTGGGCGGCGGTTCGAGCGGCACCGTCCCATCCAACCGCACCCGGCGACCGGCTGCTGCGTAGCCTGTGCGACATGAGCGTCGCCAAAGGCCTTGGTCGCACCCTGGCCCCGAAGGTCACCCTGCTCGCGCCCGGCCTCGCGACCAGCGCCATCCACGAGGCCCTGGAGCGCGCGATCAACGGCATCGGCCCGCTGCCCGGAGCAGCCGCTGCGGCGGAGAAGCAGCTCGCCGAGCAGCACGGCGACGTCGAGCGCGGCATCCACGAGGTCGTCGAGAACCACGTGCGCTACGCGGCCGCCGAGGGCTTCCTGACCAACATCGGCGGGGTGGTGACGATCGCGGTGACCGTGCCGGCGAACATCACCGGCCTGGCGCTGATCCAGTGCCGGATGGTGGCCGGCATCGCGCACCTGCGCGGCTACGACCTCAACGACCCGCGCACCCGCGACGCGGTGCTGGCCGGCTTGCTCGGCGAGGACCGCGTCGGCCAGCTGATCCGCCGCAGGCGGCTGCCCGGCACCCCGATGGCCATCGCCACCGCGCCGGTGCACGACCCGCACCTGGACACGCTGGTGGCGAACGAGGTGGCCTCCGAGCTCATCACCAGGGTGGCGGGCAAGCGGCTCGCGATCAGCGTCAGCAGGCGGGTGCCGGTGGTCGGGGGCATGGTCGGTGCCGGCGCGGACGCCTACGCCACCTGGCAGGTCGGTCGCTACATGGGCCGGGAGCTGCTGCCGCGGCGACGCTCCTAGGGAGCAGCAGGACTCAGCCGAGTGCCGTGACGACCTTCGACGGGCTCGGACGTCCCAGCACGTCGGCCATCCACCGGCTGGTCTCCACCAGCGCGGGCAGGTCGACACCGGTCGCGATGCCCAGGCCGTGCAGCATCCAGACGAGGTCCTCGGTGGCCAGGTTGCCGGTGGCGCTCTCGGCGTAGGGGCAGCCGCCCAGGCCTCCGGCGCTCGCGTCGAAGGTCGTGATGCCGTGCTGCAACGCCGCGTGGGCGTTGGCGAGCGCCTGTCCGTAGGTGTCGTGGAAGTGCACCGCGAGCACGTCGTCGGCGAGACCGGAGGCGTTGAAGGCGTCGAGCAGCGCCCGCACGTGGCCCGCCGTACCCACGCCGATGGTGTCGCCGAGGCTCAGCTGGCTGGCGCCGAGGTCGAAGAGCCGCCGGCCCACCGCCACCACCTGCTCGATCGGCACGTCACCCTCCCACGGGTCGCCGAAGCACATGCTGACGTAGGCCCGCACGTCCATGCCGGCGTCGCGGGCGCGCCGCACCGTCGGCTCGAACATCGAGAACTGCTCGTCGAGGCTGCGGTTGAGGTTCTTGCGGGCGAACGACTCGGTGGCGCTGCCGAAGATCGCGATGTGCCGGCAGCCGAGCTCCAGCGCCCGGTCGAGGCCGCGCTCGTTGGGCACCAGCACGGGGTGGCGGCGGCCGTCCTCGCCGAGCAGCTCCATCAGCTCCGCGGCGTCGGCGAGCTGGGGGACCCACTTGGGGTGCACGAAGCTGGTCGCCTCCACGACCGGCAGGCCCGCGTCGACGAGCCGACGGACGAACTCGGCCTTGGCCGGCAGCGGGACGATCCCGGACTCGTTCTGCAGCCCGTCACGCGGACCGACCTCGTAGATGGTCACGCGCGCGGGCAGCCCGTCGTCGCGGACGGTCATCGGCTCACGCATCCTCGCTCCTCTCCACCACGAACAGCTCGGCGCCCATCGCCACCTGGTCACCGACACCAGCGCCGATCGCGGCGACCACCCCGGTGAACGGCGCCTTCAGCGCCAGCTCCATCTTCATCGCCTCCAGGACGCCGAGGGTCTGGCCCTCCTCCACAGCATCGCCGACGGCGACCGAGACCGACAGCACGGTGCCGGGCATCGGGGCCGAGAGGCTGCCGTCACCGACCGCGGCGCCGTTGCCGGCGAACGGGTCGGGTCGGCGGAAGAGGTGCCGCTGCCCCTGGTGCACGACCTCCACCGCGTGGGCTCCGACGTCCACGACGGCCTGCACCCGCTCGTCGTCGACCTCGAGGGCGATGCTGTGGTCACTGCTGCCCAGCTCGGTGACGGGTACGCCGTCGACGCGGCCCCGCTGCCGGTCGACGACGACCACGCGGTCGAGCTCGACGCGCACCGGTGCGGCCGCCGCACCCAGCCGGAAGCCGTCGCTGCAGAACGGGTGGCCGGTGTCGCGGGAGACGAGCATCGCCCGCACCCAGGCGGCGGCGACCCGGGGGATGTCGTCGCCCGGAGGCTGCACCTGGTTGCGGTCCAGCCACGCCGTGTCGATCTGCGCGTCGCGGAACTCGGCGGAGTCGGCGAGCACGCGGAGGAACCCGGTGTTCGTGGTCAGGCCGAGGATGGCGGTGTCGTCCAGGGCGGCGACGAGCGCACGGCGCGCGCTCTCACGGTCGCGGCCGTGGGCGATGACCTTGCCGAGCATGGGGTCGTAGGCGGTGGAGACCACCTGACCGCTCTCCAGCGCCGCGTCCACCCGGGCGGCGGCCGGCCAGTGCACCAGCCGCGCCGTGCCGGCCTGGGGCAGGAAGCCGCCGAACGCGTCCTCGGCGTAGACGCGGGCCTCGATGGCGTGGCCGGCGATCGCCACGTCGTCCTGCCGGAACGGCAGCGACTCGCCGTCGGCCACCGCCAGCTGCAGGGCGACGAGGTCGGGGTGCTCGCCGTTGACGGTCACGGCCAGCTCGGTGACCGGGTGCTCGACCTGGAGACGGGTGTTCATCTCCAGGAAGTAGGCCTCGTCGGTGGCGGTGTCGAGCAGGAACTCCACCGTGCCGGCGTTCGTGTAGCCGACCTGCCGGGCCAGCGCGACCGCGGAGCCGGTGACGAGCTCCCGCACTGCGGCGCTGATCGTCGGCGCCGGAGCCTCCTCGAGCACCTTCTGGTGCCGCCGCTGGCTGGAGCAGTCGCGCTCGAAGAGGTGCACGACGTTGCCGTGGACGTCGGCGAGCACCTGGACCTCGATGTGGCGGCCGCGCTCGACGTACTTCTCCACCAGCATGGTGTCGTCGCCGAAGGCCGACATCGCCTCGCGGCGGGCCGCGGCGAGCGCCTCGTCGTACTCGTCCGCGCTGCGCACGACGCGCATGCCCTTGCCGCCGCCTCCGGCCGCCGCCTTCACCAGCACCGGGAAGGCCAGCTCGGTGACCGGGGTGTCGAGGGAGTACGACGGCACGACCGGGACGCCCGCCGCCACGGCGATCTCGCGGGCCGCGTCCTTGCGTCCCATCGCGTCCATCACCTCGGCCGACGGGCCGACCAGGGTGATGCCGGCCTCGGCCAGGGCACGGGCGAAGACGGCCCGCTCGGAGAGGAAGCCGTAACCGGGGTGCACCGCGTCGGCCCCCGCCGTGCGGGCCGCGTCCACGACCGCGTCGACGTCGAGGTAGCTGCTGACCGGCAGCGCCTCGTCCGCGGCGCGCACGTGCGGCGCGTGCAGGTCGAGGTCGGTGAAGACGGCCACGGTGCGGATCCCGAGCTCGCGAGCGGTGCGGATCACCCGCAAGGCGATCTCGCCACGGTTGGCGATGAGCAGCGTCTGCATCTGTGTCGTCCTCCCTGTCACATCCGGAAGATGCCGTAGGACGGCTCGGGCACCGGGGCGTGGGCGGCGATGTCCAGCCCCATGCCGAGCACCCGGCGGGTGTCCAGCGGGTCGATGATGCCGTCGTCCCAGAGGCGGGCGGTGGAGTAGTACGGCGACCCCTGGTGCTCGTACTGCTCCCGGATCGGGGACTTGAAGTCCTCCTCCTCGTCGGCCGACCACGCGCCGCCGCGGGCCTCGATGCCGTCCCTGCGCACCGTGGCGAGCACGCTCGCGGCCTGCTCGCCGCCCATGACGGAGATGCGCGCGTTGGGCCACATCCACAAAAAGCGCGGGTCGTAGGCGCGCCCGCACATGCCGTAGTTGCCGGCGCCGAACGAGCCGCCGATCACCACCGTGAACTTCGGCACCACCGAGCAGGCGACCGCGGTGACCAGCTTGGCGCCGTCGCGCGCGATGCCGCCGTTCTCGTACTCCCGGCCGACCATGAAGCCGGAGATGTTCTGGAGGAACACCAACGGGATCCTCCGCTGGTTGCACAGCTCGACGAAGTGCGCGCCCTTGAGCGACGACTCGGAGAAGAGGATGCCGTTGTTGGCGACGATGCCGACCTCGTGGCCCCAGATCCGGGCGAAGCCGCAGACCAGCGTCTCGCCGTAGAGCGCCTTGAACTCGTGCAGCCGGCTGCCGTCGACGATGCGGCGCACCACCTCGCGCACGTCGTACGGCGTCCGGGTGTCGGTGGGCACGACGTCGTAGAGGCCGGCCGGGTCGACGATCGGCTCCTCCACGTCGTGGCCCGCCCCGGTCGCCCGGGGAGCCGGCAGCGTGTCCACGATCGAGCGGACGATCGCCAACGCGTGCGGGTCGTCCTCGGCGAGGTGGTCCACCACGCCCGACCTTCGCGCATGCACGTCCCCGCCGCCGAGCTCCTCGGCCGTGACCACCTCACCGGTCGCCGCCTTCACCAGCGGCGGACCGCCGAGGAAGATGGTGCCCTGCTCCTTGACGATGACGGTCTCGTCCGACATCGCCGGCACGTAGGCCCCACCCGCGGTGCAGGAGCCCATCACCGCCGCGATCTGCGGGATGCCGTCGCCGGAGAGGTTGGCCTGGTTGAAGAAGATCCGGCCGAAGTGCTCCTTGTCGGGGAAGACCTCGTCCTGCATCGGCAGGAACGCTCCCCCGGAGTCGACCAGGTAGATGCACGGCAGCCGGTTGGCGCGGGCGACCTCCTGGGCGCGCAGGTGCTTCTTGACCGTCATCGGGTAGTAGGTGCCGCCCTTGACGGTGGCGTCGTTGGCGACGATGACGCACAGCCGGCCGCTGACCCGCCCGACCCCGGTGACGATGCTGGCACTCGGGACGGCGTTGACGTCCGCCTCGTCCTCGCCGTACATGCCGTAGGCCGCCAGCGCGCTCAGCTCCAGGAACGGGCTGCCGGGGTCCAGCAACGCGTCGATCCGGTCCCTCACCAGCATCTTGCCGCGGTCGACGTGCTTCTTCCGCGCCCGCTCGGGACCGCCCTCGCGGACGATCGCCAGTCGTTCGCGCAGCTCGTCGACCAGCCCGCGCATGCCACCCGTCACGGCATCGCCTCCTTGGTTAACGCTCACTAACCAGAGACTACCGGACGCGTCCCGTCGTTAGCGACCGCTAACCTGTGCGCGTGAACCGCCGCGACCAGATCCTCGACACGGCAGCCGAGCTGTTCGCCAGGCACGGGTTCCACGGGGTGTCCATCGCCGACCTCGGCGCGGCCTGCGGTGTCACCGGACCGGCGCTCTACAAGCACTTCCGCGGCAAGCAGGCGATCCTCGCCGCGATGCTGGTGGGCATCAGCGAGGAGCTGCTCACCGAGGGGCGCCGACGGGTGCGCGCGGCCGCCGACGACGCCGAGGCGCTCGAGGCGCTGATCGAGTGGCACACCAGCTTCGCCCTGGAGCACGAGGCGCTGATCGTCGTCCAGGACCGTGACTGGGCCGCGCTGCCCGTGGAGGCGCGCGAGAAGGTGCGGGAGACGCAGCGCAAGTACGTCGAGGTGTGGGTCAAGGTGCTGCGCGGCCTGCGTCCGGAGCTGAAGCCGAAGACCGCCCGGGCGATGGTGCACGCCGCCTTCGGGTTGATCAACTCCACCCCGCACAGCGCACTCGTCCCCGACGAGGAGATGCGTGCGCTGCTCGACGGGATGGCGCACCGGGCGCTCGCCGGCTGAGGGCTACAGCAGCCGCTCGATCCGTTCGTCGTACGCCGCGACGGCACTGTCCGCGAACCCCTGTCCGGGCGGGGCCTCGTCGCTCAGCTGGAGGATCCGGCGCGCCCGCACGGCGGCGTCCTCGACGGCATGCCGGGTCGCGTCGCCGGCGGCCGCGGCGTCGAGCAGTGTCTCGCGGGTGCGGCCGCGAAGCAGGAGCAGCACGTAGGGGTCGTCCGCCATCGCCCAGGCCAGCAAGGTGGCCAGCGCCAGCGCGTGGGTGCACGGCTGCGCCCACCCGGCGCACTCGCAGGCGGTGGTGATGGCCTCCGGCCCCGGCAGGAGCTCGACGCCGTGCTGGTCGGTCTCGGCGACGAGCTCGTCGGGCAGCTCACCGGTCTCCAGCGCCGCCAGGTGGCCGCTGCGCCCCGCCAGGGTGCGTACGACGACCTCCCACTCGTCGTCGGTCAGCGTCGCCACCTTGACCTGGGCCACCAGAGCGCCTTCGCCGCCGGGGTCGAGCACCGCGGAGGCCATGCCGGCGAGCACCACGACGGCACCGAACCTGCCCGACCGCGCCAGGGCGCGCGCGCCGGCGAGCTCGTCGGGGCCGGCGGCGACCTCCTCGCAGCTGCGCAGCCAGGCCCGGCCCCACCACGTGCCCTGGGGCGTCGCGCCCCGCATCCGCCGTCGCCGCGGCAGCACCAGCGGGTCAGGCATCGGGCGGGCGCACGCGTCGGAGCGTCACCAGGTCGCGCAGCTCGTCGTCGCTCAGCTCGGTCAGGGCGGTTTCACCGCGGCCGAGCACCGCATCGGCCAGGCCGCGCTTGCGGAGCAGCAGCTCGCCGATCTTCTGCTCGATGGTCCCTTCGGTGACCAGCCGGTGCACCTGCACCGGACGCGTCTGGCCGAGCCGGTGGGCCCGGTCGGTGGCCTGGTCCTCCACCGCGGGGTTCCACCAGCGGTCGACGTGCACGACGTGGTCGGCCCGGGTGAGGTTGAGGCCGGTGCCGCCGGCCTTGAGCGAGAGCAGGAAGACCGGCGCCGCCCCGGACTGGAAGGCCGCCACCATCGACTCCCGCTCGCGCGCCGGAGTGCCGCCGTGCAGGAAGAGGCTGGGGATGCCTGCGGCGAGGAGGTGCCGCTCGAGGAGGCGCGCCATCGCGACGTACTGGGTGAAGACCAGCACCGCGCCGTCCTCGGCGAGGATCGTGCCGAGCAGCTCGTCGAGCGCGTCGAGCTTCTGCGAGCGCCCCGGCAGCCGGCCGTTGGCCTGGCGCAGGTAGTGCGCGGGGTGGTTGCAGATCTGTTTCAGGCCGGTGAGCAGCGCGAGCACCAGGCCGCGGCGCGCCTCGGGATCGGCCTGGGCGATGCGCGCCATCGACTCGCGCACCAGCGCCTCGTAGAGCACCACCTGCTCGCGGGTGAGGCTGACCACCTGGTCGGTCTCGGTCTTGGGCGGCAGCTCGGGTGCGATGCCCGGGTCGCTCTTGCGACGGCGCAGCAGGAAGGGCTCCACGAGCTGGGCGAACTCCCGGGCCCTGCCGGTGTCGGCCCCGCTCTCGATCGGTGCCGCCCAGGCCCGGCGGAACGCAGCGCGCGAACCCAGCAGGCCGGGGGTGGCCCAGTCGAGGATGGCCCACAGCTCGGTCAGGTCGTTCTCCACCGGGGTGCCGGTCAGCGCCACCCGGCAGCGGCTGGCGATCGTGCGCAGCGCCCTCGCCGTGGAGGACAGCGCGTTCTTCACGTGCTGCGCCTCGTCGGCCACGACGAGGTCCCAGCCGATGGTGCCGAGCCGGTCGTGGTCGCGGCGCATGGTGCCGTAGGTGGTCAGCACGAAACCGTCGCCGACGCCTTGCGCCCCCTCGCCCGGCCCGGGCAGCTCCCGCGCGGCTCCGTGGAAGCGCCGCACCGGCACGCTCGGGGCGAAGCGTCGGATCTCGGTCTCCCAGTTGCCGAGCAATGAGGCCGGGCACACCACCAGGGTCGGACCCGCGGCGAGTCCGCGCTCGCGCCGGTGGAGGTGCAGGGCGATCAGCATCACGGTCTTGCCCAGCCCCATGTCGTCGGCCAGGCAGGCGCCGAGGCCCACCCCGGTCAGCTCGGCCAGCCAGGTGAACCCCTGGCGCTGGTAGCGCCGCAGCGACGCGGCCAGACCGGCCGGCTCCGGCAGCGGCGCGACCCCGGCCGCGTCGGTGATGCGGGCGCGCAGGCGCAGCAGCGAGGCGCCGGGATGCACGACGACCCGCTCCCCGTCGACCTCCAGAGCGCCGGTCAGTGCCGACTGCAGCGCGGCCATCGGCTTGACGGTGGCCCGGCCCTCGGCGCGGGCACGCAGGTGCCGACGGGCCCGGCGCGCCAGGACCGGGTCGACGACCATCCACTGGTCACGCAGCCGGATCACCGGGGTGGCCGCGGCCGCGAGCGCGCTCATCTCCTCGTCCGTGAGCCGGTCGTCGGGCTCCTCCCCGAAGGCCAGCCGCCAGTCGAAGGAGAACAGCGCCTGCGGGGTGAGCAGCCCGGTCATCAGCTCATCGCCCTGGTGGTGTCCGGGTCGCGGCGCGGCCGCGTCGACGGTGGCCACGCCGGAGAGCTCGGCACGCAGCCCGCGGGGCCAGAAGACGTCGACGCCTGCAGCGGCGAGCGCCGCCAGGCCGTGCTCGAGGAGGTCGGCCAGGTCGTCGCCGTCGAGGACCATCCGGTCGGGCACCGGCTGCTGCAGCAACCGGTCGAGCGGCGGCCAGGCGGCGGCTGCCGCACGCAGCGCCACGCCCGCCGAGACGCGCGCGAGGCGGGAGAAGCCCGTGCCGCCGACGCCCCACAGCTCCCCCGCGTCGGCGAAGTGCGTCGGGTCGTCGCGGTCATGCACCTGGGGTACGACGACCAGCTCGCCGGCCGCCAGCCGCTCCTCCGGCGCCTCGATGCGCAACGCCAGGGTCACCTCGGACGGCAGCTCGTCGTCGGCCACCTGGTCGGCCAGCCGGTCGCGCCACCTACCGGCCGGAGCACCGCCACCCGCCGGGCGGGACGGCAGCACCGCCGCTGTGCGCGTCATCGTGTCCGCGACGGCGTCGAGCATGCTGCGCACCAGCTGCTCGGCCCGCCCGGCGTCGAGGTCGTCGTACGTCCGGGAGGCGGCGAGCGCGCGGACCCGGTCGTCGTCCTCGGGCAGCAGCGGGCCGGCCCGCCAGGACGCCCCGTCGTCGCCCCGGCTCACCCGGCCGGCGGCGACCAGCCGCATCGCGAGCATGGTGGCGCCGCTGAGCAGGCCCACCGAGGGGTGCGCGGACTCCTCGCGCATCGCCCGGCTGAGCACCGGGATCGCGCCGCGCATCGGCATCCGGATCACCCGGGTGGCCTGACCGGGCCGGCTGCTGAAGACCACCTGCGACTCGCGCGGCGGCACGGCGGGGACGTACTCGGCCCGCCCCTGCAGCGGCACGAAGCTCACGAGACCTCCCAGACCTGCGACCGCTGCCCAGCATGCCGCACGCCACCGACAGCCGTGCAGTTGGCGACCTCAACTGTCGGCGTGGCGCGGTCGAATCGTCCCGCGACGGACTTACTGTCCTGAGGCTTTCGGAAGGTTCCCTTCCAGACCGCCGCACCACCGGTGGTCCTCTCGGTAGACAAGGGAGTTACTGCATGTCCTCTCCATCACCAAGCAGGCGGCGCGGGCTGACCGTCGTCACCGCCGGCCTGCTCGCCACCGGTGCGCTCGCCGCGATCCCGGCCAGCGCCTCGGCCGCCCCGCACCGCCACACCTATGCCGGCTCCGTGCCCGGATTCGCCTCGGCACGGCACGACAAGGGCACGACCGACGCGGACACCACCGTCGAGGGCGAGCTCTTCCTGCCCCTGCGCGACCAGGCCGGGGCCGAGGCGCTCGCCAAGGCGGTCTCGACGCCCGGCAACCCGCAGTACGGCAAGTACCTGAGCCCTCGCGCGTGGATCGGCCGCTTCGCGCCGACACCGGCCGACCTCAAGGCGGCCGAGCGCTACCTCACCGACAACGGGGCGACGATCTGGGCCACGCCGGCCAGCCGTGAGTACGTCGTCTTCCGGGCGCCCGCCGAGGCCGTCAACGCCGCGTTCGACACCCAGCTGCACACCTACCGGGTGAACGGCAAGAGGGTCGTCGCACCGGCCACGCCCGCCTCGCTGCCCAGCTCCGTCGCCGACTCGGTCAGCGGCATCAGCATCGGCACCTACCGCCAGGCGCTGACCCGTCCGAGCGGCAGCCGGCCGGGCGCCGGCACCACGGACAGCACCGACCAGGGCATCGCCCCGCAGCCGCGGGACGCGAGCTCGACCGGCGCGGCGTGCTCCCACTACTGGGACGAGCACGAGGGCACCATGCCGGAGGCCTACGGGCGCACCCAGTTCCCGACCTTCATCTGCGGCTACACACCGTCGCAGCTGCGCTCGGCCGGTGACGTCGGCCGGCAGAGCGGCGCCGGGCAGACGGTCGCGATCATCGACGCCTACGCCTCGCCGACGATCGTGCAGGACACCAACGACTACATGCGCGAGGCCGGCCAGCCGGAGCTGCGGAACTTCCAGCAGATCGCACCGCGGCCCAGCGACTTCGTCGACAAGGAGCTGTGCGCGCAGCCCTCCGGCTGGCAGACCGAGGAGACCATCGACGTCCAGTCGGCGCACTCGATCGCGCCGGCGGCGAAGATCCTGTACGTCGGCGGCTTCAACTGCGGCGCCGGCCTGGACATCGCGATGTCGAAGATCCTCGACAACGGCCTGTCGACCATCGTCAGCAACAGCTACGGCAACCTCGGCGAGGACCTGCCGGCCGACATGATCCGCGGTGAGGAGAACCTGCACCTGCAGGCGGCCGGTGAAGGCATCGGCCTCTACTTCTCCAGCGGTGACAGCGGTGACGAGTCGGTCAACCTCGGCCACACCTCGCCCGACTACCCGGCGTCCTCGCCGTTCGTGACCGCGGTGGGTGGCACGAGCGAGGCGATCGAGAAGGACGGCTCCTACGGCTTCGAGACCGGCTGGGGAGACATCCTCGACAAGGTGGTCGACGGTGCCTACGCCGCGGACCTGCCCGGCAACCTCTACGGCGGTGGCGCCGGAGGCGGCGTCAGCAGCGTGTTCGGCGAGCCGGACTACCAGCAGGGCGTGGTGCCCGCGTCGATGGCGGACTCCCGGGACAGCAACGGCTCGCGCGTGGTGCCCGACATCGCCGACCTGGCCGACCCGTACACCGGATTCCAGATCGGGCTGCGGCCCATCGTCGACGACGACACGCTGGCGACCGGGGACTTCGAGTACTCGACCTGGGGCGGCACCAGCCTCGCCTGCCCGATCGCGGCGGCCAAGATGGCGCTGGTGCAGGCGGCGACGGGGACCCGGATCGGCTTCGCCAACCCGGCCCTCTACGGCGCCTCCACGGGACAGCCGAGCGCTTTCCACGACGTCACCGCGCCGTCATCGCCGGTGGCGCTGTACTACAAGTCGGCGAGGTCGGGGAACCTCTACCTGAACACGCTCGACCAGGGCCTCTCGCTGGTCACCGCGCCCGGGTACGACACCATGACCGGTCTCGGCTCGCTCGACGAGCCGCAGCTGGCCGGCTACGTCTGGCAGAACCTCCGCACCCGTCACGGTCACCAGCGCTGACCTGCTCAACCCACTGCGGGGCATCGACCAGCCGGTCGGTGCCCCGCGCCGTTTCTAGGCGTCGAGCCCGGCGTACACCTGCAGGGCGTTGCCGCCGAGCACCAGGCCGGCAAGGTCGTCGTCGAGGCCGAGGTCGACCACGGCGCGTGCGTTGGCGGCGGTGCCCGGCACGCCGGGCCAGTCGGTGCCGAAGATCCACTTGCGCGCCAGCCGGCCGAGGTCGTACTTCGCGTAGTACTGCGGCAGTCGCTTGGGGGGCAGCCCGGAGAGCTCGATCCAGACATGGTCGTTGGACAGCGCCATGAAGCCGGCGGCGTCGTACCACCAGCCCCGGCCGCCGTGGGCGAGCACCACGTCGAGGGTGGGGAAGTCGCGCACCACGGGCAGCAGGTACGTCGGGTCCGCGAGCTCGTTCATCGAGCCCGGGAAGGTGCTCGTGCCGCAGTGCACCACCAGCGGCACGCCTCGCTCGGCGAGCACCTGGTAGGCCGGGTAGAGCATCGGGTCGTCACAGCGGAAGCCGCCGTGCACCGGGTGCAGCTTCAGCGCGGCGGCGCCCAGGTCGAGCTGCCGGGTCAGCTCCTCGGCGATCGGGAAGTGCAGGTGCGGATTGACGTTGGCGACCGGACGGAAGCGGCGCGGGTTCTGCGCCACGATCGGCAGCAGGTCGTCGAAGAGCTGCAGGCCGGTGGCCTTGGGGCTGTACTCGCAGAACAGCAGCGCGACGTCCACGCCCTGCTCGGCGAAGAGCGCGTCGAGCCGGTCGGGCCGGGGCCTGCCCTCGCCGTCCCAGAGGTCCTCCAGGATGCCGGCCGGGCCGAAGTCCCGGGCCCACTGGATCCAGGACGGCTTGAGGCTGCCGAGCACCGGCACGTGCACGTGCGCGTCGACGAGGAGGTGACCGTCGAGCATCCTCACCAGCCCCGCACGAGGTCGGTGTCGGTGCCGATGTCCCCGACCTTGCGGGCACCGCCCGGTGCGCCCAGCGGCTCGCTGCGGCCGGGCAGCACCTGGGTGAAGAACGCGCGGTTGTCCTCGATGAACTGCTCGTCCTCCTCGGGCACGCGGCGGTCCTGGGTGATGGCCTCCACGGGGCACACCGGCTCGCAGGCGCCGCAGTCGATGCACTCCTTGGGGTTGATGTAGCTCTTGCGCTCGCCCTCGTAGATGCAGTCGACCGGGCACTCCTCGACGCACGACTTGTCGTTGACGTCGATACAGGCGCTGGCGATCACGTACGGCATGGAGCGGCTCCTGTCGTGGTCATGCCGTGGTCATACCCGGCGATAGTCGTAGTCTCCCCGCAGGCCCGAACCGTAACGGCGCAGGGCGCCCTCGGGACCGGAGGCGTTGGGGCGGACGAAGATCCAGTTCTGCCAGGCGCTCAGCCGACCGAAGACCTTCGTCTCCAGCGTCTCGGGGCCGACGAACCGGTGGTTGGCCTCCATCCCTGTGAGGGCGTCGGGAGAGAGCGAGGCCCGCTCCTCCAGCACGATGCGCAGCTCGTCGGTGAAGTCGAGGTCGTCCAGGGCCAGGGTCACCAGGCCGGCTTCCTCGGCGTCGCGGGCCTCGAGCATCTCGCCGAGGTGCCTGCGTGCCTGCGCCAGCCGGTCGTCGTGCCCCCAGAACCGGGAGGCGAGCCGGGAGAGCCCGTTGCCCATCGGGTAGCGGCCGTCGTTGCTCCCGGTCAGCGTGATCGTCGCCGCCGCCGCGTCGGGGTCGACGTCCTCGTAGACGCCCTCCAGCATGTACTGCCGGTCGCAGGCCAGCGCGAGCTCGAGCAGCAGGCCGGCGAAGCAGCTGCCCGGCTCGATCACCGCGACCAGGCTCCGACTGGTCACGTCGAGGCGCTTGAGCGTGCGCTTGTAGTAGTGGTTGACCTCGTTGACGAACCAGTCGTCGGCCAGTTCGGCCAGCTGCGCGTCGTAGGCGAGCACCTCCCCGGTCTCGCCCCGCGTGCGCAGCACCCAGGTGCCCAGCAGCGGCTCGTTGGTGCGCAGCCGCAGCACCAGGTCGTCCAGGGCGCGGGTGACCGCGAGGGGCCAGTAGTCCACGCCCTGCGCGAGCACCGCGGCGGCGTCCGGCGGCGGCGACCCCTGCGGTCCGGAGACGGTGATGTCGACCCGCCGGGCGTCGCGGTCCAGGGTCGCGGTGACGAAGGGGTAGCGGATCGTGTGCTCGTCCTCCTCCCGGACCAGCGGGGTGAGGGTCACGCCGGGCCCGCCGGGGCGGCTGGACCGGCCCGCCGCGTCACGGGCGCGGCGGCCGACCTCCTGCTCCCACTCCCGTTTGGGCACGGTGGCGTCGACCAGCCCCCACTGCACCGCGGTGTCGCCCCGGTAGCCCTCGGCCTTGGTGGCGAAGAGGTCGGCCCGGTCCTTGCGGACGTGCCGCTTGTCGACGACCCGGGTGAGCCCGCCGGTGCCGGGCAGCACCCCGAGCAGCGGCACCTCGGGCAGGGAGACCGTGGAGGAGCCGTCATCGACCAGCACGATCTCGGCGCAGGCCAGGGCCAGCTCGTAGCCCCCGCCGGCCGCGGTCCCGTTCAGTGCGGCGATCCAGGTCTGTCCGGAGTGCTCGGTCGCGTCCTCGATGCCGTTGCGGGTCTCGTTGGTGAACTTGCAGAAGTTCACCTTCCAGCCGTGGCTCGACTGCGCGAGCATCCGGATGTTGGCGCCCGCGCAGAACATCCGGTCCGGCGCACCGGTCAGCACGACTGCCTTGACCTCGGGGTGCTCGAAGCGGAGTCGTTGTACGGCGTCGTACAGCTCGATGTCCACGCCGAGGTCATAGGAGTTCATCTTCAGGTCGTAGCCGGGGACCAGGCCGCCGCCCTCGTCGACCGCGAGGCTCACCGTGGCGACCTCGCCGTCGAGGTGCAGGCGCCAGTGCCGGTAGCGGTCGGGAGCGGTGTCGAAGTCGACCACCGGTGTCGCCGGTTCGGCCTCCGGCCGGTCGCCTGCTCCGGACGGGGAGTCGAGGACGGTCATGGGGCACCTTCTCGGGCGTTCGGGGGACGACGCAACACTCTACGCGCACCCTTCGCTTCGTCAACGCGTTGTGGAATGAATAGTGGTTCCTGGCTGTCGAGCGGCGGGGGAACTGCGACAATGGGCTGACCCACCGGGCCGTCGAGGAGGAAGCATTGGGCACTGCGGACACCTCGAGGCAGGGTCGGGCCGTGCGGCGCCGGGAGGTCGGCTCCGCGAGCGCCCGCTCACTGCTGCTGACCGTGCTCGGCGAGTTCGTGCTGCCCCGAGGCAGCGAGGTGTGGACGGCCACGGTGATCGAGGCCCTGGCCGCGCTCGGGGTCGAGGAGAAGGCCGCGCGGCAGGCGCTCGCGCGGACCGCGGCGGAGGGCCTGCTGGAGTCGACCCGGCACGGTCGCCGGGTGCTGTGGAGGCTCACCGATCACGGGCGCACGCTCCTCGGAGAGGGCGCCGAGCGCATCTACGGGTTCATGCGCGACCGGCACGCCTGGGACGGTCGGTGGCTCGTCCTCACCGTCTCGATCCCGGAGTCGCAGCGACAGCTGCGCCACCGGCTGCGCACGCAGCTGACCTGGCTCGGCCTCGGTTCGCCGGTCTCGGGCCTGTGGGTGAGCCCGAACGCCGAGCACGCCGGAGAGGTGCACCGGGTCATCGGTGACCTCGACCTCGAGCAGCAGTCGTTCGCCTGGGTCGGGCCGGCGACGGGGATCGGCGAGGAGGCCCGCGTCGTGGAGGCCGCGTGGGACCTGGAGGACGTCGAGGAGCGCTATCTCGGTTTCCTGGCCGACTTCGAGCAGCGCCGCGCCGAGACGCCCGCCGAGGCCTTCGTCGCCCAGGTCGAGATCGTGCAGGCCTGGCGCCGGTTCCCCTTCCTCGACCCCGACCTGCCCAGCGAGCTGCTCGACCACGACTGGCCGGGCCCACGAGCGGCCGCGATGTTCCACGACCGGCACGCCCGCTGGCACCGCCAGGCCCAGCAGGAGTGGGACCGGCTGGGGGCCCAGGCGGCCGTCCGGGCGTGATTGCGGGTCTCGTCAGCAGGCCGAGGCGTCGTCGGCCACGTCGAGGCCGCCCGGGGTGCGCCACATCTCGATGACGATGACGCGTGCTCCGGGCTCTTCTCCGGATCCTCGCCCTTCGGGTGGTCCGGTGTCGGTGGTCTCGACCTGCACGGCGTGGGTGCCGGCCTGGTCGACGACGCGGTAGCGGCCGTGGGGAGTGCGCCAGAGGTGGGTGTGATCGTCGAGCTGCCAGGTGGCCCAGCCCGGGGCGTGGGTCTTGATCCGATGGTGGCGGCGGGTCAGCTTGCCCAGGTTGCCCAGATGGGTCTGGTGCTCGCCGGCGGCGGCACGGACGGGGTCGAACGGCGTCACGTGGTCCTGGTCCTGGCGGCGCGAGAGACAGGAAGCGTGCGGGAAGACGTCATGAGGCTTGGCCAGGTGCAGCCGTTCGGCGATGGCTGCGGGGACCTCGTAGCGGTCGGAGGTGAGGTGGTCGGCGAGATTGATGACCGGCTTGACCGTCACGTGCTCATGCCCGAGGAGGCGAAGGAGCATGTCCCGGGTCAGCGCGCCGACCTCCTCGGCGCGGGCAACGAGGCCCGGACCGGAGGCACTGCCGGTCGCGAGCATCGCCGGCGTCAGGTGGAGGTAGAGGGTGGTGCGAGAACGGGCCAGCCGGGCCGCCCGCGCCAACGCCTTCGGTGAGGGTCCCGTCGGCTCCGGCGCGTCGCCTTCGGCCTCGTCGCGCTGGTCCGGGTGGGCCCCGGCCAGCACGGAGAGGGCGAGGGCAGGGTTGGCCAGGATGCCCAGGGCGCGGGCCCGCAGCTGGTCGAGGGACTCCTCGCGCGCTTCGTCGGCCGGGTCGGCGGTGGCTTGCAGGGTGCGGGCGATCTGGTCGGCCAGGGCGAACAGGCGGAGGGCGTCCGCCGCCTCGCAGCGGGCGAAAAGGGTGCGCGTGCCGTCGGTGACGTCGCGCCCCAGGTGCAGGGTGTGGCGGCGTCGCTGCGCGGCGGCGCGGGCATCGGCCGCGTCTCGGTCAGCGGCGACCACCTTGGCCTCGGCCAGGGACAGCAGCCGTCCGGTGGGCAGCGTGGCCAGGGCACCGGCGAGCTGGGCGTCGACCCACTCGGCCGCGGCGTCGGCCAAGGCCCGGGTCAGCGCGGCGATCCTGCGGGCCACCCATGCCTCGATCTCCCCGGCACGCACCGCTGTCCAGGAGTGCGGGAGGCGGTGGGCCAGGTCGATGGCGTCGGCCATCAGCTGCTGGGCGGCCAGCGGGCTGGTGCGCAGGCTGACGGCCAGCTCTCCGGGGGCGAACTCGGTGATCCGCAGTCCGGTGGCGCCCAGCTCCCGGTAGTGCGCAGGCAGGTGCCCCGGCGCAGGAGACTGTGCGCTCAAGGGCATCTCGTGTGCCACGGCCCAGGCGTAGGCCAGCTCGAGCCGCTGCCCGCCGAGGCGGCGCGACATCGTCAGGTTGTCCTCGGCCGCTGCAAGGATCTCCGCGGGCTCCTCCGGCACCGGCCACGCAGCACCCGGTGCCCCGCCGGCCGAGTGGCCGGGGGCGAGAAGTGCTGGATCCTGGGACATGCGCCCATGCTAATCGAATACACGTACGAATACAACGCTTTTAGCTGGCCGTGTGTGTTCCAGTTCACCGCCGCGACCGGCCGGGTCAACGCAAGCCGAGCAGGCTCGGCTGTAAGTTCGGCGCGGCGGTGCCGATGTTGCTGCTGGAGCCGAGCTGTCCGGCGTCGTTGGTGCCCCAGCACCAGGCGGTGCCGCCGGTGGTGAGCCCGCAGCCGGATCCCCATCCAGCGGTGAGCCGGGCCCACGGGGTGGCAGTGCCCAGCCGAGCCGGGCGTCGTGGTTGGACTCACAGTGGCAACCCCCGACCCTGGAGGGGAACACGAATTCCGCCGTGACCAGACCTGCCGACCTCAGTAGCGGTGCTCGTCGACGTCGACGTAGCC
>DATDNR010000150.1:0-2194 GCA_036518175.1 Marmoricola sp.
GCCCGTGACGAGGCACTGCCGGCCTCGAAGTGGCTCGCCCGCGTCCACCCCAGGTTCGGTACACCGGTCAACGCGCTCCTCGGGGGCGGCCTGGTGACCGTGCTGTTCGTGCTCCTGGTCTTCTACTCCCCGGCCCACGACAAGCACTTCCTGTTCATCACCTACCCGGCCCACGTGAACGCCCTGGTGGCGCTGGTGTCCTTCGGCGTCAGCGGCATCTACCTGTCGTTCCTGCTCACCGTGGTCGGCGCGATCATCGCCCGCTCCCGCGGGTGGGTTCCCGAGGGGCGGTTCACCCTCGGGAAGTGGAGGTGGTCGGTGCTGGTCATCGCTGCGGCCTACCTCGGCCTGATGCTGGTCAACGTGGTGGCTCCGACCGGACTGGCCAGTCCCCGCGGCTACTTCAACCTCGACTGGATCACGCTGCTGGTCATGGTGGTGATCGCGGTCGTCGGCGCGATCTACTTCCTGATCGGGCGACCGGACCGCGGAGTCGGCCACCACCTGCACGACGAGCTCGAACCCAGCGGCTCGGAGCGCTGAAGGCCGGCCGGGTCACGATCCAGGCGTGGGGCACGCAATGACATGCTGGGTCCCGTGTCTCGGAGCGACGACGTCCCGAAGGGGACGCACCCCGACGCGCCCGCCGGATGGCCGCCGCGCGAGCTGATCGTCTCCTGGCTCGGTGACGAGGACGTCGACTTCGAGTTCCGTCCGGGCGAGGAGACCGAGATCCCGCTGGGCGACGCGGCCAGGGTCGCCGAGGCGCGCCGGTTCCGTGACGTGCTCGGCCGGTTCGCCACCGGGGTCACCGTGGTGACCTCGGTCAGCGACGGCGAGCCGGTCGGGATGACCTGCCAGTCGTTCTCCAGCGTCTCGCTCGACCCGCCGCTGGTGCTCTTCTGCCCGGCGAAGACCTCGCGTGCCTGGCCACGGATCCATCGCTCGGGGCACTTCTGCGTCAACCTGCTGGCGCACGACCAGTACGCCCTGTCGGACCGGATGGCCTCCCGTGGGAAGGACAAGTTCGCCGGCCTGGCCTGGCACCTCTCGCCGGCGACCGGCTCGCCGCTCTTCGACGGCATCCTCGGGTACGTCGACTGCACCATCGAGGCCGTGCACGAGGCGGGGGACCACGACATCGTCGTCGGACGGGTGCTCGAGCTCGAGAGCACCGACGTACCGCACCCCCTGTTGTTCTTCCAGGGCCAGTACGCCCGCCCGGAGGAGCGCTAGCCTCCCGGTGTGCGCGTCCTCGTCACCTGCGTCCCGCAAGCCGGCCACGTGACACCTCTGCTGCCGCTCGCGGAGGCCCTCGCCCGTCGTGGCGAGGACGTGCTGGTCGCCAGCGGCTGTGACGTCGGTGAGACGGTGACCGGTCGCGGGCTGCCCTTCCGCGCGGTCGGGCCGTCCTTCGCCGAGTGGTTCGCGACACTGGCCGGGCGCACCCGCGGCCAGCCCGGCGACGGGCTCCCGCCCGAGCGCGTGGAGCACTACTTCGTGCCCAGGCTCTTCGGTGAGGTCGGGGCCGCGCTGGTGCTCGACGACCTGCTGGCCGCGGCCCGGGACCACCGGCCGGACCTGGTGGTCTTCGACTCCGCCATGGTCGCCGGTCCGATGGTCGCCGCGGCGCTGGGCGTGCCCGGTGTCTTCCACGCGGTCGGCGTGCTGCACGATCCCGAGGTGCTCGAGCTCGTTGCGGACGCGGTCAGCCCCCTGTGGCGCGAGCTCGGCCTCGACGCGCCCCGGGACGCCGGCCTGCACACCGGCACGACCATCACCATCTGCCCACCGTCGCTGGACCCTGGCGCAGCCGAGCTGTCGCAGGTCCAGCCGCTGCGGCCCACAGCGCTGCCCCAGCCGGGGGCCGTGCCGGGGCTGATCGACGGGCTGCCTCCGGCGCCTCTCGTCTACCTCACCCTGGGCACCTTCTCCAACAGCAACCTGGAGGTCTTCCACATGCTGGTGGAGGCCCTCGCCGGGCTGCCGGTCAACGTGGTGGCGACCGTGGGACGCGACAACGACCCGGCCTCGTTCGGCGCGCTGCCGGACCACGTGCGGATGGCGCGCTTCGTGCCGCAGGCCGAGCTGCTGCCGCACTGCGACCTGGTGGTGCACCACGCCGGGGCCGGCACCGCCTTCGGTGCGCTCGCCCACGGGCTGCCGTCGGTCGCGGTGCCGCAGAGCGCCGACA
>DATDNR010000151.1:0-22068 GCA_036518175.1 Marmoricola sp.
CTCGGGATGGGACTGCTGCGCAAGCGTCGCGGCGCCATCGACCGGTCGATGGACTTCCTGCGGCGCCGCGGCGGCATCGCGGTGTTCCTGGGCCGGTTCACCGCGTTCTTCCGGGCG
Source organism: Marmoricola sp. (assembly GCA_036518175.1). Lineage (GTDB taxonomy): Bacteria > Actinomycetota > Actinomycetes > Propionibacteriales > Nocardioidaceae > Marmoricola. Next base: position 118 of record DATDNR010000151.1, read on the forward strand.
ATGATGCCCGCGCTGGCCGGGGCGTCACGGATGCGCTACGGCACCTTCCTGATGTGGAACGCCGCCGGCGGCATCATCTGGGGCACCGGCTACGTGATGCTCGGCCACATCGCCGGGGCGTCGTACCAGGCCCTGGAGTCGAAGGTCGGGCACGGCGCCGCCATCGGGATCGGCGCGGTCGTGGTGCTGGCCATCATCGTCTGGCGGGTGCGCGCCCACCGGCGCGAGCGCTGAGGCCGACGCTGACCCCGGCTCGGGTCCCGCTGCTCAGGCCAGCGCTCAGGCCAGCGCTCAGGCCAGCGCTCAGGCCAGCGCTCAGGCCAGCGCTCAGGCCAGCGCTCAGGCCAGCGCTCAGGCCAGCGCTCAGGCCCAGGCGGGGTCCCAGCCGTCGACCTCGGAGGCCTTGCGCGAGGCCGGCCCGGCATAGATCGCCGAGGGGCGGATCAGCCGGCCGGTGCGCTTCTGCTCCAGGATGTGGGCCGACCACCCGGCCGTGCGGGCGCAGGTGAACATCGAGGTGAACATGTGCGGCGGCACCTCGGCGAAGTCGAGCACGATCGCCGCCCAGAACTCGACGTTGGTCTCCAGCGCCCGGTCCGGCCGGCGCTCGCGCAGTTCGGCCAGCGCCGCCTTCTCCAGCGCCTCGGCGACCTCGTAGCGCGGTGCGCCGAGCTCGCGGGCGGTCCGGCGCAGCACCCGGGCGCGCGGGTCCTCGGCCCGGTAGACGCGGTGGCCGAAGCCCATCAGCCGCTCGCCGCGGTCGAGCAGCTCCTTGACGTACGACGACGCCTCCCCGCGGCGCTCCACCTCCTCGATCATGCCGAGCACGCGCGACGGCGCGCCGCCGTGCAGCGGGCCGGACATGGCGCCGATCGCCCCGGAGAGCGCGGCCCCGACGTCGGCGCCGGTGGAGGTGATCACCCGGGCGGTGAACGTCGAGGCGTTCATGCCGTGCTCGGCGGCCGAGCTCCAGTAGGAGTCGACCGCCTGCACGTGGCGGGGGTCGGGCTCGCCGCGCCAGCGGATCATGAAGCGCTCGGCGATCGACCTGGCCTCGTCGACCCGCGCCTGCGGCACCATCGGCTGGCCGAGCCCGCGGGCGGCCTGCGCGACGTAGGAGAGCACCATCACCGCGGCCCGGCCGAGGTCCTCGCGCACCTGGGTGTCGTCGATGTCGAAGGTCTGCCCGAGCCCCCACACCGGGGCCAGCTGGGCGACCGCGGACTGGACGTCGACGCGGATGTCGCCGGTGTGGACCGGCAGCGGGAAGGGCTCGGCAGGCGGCAGGCCGGGGGTGTAGCTGCCGTCGACGAGCAGCCCCCAGACGTTCTCGAACGGCACCCGGCCGACGATGTCCTCGATGTCCACGCCGCGGTAACGCAGCGCGGACCCCTCCTTGTCGGGCTCGGCGATCTGCGTCTCGAAGGCGATCACGCCCTCCAGCCCGTGCTGCACCTCGGCCATGGCGACTCCTCTTCCCCTCCGGCTGCCCCGGTGGGGCGGCGCGGGCCTCGAGATCCGGTCAGCCCAGCATTGTGCCAGCACCGGCTATCTTGCCCGGCATGGACCTGTCCGCGCTGCGCGAGGAGTACCGGCTGGGTGGGCTGGCGGAGGACGACCTCGACCCGGACCCGTTCGCGATGTTCGACCGCTGGCTGCAGCAGGCGGTGGACGCCGAGCTCTACGAGCCAAACGCGATGGTGGTCGCCACGGTGGGGGAGGACGGCGCGCCGTCGTCGCGGACGGTGCTGCTGAAGAAGGTGACCGAGCGGGGGTTCTGCTTCTACACCAACCGCGAGTCCCGCAAGGGCCGCGACCTCGCGGACGACCCCCGGTGCGCGCTGCTGGTGCCGTGGTACGAGGTGCAGCGCCAGGTCCGGGTCGAGGGGGTCGCGGAGCGGCTGCCGCGCGCGGACGACGAGGCCTACTTCGCCACCCGGCCGCGGCCCTCGCAGCTCGGCGCCTGGGCCTCGGCGCAGTCGCGCGTGGTGGCGTCGCGGGCCGAGCTGCAGGAGGCGTACGACGCCGCCGAGGAGCGGTTCGCCGGCCGGCCGGTGCCCTGCCCGCCGTACTGGGGCGGCTACGTCGTCGTGCCGCACGCCTTCGAGTTCTGGCAGGGCCGCCGCGGCCGGATGCACGACCGGCTGGTCTACCGGCGGACGGGAGACGGCTGGCGGGTCGAGCGCCTGGCCCCCTGAAAAAAACGAGTTGTGAGTGAGCGCTCACTCAGTTATCGTTCCCGGCATGAGCCCGCGTGCCACCGCGATGTCCGCCGACGAACGCCGCAAGGCGATCGTCGACGCGGTGATCCCGCTGCTGGTCGAGCGCGGCAGTGAGGTGTCCACGCGTGAGATCGCCGAGGCCGCCGGCATCGCGGAGGGCACGATCTTCCGCGTCTTCGAGGACAAGCGGGCGCTGATGATCGCGGCGGCGCAGGAGGCGATCAACCCGCACGGCGGCCAGGAGCTCTTCGACGTGGCCATGCGTGGGCACCACGACCTGCGCGAGAAGGTGATCATGGCCGTCGGGCGGATCCAGGAACGGATGCGGCTGACGATGGCGGTGATGGTCGCCGTCCGCCATCACCTGATGGCGCTGCACGCGGCCGAGGAGCACCGGCACCCGGGGCCTCCGCAGTTCGTCCTCGACGCGCAGGAGGAGCTGCACCGGCGGCTCAGCGGCCTCTTCGAGCCGCACCGGGACGAGCTCGCCATCGAGCCGGACCAGGCCGCCGTCGCGCTGCGCAGCCTGGTCTTCGGCGCCAGCCGGCCGGAGCTCGGGATGGCCCCGGTGCTCACCGCCGAGCAGATCGCGGACGTCCTGCTCCACGGCGTCCTGAAGGGGGATCACTGAGATGCTGTTGAAACTGGTCCGCACGCACCTGCGGCCCTACCGCTCCTGGCTGTCGCTGGTGGTGCTCTTCCAGTTCGTCGGCACCGTGGCGGCGTTGTACCTGCCCAGCCTCAACGCCGACATCATCGACAAGGGCGTGATCACCGGCGACATCGGCTACATCGTGCGCATCGGCGCGATCATGCTGGGCGTCGCGGTGCTGCAGATCGCCTGCTCGATCACCGCGGTGTGGTTCTCCGCCCGCTCGGCGATGAGCTTCGGCCGCGACGTGCGGGCCGCCCTGTTCCGCCGGGTCGGCTCGTTCAGCCAGCGGGAGGTGCAGCAGTTCGGGCCGCCCTCGCTGATCACCCGGGAGACCAACGACGTCCAGCAGGTGCAGATGCTCGTGCTGATGTCGTGCACGCTCATGGTGGCGGCGCCGATCATGATGGTCGGCGGCGTCATCATGGCGATGCGGGAGGACCTCGGCCTCTCCTGGCTCATCGCGGTCGCCGTGCCGCTGCTGGTCGTCTCGATCGGCTTCGTGGTCACCCGGATGGTCCCGAACTTCCGCAAGATGCAGGTGCGCATCGACGAGGTCAACCGGCTGCTGCGCGAGCAGATCACCGGCGTCCGGGTGGTGCGCGCGTTCGTGCGCGAGCCCCACGAGACCCGCCGCTTCGCCACCGCGAACGCCGACCTCACCGACGTGGCCGTCCGGGCGGGCCGGTGGATGGCTGCGATGTTCCCCACGGTGATGCTGGTCGCCAACCTGTCGTCGGTGGCCGTGCTGTGGTTCGGCGGCCACCGCGTGGACAGCGGCCAGATGCAGGTCGGGGCCCTCACCGCCTACCTGTCCTACCTGATGCAGATCCTGATGTCGGTGATGATGGGCACCTTCATGATGATGATGATCCCGCGCTCGGCGGTCTGCGCCGACCGGATCATGGAGGTGCTCGACACGCGCACGTCGGTGCGCCCGCCCGTCGAGCCGGTCACCGAGGTGGGTGAGCACGGCACGCTGGTCTTCGACCACGTCGAGTTCAGCTACCCCGGGGCCGACGTCCCGGTCGTGCACGACCTGTCCTTCGAGGCCCGGCCGGGACAGACCGTGGCGATCATCGGGTCCACCGGCGCCGGGAAGTCCACGACCGTCAACCTCGTGCCGCGGCTGTTCGACGTCACCGGCGGGCGGGTCCTCGTCGACGGTGTCGACGTCCGCGACCTCGACCCCGAGCTGCTCTGGTCGACCGTGGGGCTGGTGCCGCAGAAGGCCTACCTCTTCTCCGGCACCATCGCCTCCAACCTTCGGTACGGCGACCCTGCGGCCACCGACGACGAGCTGTGGGAGGCGCTGGAGATCGCCCAGGCCGCGGACTTCGTCCGCGCCATGCCCGGAGGCCTGGAAGCGCCGATCTCCCAGGGCGGCACCAACGTCAGCGGGGGCCAGCGGCAGCGGCTGGCCATCGCCCGGGCGCTGGTGCGCAGGCCGGAGATCTACCTCTTCGACGACGCCTTCTCCGCCCTCGACCTGGCCACCGATGCCCGGCTGCGTGCCGCGCTGCAACCGGTCACCACCGAGGCGACCGTGCTGATCGTCGCGCAGCGCGTCTCCACCATCCGCGACGCCGACCTGATCCTGGTGCTCGAGGACGGCGCCGTGGTCGGCCGCGGCACCCACGCTCAGCTGCTCGAGTCCTGCGCGACCTATCAGGAGATCGTCGCGTCCCAGCTCTCGGCGGAGGAGGCGGCATGAGCACCACCGACGACCGCACCCCGGTGCCCGGCGGCGAGCCCGCCGGCGTCCCGGTGGGAGAGCCGGGCACCGCCAGCGAGAGCGGCCAGCTCAAGGAGACCGAGCGCATCCAGGCCGGCCCCGGCCACGGCCGCGGCCCGATGGGCGGGGCGATGGTCGGCCAGAAGGCCGCCACCTTCAAGCCCTCTGCGAAGCGCCTGGTCCGCCGCATGGGGCCGCAGAAGCACAAGGCCCTCGCCGTGGTCGGGCTCGCCGTCTGCAGCGTCACCCTGACCGCGTTCGGGCCACGGATCCTCGGCCGCGCCACCGACCTGATCTTCGGGGGGCTCGTCGGCCGGATGCTCCAGCACCAGTTCCCCGGCCAGGATCGTGCCGAGGTCGTCCGCCAGCTGCGCGCGCACGGCCAGGACCGCATCGCCGACATGGTCAGCGGCATCCAGCGGCTCACCGACGGCGTCGACTTCACCGCGGTGGGCCGGGTGCTGCTGCTCGCGCTGGTGGTGTACGCCGCAGCCGCGCTGCTGTCCTACCTGCAGGGCTACCTGCTCAACGACGTCGTGCAGAGCACGATCCTGCGGATGCGCTCCGACGTCGAGGACAAGGTGAACCGGCTGCCGCTGTCCTACTTCGACCGCCAGCCGCGCGGGGAGCTGCTGTCCCGGGTCACCAACGACATCGACAACATCAGCCAGACCCTGCAGCAGACGATGAGCCAGCTGCTCACCAGCCTGCTGACCGTGGTCGCGGTGCTGTCGATGATGATCTGGATCTCGCCGCTGCTCGCCGTCGTCGCGCTGCTCTCGGTGCCGCTGTCGATGGTGGTCACCAAGGCGGTGATGGGTCGGTCGCAGGGCCTCTTCGTCGACCAGTGGCGACGCACCGGCCGGCTCAACGCCCACATCGAGGAGGCCTTCTCCGGCCACGCGCTGGTCAAGGTCTTCGGCCGCCAGCACGAGTCGGAGCAGACCTTCGCCGAGCAGAACGACGCGCTCTACCACGCCTCCTTCGGTGCCCAGTTCGTCAGCGGGCTGATCATGCCGATGATGATGTTCATCGGGAACCTGAACTACGTCGTGGTCGCGGTCGTCGGCGGCCTCCGCGTCGCCAGCGGCGCGATCACGCTGGGCGACGTGCAGGCGTTCATCCAGTACTCCCGCCAGTTCACCCAGCCACTGACCACGGTGGCGTCGATGGCGAACCTGCTGCAGTCCGGGGTCGCCTCCGCGGAGCGGGTCTTCGAGCTGCTCGACGCCCCCGAGCAGGCGGAGGAGGCGCGCGGCAGCCTGCCGCCGGCCGAGGGGCGCCACGGCCGGGTCGCCTTCGAGCACGTGTCGTTCTCCTACAGCCCCGACAAGCCGCTGATCGAGGACCTCTCGCTGGTCGCCGAGCCCGGCCAGACGGTGGCGATCGTGGGCCCCACCGGAGCCGGCAAGACCACGCTGGTCAACCTGGTGATGCGCTTCTACGAGGTCGGCGCCGGCCGGATCACCCTCGACGGGGTGGACATCGCCTCGATCCCGCGGGGCGTGCTGCGCAGCCAGATCGGGATGGTGCTGCAGGACACCTGGCTCTTCGCCGGCAGCATCCGCGACAACATCGCCTACGGCGCCCCGGACGCGACCGAGGAGCAGATCCTGGCCGCGGCCAGGGCCACCTTCGTCGACAGGTTCGTGCACTCGCTGCCCGAGGGCTACGACACGCTCATCGACGAGGAGGGCTCCAACCTCTCCGCCGGCGAGCGGCAGCTGGTCACCATCGCGCGGGCGTTCCTCTCCGACCCGGCCCTGCTGATCCTCGACGAGGCCACCAGCTCGGTCGACACCCGCACCGAGCTGCTGCTGCAGCAGGCGATGGCGGCGCTGCGCACCGACCGGACCTCGTTCGTGATCGCGCACCGGCTCTCCACCATCCGCGACGCCGACCTGATCCTGGTGATGGAGGACGGCGCCATCGTGGAGCAGGGCACCCACGACCACCTGCTCGCGGCCGAGGGAGCCTACGCCCGGCTCTACAACGCCCAGTTCGCCGCGGCGGCAGTGGCCTGACGGGCGGGCCGCCGTACGAGCCCGTGGTCACGCACCGGACAAACCGGTTGAGCGGCGCGCCGTCGCGACTTACCGTGGTGGCACACGGGAAAGGAGGTGGTCCAGAAGTGAGTTGTTCTTGGACGCGTGAGGTGGCTGCGCACTAGCAGCTACACCGACCAGCGCGTGGCGCGTGACGGTGCCCGCTGCTGGTGAATCCAACGCAGTCACCCGACCCGCAGGCGATTTCCGGACCACGTCCGCCCGGAAGGGCTCCGGCCCACGCCTGCGGGTCGCTGCATGTCCGGGCAGGTACGCCAGAACCCGGTCAGTTCGGGGGATTCCCGCCGGACGCCAGTTGCGTACGCTTCCTCCATGGACGTCCAGCCGACGCGCGAAGACACGATGCGCCAGCTCGAGCACGAGATCGGCGTCATCTCCCGCCGGATCCGGCGCACCATCGACGAGCGCGCGCGGATGATCCATCCTGACCTCGCCGCGGCCGCCTTCTCGCTGCTGGTCTCGATCGCCGATGACGGCCCCATCCGGGCCTCCGCCCTCGCCGAGGGCTTCTCCCTGGACAAGGGCGCGGTCAGCCGCTACCTCACCCAGCTCGAGGAGCTCGGGCTGGTGCAGCGCGAGCCCGATCCGGCCGACGGGCGCGCCTCGCTGCTGACGCTGACCGAGAAGGGCCGGCAGAGCCTCGACGACATGAGCAACCGGCGGCGGGCCGCCCTGGACGACCTGCTCTCGTCGTGGAGCGACGAGGACCTGGGCCGGCTGGTGCAGGACCTGGGCCGCTACAACCGCACGCTCAGCGGCCCGGCCGCCTGACCGGCCGGACCGCGAGGCGGTTCGTCCTCCTCAGGCGCGCAGCCAGACCGCGCAGTCCGGCGGCAGCGTGCCGTCGACCGGGGCGCTGGCCACGACCACCTCGCCCTCGGGCAGGGTGACGTGCTCGCTGCCGGCGTTCAGCGCCACCAGCACGCCGTCGCGCCGGAAGGCGAGCACGTCCTCACCGAGGTCGACCAGCTCCACGTCGTCGCCCCGCAGGCCTCGCCGCTCGGCGAGGGCGAGGCGGTAGAACGCGAGCGTCGACTCGGGGTCCTCGCTCTGCGCCTCGACGGTCAGCGGGGCCCAGTCGTCGGGCTGGGGCAGCCAGGGCTTGCCCGAGCCGTTGCCGTACGGCGCGGCCGTCCCCGCCCAGGGGATCGGCACCCGGCACCCGTCACGTCCCTCGCCGCGGCCGTTGAGGAACTCCGGGTCCTGGCGCTGCGCCTCGGGCACGTCCACCTGCTCCAGGCCGAGCTCCTCGCCCTGGTAGAGGTAGGCCGAGCCGGGCAGCGCCAGCATCGCCAGCGTCGCCGCCTTGGCCCGGGCCAGCCCGACCTTGCCGCCGCCGTAGCGGGTCGGCGGCCGCACCACGTCGTGGTTGGACAGCACCCAGGTGGCCGAGGCGTCGACCGACGCGGCCTCGGTGAGGGTCAGCGTGACCACGTCGCGGAAGGCGCTCGCCGACCACGGCGCCTCGAGCCAGTGGAAGTTGAACGCCTGGGACATCTCGTCGGGCCGGGCGTAGGCCATCGTCCGGGCCGGCGTCGACGCCCAGGCCTCGGCGACCATCATCCGGTCGCCGTCGTACTCGCTGAGGATGTGGTTCCAGTGCCGGTAGATCTCGTGCACCTCGGGCTGGTCCCACATCGGCGCCGAGGGGTGGGTGCCGTGCAGGAACTTCCTCGGGTCGTCGACGTCCGGCAGTCCCTCGGCCTTGCGCAGGCCGTGGGCGACGTCGACGCGGAAGCCGTCCACGCCGCGGTCGAGCCAGAACCGCAGCGTGCGGTCGAAGTCGGCGGCGACCTCGGGGTTCGTCCAGTCCAGGTCGGGCTGGGACCTGTCGAACAGGTGCAGGTACCACTGCCCGTCCGGCACGCGCTCCCAGGCGCCACCGCCGAAGACCGACAGCCAGTTGTTGGGCGGCTCGCTGCCGTCGGGGCCCTTGCCGTCACGGAAGACGTAGCGCGCCCGCTCGGGGCTGCCCGGGCCCGCGTCGAGGGCGGCCTTGAACCACGGGTGGTCCCAGGAGGTGTGGTTGGGGACCAGGTCGACGATCACCTTCAGGCCGAGCTCGTGGGCCCGGGTGAGCATCGCGTCGAAGCCGGCCAGGTCGCCGTAGGTCGGGTCGACGTCGCGGTAGTCCGCCACGTCGTAACCGTGGTCGTTCTGCGGCGAGGGGTAGAACGGGGTGATCCACAACGCGTCGACACCGAGCTCGGCGAGGTAGTCCAGCCGGGAGCCGATGCCGGCGATGTCGCCGTACCCGTCATCGCCGGAGTCGGCGAAGCTGCGGATGTAGACCTCGTAGCAGACCGCGTCGCGCCACCAGGGCACGCCCGAGCGTACGTCGTTCATGGGGATGTCTCCTGTGGAGGGATGGGGAGCGCGCCCCACGATACCCACGCCTGCTGATGGGCAAGAATGGGCCGCGTGAGCGACCTGATCGACACCACCGAGATGTACCTGCGCACGATCTACGAGCTGCAGGAGGAGGGCATCGTGCCCCTGCGCGCGCGGATCGCGGAGCGGCTGCACCAGAGTGGTCCCACGGTCAGCCAGACGGTGGCCCGGATGGAGCGCGACGGGCTGCTCACCGTGGAGGGCGACCGGCACCTGCGGCTGACCACCGAGGGTCGTGAGGCGGCCACCCGGGTGATGCGCAAGCACCGGCTCGCCGAGCGATTGCTGGTCGACGTGATCGGGCTGGACTGGGAGCTGGTGCACGAGGAGGCCTGCCGCTGGGAGCACGTGATGAGCGAGTCCGTGGAGCGCCGGCTGCTGCAGCTGCTCGACCATCCGACGGAGTCGCCGTACGGCAACCCGATCCCGGGGCTGGCCGAGCTCGGTGAGAGCGCCGACGACGAGGACTTCATGGCCGGGCTCGAACCGCTCGGCCGGGTGCTCGGCAACGGCCCGGTGCGGGTGCAGGTGCGCCGGATCAGCGAGGAGATGCAGAAGGACGAGGCACTGATGGCTGCGCTGCGCCGGGTCGGGGCGATGCCCGGCGAGACCGTCAAGGCCGAGCAGACCGCCGAGGGCGTGGTGCTGGCGCACGCCGGGGAGACCGCCGAGATCGACCCGGAGTCGGCCGAGCACCTCTTCGTGCGCCGGATGTGAGCCGGCTCAGACCGCCAGCGGCTGCTCCCGGGCGACCAGGTCGGTGAGGAACTCGCTGCAGCCGGCCTCGACCTTGTACGACGCCAGCTCGTCGCCCCTCGTCGTGCCGCGGTTGACGATCACGACCGGCTTCGAGGACCGGGCGGCCTGGCGGACGAACCGCAGCCCCGACATCACCGTCAGCGAGGAGCCGACGACCAGCAGCGCGTCGGCCCGGTCGACCGCCTCACGGGTGCGGGTGACCCGATCCTTCGGGACGTTCTCGCCGAAGAAGACCACGTGCGGCTTGAGCCGGCCACTGCAGCGCGCGCAGGCGGGCACCACGAAGCCGCGGGTGGCGTCGAGCTCGACGTCGCCGTCCGGCCGCACCGTGGCCTCGGCGTGCCGTGCCGCCCAGCCGGGGTTGGCGGCGGCCATCCTCGCCTGCACGGCCGCCCGCGACGACACCGACCGGCAGTCGAGGCAGACGACCTCGGCGATCCGCCCGTGCAGCGCGACGAGGCGCTGGGAGCCGGCCCGCTCGTGCAGGCCGTCGACGTTCTGGGTGACCAGCAGGTCCACCCGGCCGAGGGCCTCGAGACGCGCCAGCGCCTGGTGGCCCGCGTTGGGGTGCGCCGAGCCCATCCGCGACCACCCGACGTGGGCACGCGCCCAGTAGCGCTGCTGGTTCTCCGGGCTCGCGACGAACTCCTGGTAGGTCATCGGCATCCGGGTCGGTGGGGCTCCGGCCGGTCGGGGCCCGCGGTAGTCGGGGATGCCGGAGTCGGTCGAGATGCCCGCCCCGGTGAGCACGACGAGGCGGCCGGCGAGCGCGTCGTACACCTGCGCAGGCACCATCTCAGCCATAGCGCAGCTGGGCTCGCGCCCGCGCCTTGGCCGCCTCCGCCTCCCGGTTCTTCGGCGGTGCAGTGGTGGTCAGCTCGTCGAGGAGCCGGGCAGTGGCGGCGGCGATCTCCTCGACCGCCGCGTCGAAGGCCGCCTGGTTGGCCTGCGACGGGCGGGTCGAGCCGCTGACCTTGCGGACGTACTGCACCGCGGCAGCCTGGATCTCCGCGTGCGTCGCCGGCGGGTCGAAGTTGTGGAGCGTGCGGATGTTGCGGCACATGCCCCCGAGCCTACGTCGCACTGCTCGTCACGGGGCGTGAGAGGCTGCGCTGGTGGCTGCAGACCGTGGGACCGACCGCCCGTTCGACATCGTGCTGCTCGGCGCGACCGGGTTCACCGGCGAGCTGGTGGCCGGCTACCTCGCCGAGCACGCCCCTGCCGGCTGCCGCTGGGCGCTGGCGGGACGCAACCGCGGCAAGCTGATGGCGGTGCGGGGCCGGCTCGCCGAGCGCGACGAGTCCCTCGCCGAGCTGCCGCTGCTGCACGCCGACGCCCACGACGAGGAGTCGCTGCGCACGGTCGCCGCGCAGACGCGCGTGGTGATCAGCACCGTGGGGCCCTACCTGCTCCACGGCGAGCCCCTGGTGCGGGCGTGCGCCGAGGCGGGCACCGACTACGTCGACCTGACCGGGGAGCCCGAGTTCGTGGACCGGATGTACGTCGCGCACCACCGGACCGCCACCGAGACCGGCGCCCGGCTGGTGCACGCCTGCGGTTTCGACTCGGTGCCGCACGACCTCGGCGCCTACTTCACCGTGCAGCAGCTGCCGGCCGGGGAGCCGATCCGGCTGCGCGGCGTGGTGCGCAGCAACGCGCAGTTCTCCGGCGGCACCTTCCACACGGCGATGACCGCGATGTCCCGGGCGCCGCAGATGCGCGCGGCGATGGCCGAGCGGCGCCGGCTCGAGTCCCGTCCCTCCGACCGCAGCGCGCGGGCGGTGGCCGGCCGGCCGCACCGTGACCGGCTGCTCGGCTACTGGCTGCTGCCGCTGCCGACCCTGGACCCGTTCGTGGTGGCGCGCTCGGGTGCGGCGCTGTCGTCGTACGGCCCGGACTTCCGCTACTCCCACTACGCCGGCACCCGGACCCTGCGCTTCGCCGCCGGAGGCGCGGTCGCGGTCGGGTCGATGGCGGTCGCCGCGCAGCTGCCGCCGCTGCGCAACCAGCTGCTGAAGCGGATCAGGCCGGGCGACGGCCCCTCGCCGGCGCGCCGGGCGAGGTCGTGGTTCACCGTGGACCTCGTCGGCGAGGCCGCCGGCAAGACCGTGCACACCCGGGTCTCCGGCGGCGACCCCGGCTACACCGAGACCGCGAAGATGATCTCCGAGTCGGCGCTGTCGCTCGCCTTCGACGACAACCCCGCCACCGCCGGCCAGGTCACCACGGCCGCCGCGATGGGCGACCACCTGCTCGCGCGGCTGCAGCGGGCCGGCATCCGCTTCGAGGTGGTCTGACGCCGGTGTTCTGACGGCGTGCTGTCCACCTGTGGTGCCCCAGGCCAGAGTCGAACTGGCGACCTTTCGCTTAGGAGGCGGCTGCTCTATCCACTGAGCTACTGGGGCGTGTCGCACGCAGGATAGTCGACGCCACCGCCGGGCCCGCGGCAGGCCGCGGGGGCGCCCGAGGCCGGCGCGCACGGCCTGATCGGGCCATCCGCACCGATCCGAACGTGTCTACCTGCCGCGCGGGCGGCGTGCGAACGTGACCGGGGGTGCACTCTTCGTCCACGGCACGTCGGCCCGATGGGGGTGTCTGGTCGGTGACCAGTACAACCAGCAAGAGGGGCGGTGCCGACGTACGCCCCGATGCCGACCGGCGGGGACCCCTGGCTGTGCACGGCACGCCCGAGGTGCGGGCGAGCATCTGGATGACCTGCTCCTCGGGCCTGCTCTTCGCCGGGCTGTTCGTCACCGCTCTCCTGCTGCTGTGGCAGACGCCGGGGATGTCGGGGTCCGACGCCGCCTGGCGCGACTTCTACGGCGCGGGCCGGGGACAGGACCTGGTGACGGTGGGCCTCTACCTGGTGCCGTTCGCCGGCATCGCCTTCATCTGGCACATGAGCGCGACCCGGACCATGCTCGACGCCGTGCCCGGCAAGCCGGCCGAGGTGCCTCGCTGGTTGCAGACGGTCGCCGGCATCGTCTTCGTCTGCATGCTGTTCGCCGGCTGCGCGGCGGTCGCCGCGGTGGCCCTGGAGTCGAAGTTCTCCTCGGCCCCGATGCCCGCGGTCAACGATGCCAGGGCGCTGACCGCCGTGGGCTACAGCATGGTCTTCGTCTTCGGTGTCCGGGCAGCGGGCATGTTCATGCTCGCCACGACCACGCTCTTCCGCAGCCGCGGCCTGCTCAACCGCTGGCAGGCCGCGCTGAGCTACCTCACCGCCACGTTCCTCCTCGTCAGCACCACCTTCCATCCGTCCATCGTGCTGGTCTTCCCGGGATGGATGGTGCTGCTCTGCCTGGTGCTGCTCGGTCACCAGCTGCGTGCCCGCCCAGCCCCGACACCCCCGGAGTGAACCGATGAGCATGACCGCCCACCTCGACGAGATCCCGGGGCCCCGCGGGCTGCCGGTCGTCGGCAACGTCTTCGACATCGACGCGCACAACCCGATCGAGGGCTTCGTCCAGATGGCGGCGGAGTACGGCCCGATCTTCAAGCTGACCGTGCCGGGCGGGGTGCGGGTGATCCTCTCCGGCGTGGACCTCGCCGAGGAGGTCTGCGACCAGAGCCGGTTCGACAAGTACGTCACCGGCGGGCTGGCCAACCTCCGCGAGGAGAGCATGGACGCCGGGCTGTTCACCTCCGACACCGACGACCCGATGTGGCGGCGGGCGCACAACATCCTGATGGCTCCGTTCAGCCTGCAGGCGATGCGCGACTACATGCCGAAGATGATCGACATCGCCGAGCAGCTGATCGACAAGTGGGCGCGCACCAACCCCGGCGAGGAGGTCGACGTACCCGCCGACATGACCCGGTTGACGCTGGACACGATCGCGCTGTGCGGCTTCGGCTACCGGTTCAACTCCTTCTACCGCGAGACGCCGCACCCGTTCGTCGAGGCGATGGTCCGCACGCTCGCGGCATCCCAGGCACAGAGCCGCCAGCTGCCGATCCAGACCCGGCTGAAGGTCCGCGCCCGGCGACAGGTGCAGGAGGACCAGCAGTTCATGAACGACCTGGTCGACCGGTTGATCGCCGAGCGCCGGGCCGAGGGGGACGCCGCCGACGACACGGACCTGCTGGGCCGGATGCTGAGCGGCGTCGACAGGCAGTCGGGCGAGCGGCTCCCCGACTCCAACATCCGGGCGCAGTGCATCACCTTCCTCGTCGCCGGTCACGAGACCACCTCGGGGCTGCTGTCCTTCGCGATCTACTACCTGCTCGAGAACCCCGCGGTGCTCGAGCGCGTCCGCGCCGAGGTCGACTCGGTGCTGGGCACGACCGCCGCCCCGACCTTCGAGGAGGTGCACCGGCTGACCTACGTCCGCCAGGTGCTGGACGAGGCGCTGCGGTTGTGGCCCACCGCCCCCGGCTTCACCCGCGCCCCCTTCACCGACACCGTGATCGGTGGACGCTACGCGATCCCCGCGCACACGCCGGTGACCGTGCTGCTCCCCGCGCTGCACCGGGACACCACCGTCTGGGGCCCCGACGCGGCCGAGTTCAACCCCGACCACATGGCGGCAGAACGCGTGGCCCACCTCCCGAAGAGCGCCTACCTGCCCTTCGGCACCGGTCAACGGGCCTGCATCGGGCGGCAGTTCGCCTTGCAGGAGGCCACCCTCGTCCTCGGCATGCTGGTGCAGCGGTTCGAGCTGGTGAACCACCTCGGCTACAGGCTGAAGACCCGGACGACGCTGACGGTCAAGCCCGACGACTTCCGGATCCAGGTACGCCCTCGGCCCGGCGTCCAGGTCGACCCGAGGGGAGTCGCGCCGGCGGCGGAGCGCACCGGGGCCGTTGCACCGGTGCAGGCGCCGGCCTCGCACCCCGTCGCGCGGGGGCACGGCACCCGGCTGACGGTGCTCTTCGGCTCGAACCTCGGCACCGCCGAGTCGATCGCCTCCCGGCTGGCGCAGGAGGGCACCGAGCGCGGGTACGACGTGACGCTGGGCGCCCTCGACGACCATGTCGACGACCTCCCGCGCGACGGCGCGACGATCCTCGTGTGCTCGTCGTACAACGGCACACCACCGGACAACGCCGTCGAGTTCTGCCGCTGGATCAGCAACGCACCCCCGGACGCCGCCGCCGGGGTCGCCTACTCCGTCTTCGGCTGCGGCAACACCGAGTGGGCGGCCACCTACCAGGCCGTGCCCACGCTGCTCGACGAGCAGCTGCAGCTGCACGGCGGGGAGCGACTGCACGAGCGCGGTGGTGGCAACGCCGCGGGGGACTTCGACGCGGAGTACCGCGCCTGGCACGGCGACCTGTGGTCGGACCTCGCCGCGGCGTTCGACCTCCCCGCGGAGGCCGCCGGCGCGGGCCACGGCGGGTCCCGCCTGGCGATCACGCTGACGAACCGCCAGGTGACCAACCCGGTCATCGTCTCCTACCAGGCCCGGGCGGCCCACGTGCGCGACAACCGGGAGCTCATCGTCGACGGTGCTGCCGCCGGGCGTTCGGTGCGCCACCTCGAGATCGCGCTGCCGGCGGGGATGAGCTACCAGGCGGGCGACCACCTCGGGGTGCTGCCGCGCAACGACATCGACGTCATCCGGCGGGTGCTCGCGCGGTTCGGCCTCGACGCCGGGCAGTACGTCACCATCATCCCCAACCGGGGCAGCCACACCCATCTGCCGATCGACGAGCCGACGCCGCTGATCGGCGTGCTCGGCAGCTGCGTGGAGCTGCAGGACGTCGCGAGCAGGGACGACATCGAGGCGCTCGCCCGCCACACGGACGATGCCGAGCAGCGGGCGGCACTCGCCGGACTGGCCGGCGACGGCGAGGAAGCCCAGACCCGATACCGCGAACGGGTGCACGCCCCCAACCGGTCGGTGCTCGACCTCCTCGAGGAGTTCCCCGCGTGCCGGCTGCCCTTCGAGGAGTACCTCGACATGCTGCCGCCGCTGCGCCCGCGGTACTACTCCATCTCCTCCTCCCCGCTGGCCGGCGGCGAGACGTGCAGCATCACCGCCGGTGTGCTGCGGGGACCGGCCCGCTCGGGCACGGGCACCTTCACCGGCGTGTGCTCCGCGCACCTGTCGATGGTGCCCGTCGACGGCACCGTCTTCGTGTTCGTGCGCAGGCCGACGCTCCCGTTCCGGCTTCCGGACAACCCGCACGTGCCGCTGGTGATGGTGGCTGCCGGCACCGGCCTGGCGCCGTTCCGGGGCTTCCTCCAGGAGCGTGCGGTGCAGCAGGACCAGGGGGTCCCGGTCGCGGAGTCGATGCTGTTCTTCGGCTGCCGCGCTCCGGAGCTGGACCTGCTCTACGCCGACGAGCTGCGCGACTACGAGCAGCGCGGCCTCGTGCGCGTGGTGCACGCCTTCTCCCGGCCGAGCGACGGCCCGCGTCGCTACGTGCAGGAGGCGATGCTGGACCGCGCCGACGAGCTGTGGCAGCTGCTGCAGGACGAGGCCGTGGTGCTGGTCTGCGGCAACGCGGCCACGATCGCGCCCGGCGTACGCGCCTCGCTGGCGGAGATCTTCCGCGATCGCACCGGCGCGGGAGAGTCCGATGCGGCGGCCTGGCTGGCCGGTCTGAGGGCCGCCGACCGGTTCGTGGAGGACATCTGGGGCGGCTGACCCGTACGGTCACAGGCTACCGGCCGGTAGTGAGCAAGGACACTCCCGATTTGGGCACAGACGGCGTGTCGGCGAGAATGGATGGTCAGACTGCGTGTCGGCGGGCCCTCGTGTCCGTCATCGTGTTCGCTAGAAGGAGGGCCCGAGGGGCCCGGGGAGGGCCATGTCCGAGGAGCTGCCGCGCCACCGTGGCCGGACCCAGCGACGCCACCGGTGGGCGTTCCGGGCGCTGGTCGGCGTGTGCGTGCTGGTGCTCATCGTCGGCGTCGGTCTGGTCGTGGTCTACAAGCACCTCGAGGGCAACATCAAGGCGGTCGACGTCTCGGGCAAGCTCGGCAAGCGGCCGCAGGTCGTGCACGTCGCCGGCCCCCAGGAGCCGATCAACGTCCTGGTGATGGGCGACGACAACCGCCGCGGGGCCAACGGCAGGACGCCCACCGGCAAGAAGATCGGCGGCGCGACCCCCGGGCTCAGCGACACCACGATCCTGCTGCACCTCTCGGCCAACCGGAAGTTCGCCTACGGGGTCAGCCTGCCCCGTGACGCCATGGTCGACCGGCCCGAGTGCCAGACCAGGAGCGGCGGCACCGACCCCGGCGGCCTGACCCAGTTCAACGCGGCGTACGCGATCGGCGGGCCGGCCTGCACCATCAAGACCGTCGAGCACCTGACCGGGATCCGCATCGACCACTACGTCGTGGTCGACTTCAACGGCTTCCGTGGCATGGTCGACGCCATCCACGGCGTCACGGTCTGCGTCCCGCACGCCGTGCATGACGACATCGGCCACATCGACCTGCCCGCGGGCACCTACAGCGTGGACGGCGAGCAGGCGCTGAACTACGTGCGCGAGCGGCACGGTTTCGGCGACGGATCCGACATCGGCCGGATGAAGCGGCAGCAGGCCTTCATCGCCGCGATGATCAACAAGGTCGTCTCCGCCGGCACCCTCGCCAACCCCGTCCGGCTCTACAACTTCCTCAACGCGGCGACGGGCTCGCTGACCACCGACCCCGACTTCGCCCACCTGCGTGACCTGGTCTCGCTGGGGCTCTCGCTGAAGAACATCGGCCTCGACCGGATCCGCTTCATCACCGTGCCGTGGCAGCCGTGGCCCCAGGACCCCAACCGCATCGAGTGGGCATCGTCGGCGCGGAAGCTCTGGCACCGGATCAAGTACGACGAGCCGCTCAAGGGCCAGCTGGCGAGCGGCGCCCTGAGTGCCGCCCAGACGCCGGGGTCGAAGCCCTCCGGCAAGCCCGGCGGCAAGTCCACGCCGAACGGGACGCCTTCGGGCTCGCCGTCGCCCTCGGAGCAGCAGAAGGCGCAGGCCGAGGCCTACGGGCTGTGCGCCTGACTCCCGCCTGACCGCGGCGCGAGGAGCCGTTCCCTTTCCCTTCGGTGCTCGTTGGCCCCACCATGAGCCAGCCGCCTGCCCACGCCCTGCCCAGCCGACGCTCGGTGCTCGCCGGCGCGACCGCCGGCAGCCTCGGAGTGCTCGGCGGTCTCGGTCCCGGCGGCTCGGCAGAGGCCGCCACCTTGCAGGGCGGCCTGCCGCGCCGGGTCGACTGCGTCGTGGTCGGCGCCGGCATCTCCGGCCTGGTGGCCGCCCGGGACGTCGCCCGCCGTGGAGGCTCGGTGCTGGTGCTCGAGGCCCGCGACCGGGTCGGCGGCCGCGTGCTCAACCACGCGCTGCGCAGCGGTGGCGTGGTGGAGTCCGGCGGCGCGTTCATCGGTCCGACGCAGACCCACATCGCCCGGCTCGCCGACGAGCTCGGCGTGCGCACCTTCGCCGAGTACGTCGCCGGCAAGTCGGTCTACGTCTCCAGCACCGAAGGTCGCTCCACCTACGACGGCACCGTGCCCCCCGACCCGCTCATCCTCGCCGACGCTGCGCTGCTCCAGACCCGGATCGACCAGATGGCCGGCGAGATCGACGTGGCCGCTCCCTGGCGGCACCCGAAGGCGATCGAGTGGGACAGCCAGACGCTGGGGGAGTGGCTGCGCGGCAACACCGTCAACCGGGCCGTCATCGACCTGTTGCTGTGCTGGGCCCAGCCCTGCTTCGGTGCCGACTGCGACGAGCTGTCGCTGCTCTACGTGCTGTGGTACCTCGCCTGCTCCGGCGACGAGACCCACCAGGGCACCTTCGAACGCAACTCCGACACCGCCGGTGGGGCGCAGGAGTCCCGGTTCGTGGGCGGTTCGGGGCTGATCCCGCAACGACTCGCCCGCCTCCTCGGTGACCGCGTGGCCCTCGACGCGGCGGTGACCCGGGTGGTGCAGCGCGACGGTCGCTGCGAGGTGCACAGCAGCCGCGGCATCGTCCGCGCACGCCGGGTCGTGGTGGCCTGCCCGCCGCCGCTGGTGCTGGGCATCGACTGGCAGCCCCGCCTGCCGCTGCAGCGCGAGCAGCTGCTGCGCCGGATGGACATGGGCAACCTGATGAAGTGCGACGCGGTCTACGAGACGCCGTTCTGGCGCGACCAGGGGCTCAACGGGTTCGGGCTGAACGACTCCGGTGCGGTGCGGGTCTCCTTCGACAACAGCCCGCCCGACGGCTCGGTCGGGGTGCTGCTCGCCTTCGTCGGCGGCACCACCTGGCGGCGCTACGGCCTGCTGGCACCGGCGGCACGCCGCCGGGCCGTGCTCGACGGCTTCGCGGCCCTGTTCGGCGAGCAGGCCCGCACGCCGATCGAGTACGTCGAGCACGACTGGGACCGCGAGCCGTGGACGACCGGCGGACCGGTGGCGGTGATGGGCCCGCAGACGTTGTCGTCGTACGGGCCGTGGCTGCGTCGGCCGCACGGGCTCGTGCACTGGGCGGGCACCGAGACCTCGACCTACTGGACCGGGTACATGGACGGCGCCGTGCGTGCCGGAG
Source organism: Marmoricola sp. (assembly GCA_036518175.1). Taxonomy (GTDB): domain Bacteria; phylum Actinomycetota; class Actinomycetes; order Propionibacteriales; family Nocardioidaceae; genus Marmoricola. Next base: position 19,423 of record DATDNR010000151.1, read on the forward strand.
AGCGCGCCGCGACCGAGGTGCTCGCCCACCTCTGACCACCCCGCCCAGGCCACACGGCCGGAGAGCATTCTGGCGGTTCTGCTTGCCGTTATCGGTTCGTTATCGGAAGATGACGGCCGTGAGGATCGTCGTGTCCGGGGGGACCGGTGTGATCGGCCGTGCCGCCGTGCCCGCGCTGCGGGCCGAGGGGCACGACGTCGCCGTCCTGTCGGACAGCCCGCTCGAGGGGCCCGACGGCGCGGAGCCGGCGGACGCCGAGACCGTGGTCGGTGACCCCCTCGACGTGGACTCGCTGGTCCGGGCGTACGCCGGCGCCGACGCGGTCATCAGCCTGGCCGGGCGGATGCCGTCCGGCTTCGAGGCGGTGCGTCCCAAGGCCTGGCGCCGCCACGACCTCCTGCGCACCGTCGGCGTCGGCAACGTGGTGGCCGCGGCCCGCGAGGCCGGCGTGCGGCGGATCGTGCAGGAGAGCGGCAGCTTCCTCTACGCCGACAACGGTGACGACTGGATCAACGAGGACCACCGGCTGGAGATCACGCGCGCGACCGAGCCGCTGGCCGTCGCCGAGACACACGTGCAGGGCTACACCTGCGGCTCGCGCGCGGGCGTCATCCTGCGCTTCGGTTGGCTCGTGGGCGACGAGCCGCTGACCCGCCGCCAGCTGCGGGGCGCCACCCGCGGGCGTCCGGTCGGGCTGGGTGCGCCGGAGCGCTGGATCCACCTGCTGCACACCGACGACATCGGGTCCGCGGTGGTGGCCGCGCTGGTCGCCCCCTCGGGGGTCTACAACGTCGGTGCCGAGCCGGTGCGACGTCACGAGGTGGTGTCGGCGTACGCCGCGGCCGCCGGGGTGGGTTCGCTCGGGTCGGCGGGTCCGGTGCTGCGTCGGCTCGCGGCCACCCGGCTGGAGCCGATGACCCGCTCGCTGCGGGTCTGCTCCGAGCACTTCTGCGCGCACACCGGCTGGACCCCGTCGCGGCCGCGCTTCGAGGTCTCCTGGCTCGACTCTGCGCTCGAGGCCGTCGCCGAGGGGGTGCAGTGACGCGGGAGGAGACACCGGCCGAGCGCAAGCGGCGGCTGGAACGCATCTTCGGCGAGGTGCTGCCCGAGCAGACCGCGGACGACACCGACGAGCCCGACGCCGACCGCTCCGGCGACGCCGCGGACGAGTGGCTGCGCCGGCAGGTGCCGCCGCACCACGGCTGAGCGCGGCCCGCACGGTCTCACCACATCGGCGACCCCGGTCAGACGGTGGGCGTGCCGCCCGTGCTGCCGGCGCTCTGCTGCGCCTTGAGGAGGTCGCGGATCTCCTGCAGCAGCGCGATGTCGGCCGGCATCCCCTCGGGTTCGCTGGGGAAGAAGCGCTCCTTGGCCTTCGTGTAGGGCACCACGACGAGGAAGTAGACGGCGGCCCCGAGGATGAGGAAGGAGACCAGCGCGGTGATGAAGACGCCGACCGGCAGGTGGCCCGGCTGCCACTTGTCGAAGTTCGGCTGACCGCCGGCCTTGCCGATGACGGCGAGGATCAGCGCGACCAGCGCGGTGACGACGGCTCCGAACGCCGTCGCCATGATGAAGCCGACCGCGATCTCCACCAGGTTCCCGCGCAGCAGGAAGTTCTTGAAACCACTCATCTCGAGTTTCTCCCTTCCGGGTCCCCCGAGTGGGACCACCGTTTCGTGACCGGCAAACTACCGAAGCCACTCGGCGGTTACGTAGCTTGCGGCGGAGGCCGTCGCCACGGCGTCGGCCTCTGCGGGACGTACGGCGACCACCACCATCCGCCCGGGCAGGCTGGTGCTGCCGGTGTCGTCCACGGGGGCGGGCAGCGTGACCACGGCGGCATCGGTGGCCAGGGTCGTCGTGCCGCGGGCGGGGTCGGCAGGATCGCTGGCCACGAGGGCGACGCGGTCTCCGACACGGAGCAGCGCGGCCACGGCCGGGTCGGTGAGCCGGACCGGCACCGCCACCCGGCCCGGGTAGCCGCGGGTCATCCCGGGGCGCACCAGGTCGGTCGGGGAGAGCGGCTGCCCGCGGCCGAGCGGCGCGGCGAGGGTGCGGCCGAGCGCCGAGCGCGCCGAGGCCACCACGTGCGCCGGCACGCTTCCGGGCGCGAAGCCCACGGCGCGCAGGTCGCCGCTGCCCAGCACGGCGCCGGCCGGGAGGTCCCGCGCGGCGGTCCACACCCGCACGGTGTGGGGCGGTGGGGCGGTGGCGGCGGAGACGGAGAAGAGCACGGCGGACCCGGCCGCGAGTGCGGCCAGGCCTCGCCGCCGGACGAGCAGCAGCCGCCGTACCTTGTGCAGGCGCGCGGCCAGCCCCGAGAGAGCGCTGTTCATGGACAGCGAGGCTAGGCAGTCGGGAGCGATCCTGCTGCGGTCGTCCACAGGTCTGGCGGCCGGCGGGAGCCCCTCACCCGCCGACTACCCGCCAGTCAGTCGGAGCTGCTCGAGGAGGAGCTGACCGCGGAGCCGGCCGAGGAGCCGGCCGAGGAGCCGGCCGACGACGAGCTCGAGGAGGAGCCGGCAGCAGCCGGCTCCTTGGAGGCGCCGGAACCACTGGAGCCGTTCGTGTCGTCCGAGGAGCTGCTGGGGGCCTTGCGGCTGTCGGTGCGGTAGAAGCCGGAGCCCTTGAAGACCACGCCCA
>DATDNR010000152.1:0-2931 GCA_036518175.1 Marmoricola sp.
CAGCGCGGCCCTGCACGACCGGCTCCAGGCCAGCCACCACCAGCTGCAGATCATCGATCATCGGCTCCACGTCGAGCGTCGGTTGGCCGAGCGGCTCGCGGCACGGCCGGTGCAGGTAGCGGCACCACCGCGCAGCACCGCCGGGACGGTGCCGGCGGCCCAGTCGCCGGCCGGCTCCCAGCCGCCCAGCGTGCACACGGCCACCCGTGCCAGCGGTGGCGGCACGGGGTCCGCTCCCCGGGTGCATGCCACGACGCGCGCCAGCAGCGGCGGGACGTCGACCCGCGCGGTGCACTCGGTGCACACCACGACGCGCGCCAGTGGCGGGTCGTCGACCCACGCGGTGCACTCGGTGCACACCACCACCCGCGCCAGCGGAGGGACGGCACCCCGGGCGCACACCACCACCCGGGCGAGTGCCGCGCACGGAGGCGAGGGCGACTCCCACGAGGGGCGCGATGACTAGCCGCGGTCAGGTCCTTGCGCTGCGCTGGCTGGTCGCCCCGGTGGTCGCCGGCTCGTTCGCCCTGGTTGCCGACTGGACCGTGCAGCACGACCCCGCCCAGCCCGCCGACCACCCTGCGGCGGCGAGCCGCGGACGGGCGAAGGTGGATCCGCTCCAGCACTCTGCCCGCATCGCGGCGCGGCGACTGGCACGGGCTCAGACATCCCTGCTGCGACTCGAGTCGTCACTGCAACGGCGATCGGCGCGGGCCAACCGGCTCGCAGCCGTCCTGCGCACGGCTCAACGCAGCGGCCAGATCGGACCGAACGTGCCGGCGCTGCGCACCGGCACCCTGGCAGCCCCACCGGCCTCGGCTCCCCTGCCTCCGGTGGCCGTTCCGAACCAGCAGCTGCACACGACCACAGGAGCGTCATGAGTTCCTCGACCAGCTCGGCAGCCGACACCACGTTGCAGACCACGTTCCGGGCCATGGCCACGGACGTCACCTTCCGGGTGGAGAAGCCCGTTGCGGCTGCACCCGCGGCCCTCGAGCGGGCGCGGCAGGTGTTCACGCGGGTCGAGGCCGCCTGCACCCGCTTCGACCCGAGCAGTGCCCTGATGCGGGCCAACGAGCGGCCGGACCGGTGGCACGACGTACCCGCGGAGTGCGCCAGGGCGGTGCAGGCAGCGGCGCGGGCCTACCGGAGGACGCGCGGAGTGTTCGACCCGCGCATCCTCGACGCCCTCCTCCGTCTGGGGTACGACCGGTCGTTCCCGCTCCACGGCGCAGGACTCTCCGTCGAGACCACCGCGTCCCGCGACGCGACCGGCCAGCACACGGCACGACCCGCCTGGAGGCCGCGCGTCGACTGTCGAGCGGGTCAGCACCGGATCCACCTCGACGGAGCGCCGATCGACCTCGGCGGCATCGGCAAGGGACTCGCCGTCCGATGGGCGGGAGAGCAGCTGCGCCAGGCGGGCGAGAGCGTCATGGTCGACGCCGGAGGCGACTGCCTCTTCACCGGGACCGGGCCCGAGGGCTCGGGCTGGCGCGTCGGCGTCGAGGACCCACGAGGCGGCAGCGAGCCCGTGGCCGTGCTGGTCCTGGCTGACAACGCCTGTGCCACGTCGTCCGTACGGGTCCGGAGCTGGCGATCGGGCGGGAGGACCGTGCACCACCTCATCGATCCGCGCACCGGTGAGAGCGGGGGCGACGGACTCCTCTCGGTCTCGGTGATCCATGCGGACCCGGCCTGGGCGGAGGTCTGGAGCAAGACGTTCTTCCTTGCAGGCGCGACCGGCGTCGCCGCAGCGGCCGCCCACCACAACGCTGCCGCGCTCTGGGTGCACACCGACGGCGGGCTGGGCATCAGCGACGCCGCAGACCCCTTCGTCCTGTGGGCGGCCGGCCGTGGCTAGCTCCGCACGAGGTCACGGTCGCGACCTGCTCGAGAGCCGGTGGGGTGTCCTCGGCGGCCTGGTCGCCGTCGGCGCGAGCGTGCTGCTGACGACGTGGTTGCTGCTGGAAGCCTTCGCCCGTGCGCGCGCCAGCTCGACACCGCCCTGGACGCTGGCCCGTGCCAGCGGCATCACCTGCTACGGCCTCCTGACGCTGCTCGTGGGCCTGGGCCTGCTGCTCGCCCACCCGAACCTCCGCGGAGGGCGGCTCATGGGGCGGGTGGCCCGGATCCGGCTGCACGCGTCGCTCGCGGTGTTCACCCTCGCCTTCCTCCTCCTGCACGTCGTGGTGCTGGCCACCGACCCGTGGGCACACGTGGGCTGGGTGGGAGTGCTCCTCCCGTTGGCCTCGCACTACCGGCCGGTGCCGGTCACCCTCGGTGTCCTGGCTGCCTGGTCCGGAATCGCCAGCGGCTTGACCGCGGCGTTCGCCGGGCGCTGGCTGGGCTCGGCCTGGTGGGCGACCCACCGTGTCGCGTCGCTGGCGTTCGTCCTCGCCTGGACCCACGGACTCCTGGCCGGTTCGGACTCCCCCACCCTCGTCGGGATGTACCTGGCTTCGGGTGGGGTGGTCCTCGCCATCGCACTCAGCCGGTACGGCGCACCCACCGTGGCCGATGCGACCGACCACGACGAGCACAGCCCGGCCCGGCGCTACCGCGAGGTCGTGCGATGACGACACCCCGCGTCGCCACACCGCTGCCTCTGCGGCCAGCCACCCCACGCGGCTCCCTCGAAGGACAGTTTCCGAACCCGGTCGTGGTCAGTCGCGCCGGGCCCCCCGATCAGTCCCCCGGCCTGCCGGAGGTCTCCGCCGACTCGCTGACCCGTCACCACGAGCGATGGGGCGCGCGACCGCGCGGCGGGCCGTGGCTCCTCGAGGCGGCAAGGGCCGCCGGACTCACCGGCTGCGGTGGCGGGCACTTCCCGGCGGCCGAGAAGTGGCACGCCGCCCTGGCACGTTCCCGACCGATCACCCTGGTGGCCAATGCAGCAGAGAGCGAGCCGCTGAGCGCCAAGGACGCAAC
>DATDNR010000153.1:0-5519 GCA_036518175.1 Marmoricola sp.
GGGCGACGTCGATCCCGCCCAGCTCGCCCACCCCCGCGAGGGCGACCTGCTGCGGGCGATCGGCGAGTTCCCCCGCGTGCTGTCGTCGGCGGCCGAGTTGCGGGCGCCGCACCGGGTGGCCCGCTACCTCGAGGAGCTGGCCGGCACCTACCACCGCTTCTACGACAACTGCCGGGTGCTGCCGATGGGTGAGGAGGAACCCAACCCGCTGCACCGTGCACGGCTGCTGCTCGTCGACGCCACCCGGGTGGTGCTGGCCAACGGGCTCGACCTGCTCGGCGTGCACGCGCCCGAGCGGATGTGACGCATGCGGGCGCACGAGGCGGGCTGGGCGCACGCCGCGGTGTCGGTGCGCGGTCCTGCCTGGCTGCGCCAGCCCGACGACGTCAACGCCCTGGTGCCCGGACTCTGGTCCGCCACCGCGCGCAAGGGCGCGGACGGCGTGCTCGAGATCGGGGGAGTGCCGCTGACCGAGCTGGTGCGCGAACACGGCTCGCCGGCCTACGTGCTCGACGAGGCCGACTTCCGGGCCCGGGCGCGGGCCTTCCGTGACTCCTTCGCGGGGTACGACGTCTTGTACGCCGGCAAGGCGTTCCTGTGCACCACGGTGGCGCGCTGGATCGCCGAGGAGGGGCTCTGCCTCGACGTCTGCACGGGCGGCGAGCTGACCGTCGCGGAGCGGGCCGGCTTCCCCATGGAGCGCGTCGGCTTCCACGGCAACAACAAGTCCGTGCGAGAGCTGGAACGCGCCGTGGCGCTCGGAGTCGGCAGGATCGTCGTCGACTCCTTCCACGAGCTGCAGCGGCTGTCGGTGATCACCCGCGAGCTCGGCCGCACCGCCCGGGTGATGGTCCGGGTGACCGCCGGGGTGGAGGCGCACACGCACGAGTACATCGCCACCGCCCACGAGGACCAGAAGTTCGGCCTGTCGATCAGCAGCGGCGACGCGTTCGACGCCGTCCGGCAGGCCTGCGCGGACCCCGGACTCGAGCTGCTGGGGCTGCACTCCCACATCGGGTCGCAGATCTTCGACTCCGCCGGCTTCGAGGTCGCGGCACGCCGGGTGCTCGCGCTGCACGAGCGCGTCGTCACCGAGCTCGGCGTCGAGCTGCCCGAGCTGGACCTCGGCGGCGGCTTCGGCATCGCCTACACGACCCAGGACGACCCCTCGGCCCCCGGGCAGCTGGCCCCCGAGATCAGTCGGATCGTCACCGACGAGTGCGCCGCGCGCGGGATCGGCGTACCGCGCCTGTCCATCGAGCCGGGTCGCGCGATCGCCGGCCCCGCGATGTGCACCGTCTACGAGGTCGGCACGGTCAAGGCCGTCGAGCTCGACGGCGGGGCGGTGCGCACCTACGTCTCGGTCGACGGCGGGATGAGCGACAACATCCGCACGGCGCTGTACGACGCGGAGTACTCCTGCACGCTCGCCAGCCGCCGGTCGCAGGCGCCGGCCCTGCTCAGCCGGGTCGTCGGCAAGCACTGCGAGGCCGGTGACATCCTCGTGATGGACGAGTTCCTGCCCGGTGACCTGACTCCCGGAGACCTGCTCGCTGTGCCGGGCACCGGCGCCTACTGCTGGTCGATGGCCAGCAACTACAACCACCTGCTGCGTCCGCCGGTGGTCGCGGTCCGTGACGGGCAGGCCAGCGTGGTGGTGCGCCGGGAGACCGAGGACGACCTGCTTTCCACGGACGTGGGCGCCGCCCGCGGGCCCGCCTGAACAGTGCGAGGATGGGCGCGATGAGCACCGAACCCCGTCCCGTGCGCGTGGCCCTGCTGGGCTGCGGCGTCGTCGGCAGCCAGGTCGCCCGGCTGGTCACCGGGCAGGCCGCCGATCTCGCCGCCCGTGTCGGCGCGCCCGTCGAGCTGGTCGGCGTCGCCGTACGCCGGCTCGGGCTCGCTCGCGACGTCGCGCTGCCCGACGAGCTGTTCACCACCGACGCCGAGGCGCTGGTCGCCCGCGACGACGTCGACGTGGTGGTCGAGGTCATCGGCGGGATCGAGCCGGCGAGGTCGCTGATCCTCTCCGCGCTGGAACACGGTGCCTCGGTGGTCACGGCCAACAAGGCGCTGCTCGCCGAGGACGGGGCCACCCTCTTCGAGGCGGCCGAGCGTGCGGGGCGCGATCTCTACTACGAGGCCTCCGTCGCCGGCGCCATCCCGATCCTGCGCCCGCTGCGCGAGTCGCTGGCCGGCGACCGCGTGATGAGGGTGATCGGCATCGTCAACGGCACCACGAACTTCATCCTCGACCGGATGGACACCCTCGGCAGCGGCTTCGAGGAGGCCTTGGCCGAAGCACAGGAGCTCGGCTACGCCGAGGCCGACCCGACGGCCGACGTGGAGGGGTTCGACGCCGCGGCCAAGGCGGCGATCCTGGCCAGCCTCGCCTTCCACACCCGGGTCACCGCCGCGGACGTCCACCGCGAGGGCATCGCCGAGGTCACCGCTGCCGACGTCGTGTCGGCGCAGGAGATGGGCTGCGTGGTCAAGCTGCTCGCGATCTGCTCGATGGCCGACGGACCCGACGGAGGTGCCGTCTCCGCCCGGGTGCACCCCGCGATGATCCCGCGCAGCCACCCGCTGGCCAGCGTCCGCGAGGCCTACAACGCGGTCTTCGTCGAGAGCGAGGCCGCCGGGCAGCTGATGTTCTACGGTCCCGGTGCCGGTGGCGCGCCCACCGCGAGCGCCGTGCTCGGCGACCTGGTCACGGTGGCCCGCAACCGCCTCGCGGACGTGCGCGGCCCGCGGGAGTCGTCGTACGCCGACCTGCGGATCCTCACCATGGGCGACACCGAGACCCGCTACCACGTGCAGCTCGACGTCGACGACAAGGCCGGCGTGCTGGCCTCGGTGGCGCTCGCGTTCGCCGAGCACGACGTGTCGATCCAGACGGTGCGGCAGGAGGGTCGCGGCGACGACGCGCAGCTGGTGGTGGTCTCCCACCGGGCCAGCGACGCCGACCTGGCCGCCACCGTGGAGACGCTGCGCGCGATGCCCAACGTCCGCGACGTGTCCTCGGTGATGCGCGTCGAGGGCGACGGGGAGTGAGTCGATGACGGCGCCCAGGAGCAGGCTCTGGCGCGGGGTGCTGGAGGAGTACGCCGACCGCCTCGACATCCCGGCGGGCACACCGACGATCACGTTGTGCGAGGGCGGCACTCCCCTGGTGCACGCCCGGTGGCTCTCGCAGGTGACCGGCGGCGAGGTGTGGCTCAAGGTCGAGGGCGACAACCCGACGGGGTCGTTCAAGGACCGCGGCATGACCGTGGCGCTCTCGGTCGCCGTGGGCGGCGGCGCCGAGGCGGTCGTGTGCGCCTCGACCGGCAACACCTCGGCGTCGATGGCTGCCTACGCCGCGCGCGCCGGCATCAAGCCGCTGGTGCTGGTGCCGCAGGGCAAGATCGCCGCCGGCAAGCTGGCCCAGGCGATCGTGCACGGGGCGCAGGTGATCATGGTGCGGGGCAACTTCGACGACTGCCTGCGGCTCAGCCGCGGGCTCGCGGAGCGCTATCCGGTGGCGCTGGTGAACTCGGTGAACCCGATGCGGCTCCAGGGCCAGAAGACAGCGTCGTTCGAGATCGTCGACGTGCTCGGTGACGCCCCCGACGTGCACGTGCTGCCGACCGGCAACGCCGGCAACATCTCGGCGTACTGGATGGGTTACCGGGAGTCCCGTGACGCCGGTGAGGCCACGCACCTGCCGGTGATGCGCGGCTGGCAGGCCGAGGGCGCCGCCCCGCTGGTGTCGGGCGCACCGGTCGCCGAGCCGGAGACCGTGGCCTCCGCCATCCGGATCGGCAACCCCGCCTCGTGGGACCTCGCGGTGCGCGCGGCCGACGAGTCGGGCGGCAAGTTCCGCAGCGTCACCGACGACCAGATCCTCGACGCCCAGCGACAGCTCGCCTCGCGGGAGGGCGTCTTCGTCGAGCCGGCGTCCGCGGCCGGTGTCGCCGGGCTGCTGCTGGAGGCCAGCGAGGGTGTGCGCTACGCCGGGGAGCGGATCGTCGTCACCGTCACCGGCCACGGGCTCAAGGACATCGACACCGCCCTGTCGACCTTCACCGACCTCGTCGACACGGTCTGCGACGCGGAGGTCGACGCGGCGGCGGAGGCCGCCGGCCTCGGCTGAGATGCCCGACCTCGTCCGCGGGCCGGTGACGGTCACGGTGCCGGCGACCAGCGCCAACCTGGGGCCCGGCTTCGACTGCCTGGGCCTCGCGCTCGACCTGCGCGACCGGCTCGTCGGCGAGGTCACCGAGGCCGGCCTCGCGATCGAGGTCGAGGGCGAGGGCGCCGGCGAGGTGCCCGACGATGAGACCCACCTGGTGGTGCGGGCGATGCAGGCGGCGTTCGCGGCGATGGGCGTCCACCCGCCCGGGCTGAGTCTGTGCTGCAGCAACGTGATCCCGCACAGCCGGGGGCTCGGTTCCTCCTCGGCGGCGATCGTCGGCGGCATCGTGCTGGCCCGGGCGCTGGTCCGGGAGGGCGCCGTACGCCTCGACGACGACGCGGTGCTGGCCCTGGCCAACCGGCTCGAGGGCCATCCCGACAACGTGGCGCCCGCCCTCCTCGGCGGCTTCGTGGTCAGCGGGCAGGACGACGGCGGGGTGTGGGCGCAGCAGTGCGCGGTCGACCCGTCCGTCTCCGCGGTGGTCCTGGTGCCTCCGACCGGCGTGCGCACCGAGGTCGCCCGGTCGCTGCTCCCGGAGTCGGTCAGCCACCACGACGCCGTGGCCAACACCGGTCGGGCGGCCCTGCTCGTCGCGGCGCTGGCCGGCGCACCGGAGCTGCTGCTGCGTGCGACCGAGGACTTCGTGCACCAGCGCTACCGGGAGCCGGCGATGCCCGAGACCCTGGCGCTGGTGCGGGAGCTGCGTGCCGAGGGGGTTCCCGCCGTGGTGTCCGGAGCCGGGCCGACGGTGCTCGTGCTGGACACGGGCGGCCGCCACGGCCGGGACCGCGCGCCCGCCGGCTGGACCATGCACACGCTGGCCGTCGACCTCGACGGTGCCCGCGTCGAGTGAACATCGCCTCGCGGTCCGCGGATCGGTGCTACTGTGGCTGTGCGACCGGAGGGAGCCGCCGCGCGGCAGCGGCGAGATCGCCGGGACGCGTCCTTCCCGATCAGATTCCTCCCCGGAGTGCCTGCATCTTCGCGGCATGTGCCGGGGCCGCGATCGGGCTACCGCACAGGCACCCGGCGAGAACAGTCGGGCTGACAAGGGGGAAGGACCCCGGATGACGGACACCACCACCGAGACCGCCGCCGCGCAGAACGGCGCGGCGACACCCGCGGAGGGGTCTTCGGCGACGGACGAGAACGGTCGCCCGGAGAACGCGAACGGCCGCACGGGTGCCAGCAGGGGCGCCCGCGGCAAGGGCGGGCTGAGCGGCATGCTGCTCCCCGAGCTCCGACAGATCGCGGGGGGACTGGGCATCAAGTCCACCGGCATGAAGAAGGCCGACCTCGTCGCGGCGATCAAGGCCGCCCAAGGATCGAGCCAGGGGTCCGG
>DATDNR010000154.1:0-29724 GCA_036518175.1 Marmoricola sp.
GAGGAGCATCCCGGGTGGACCGGCGTACCCCAGATGCGCGAAGCGCTGGCGCTCGCCGACGAGAACTGCTGGTCGCCCTGGGAGAGCCGGACGCGGCTGGTGTGGCGCCTCGACGCGGGGCTACCCAGCCCACTGTGCAACCGCCCAATCTTCGACCGATCCGGTCGGCACGTCGGCACGCCTGATCTCCTCGACCCATGGGCGGGCGTCGTCGTGGAGTACGACGGCGCGCCGCACCTCGTCGGCGAGCAGCGGAAGATCGACGTGCTGCGCGAGGAGGCGTACCGCCGGGTGGGCCTGGAGTACCTCACGGTGCTGAGCGGGCACCTGCGTGACCGTCACGGCACCGCAGCCCGCATGCGCGATGTACGACGACGCGCCCGCTGGTCGACCGCTGCGGGACGCGCCTGGACCCTCGAGCCGCCGCCCTGGTGGGTCATGACGACGACCGTGGCGCGACGGCGATCACTGTCCGCTGCGGAACGCGAGCGGTGGCTGCGATACCGCCGGCGGGCCGGCTGACGCCTCCCCCTGCCGGGATAGTCCGAGACGTTTGGCCGGCGACACGCCGAGAGAGCGCGTCCAAACGTCTCGGACTATCGGAAGCAGGGAGGCGGTCGGACTATCGGAAGCAGGGAGCCGGCGAACACACACACCCACCCGACCTCAGGCCAGGTGCACCAGCCGGAAGATCAGGTACACCACCGCGGCGGACGCACCGGCCGCGGGGAAGGTGAGCACCCAGGCGGTGACGATCGAGCGGGCCATCCCCCAGCGGACCGCCGACCGCCGGGTGGTGGCGCCGGCGCCCATCACCGCGGAGGTGATCACGTGCGTGGTGGAGATCGGGGCGTGCCAGAAGAACGCGGTCGTGTAGAGCACCGCCGACCCGACGGACTCCGCGGAGAAGGCGCGCGCCGGGTCGAGGTGGATGATCCGGCGGCCGAGCGTGCGCATGATCCGGAAGCCACCGGAGTAGGTGCCCAGCGAGATCGCCCCGGCGGAGCAGAGGATGACCCACAGCGGCAGGTCGGTCTGCGACTTCGGGTAGAACCCGGCGGTCAGCACGGCCAGGAAGATCACGCCCATCGTCTTCTGCGCGTCCTGCAGCCCGTGGCCCAGGGCCAGCGCGGCGGCCGAGATCGTCTGCATGCCCCGGAAGCCGCGGAAGGTCCGGTGCGGGTTGCGGCGCCGGAAGATCCACAGGAAGGCCAGCATCACCAGGAACGCGAGCGCGAAGCCGACCAGCGGCGAGACGATCATCGGCACGACCACCTTGTCGAGGATGGTCGACCAGTGCACGGTGGCGCCGGCCACCAGCGCGGCCCCGCCGAGCGCGCCGATCAGCGCGTGCGAGGACGACGAGGGCAGCCCGAAGTACCAGGTGATCAGGTTCCAGATGATCGCGCCGAACAGCGCCGCGAGGACGACGATGAGCCCGTGGTTCTTCGACAGCCCGGCGGTGTCGATCACGTCACTGACGGTGTGCGCGACCCCCTGCCCGAGCAGCGCGCCGACGAAGTTCATCACCGCAGCGAGCACCAGCGCGATGCGCGGCGTCAGCGCCCGGGTGGAGATCGCCGTCGCGATGGCATTGGCGGCGTCGTGGAAGCCGTTGGTGTAGTCGAAGGCCAGGGCGACCACGACCACCGCCACGACGATGGCGAGCGTCACTCAGCTCTCCTTGACAGCGATCTGCTCGACGATGTTGGCGACCCGCTCGAAGGCGTCGATCGCCTTCTCCAGCGAGTCGACGACCTCCTTGAGCTTGAGCACCTCGAGGGCTTCGTACTTGCCGCTGAAGAGCTTGGCGACGATCCGGCGGTAGGACTTGTCGCCGGCGTTCTCGAGGCGGTTGATCTCGATCCAGTACTCCTCGAGCCCCTTCATCGACTGCAGCTTGGGCATCGACTCCGCGGTCAGCTCCGCGCAGCGCTGGATCACCTCGACCTGTACGGCGAGCTCGCCCGGCAGCCGCTCGACCTCGTAGAGCAGGGTCAGGTCGACGGCCTCCTCCATGTAGTCCATGACGTCGTCGAGGCCGGAGGCGAGCGCGTAGATGTCCTCACGGTCGAACGGCGTGACGAAGGTCGTGTTCACCCGCCGGATGATGTTGTGCGTGGTCTCGTCGGCCTCGTGCTCGGCGTCGCGCATGCGCTTGGCCGTCGTCTCCCGGTCGGCACCCTCGCCGAGCATCTCCGCGAGCAGCCCGGCCCCGTTGACGAGGTGGGTGGCCGACTCGGTGATGAGCTCGTAGAAGGCGGTGTCTACTGGCTTGAAGCGCAGCGCCACGTGGATCTCCTGGTGATCAGGTCCGCAAACGGTCCCATGCTAGGGGCTCGTCCGCCGGTCGGTGCAATTCCCCCCGGTTGTCCATACCCCTAGGGGGTATTACGATTGGTGCGTGAGCAGCAGCGTCCACGGTTACCACGAGCACAAGGCCGACTACCTGCGCCGGCTCCGCCGGATCGAGGGGCAGGTCCGCGGCATCCACCGGATGGTGGAGGCCGACGAGTACTGCATCGACATCCTCACCCAGGTCGCGGCGATCCGCAGTGCCCTGCAGACGGTGGCCGTCGGCCTGGTGGAGGACCACCTCGACCACTGCGTGCGCGACGCCATCGTCGGCGCCGGCGCGGGCGACGACGACGGCCAGGCGCACGCCGAGGAGAAGATCAGCGAGGCGAGCCGGGCGATCAGCCGGCTGCTCAAGGCGTGAACCGACCCCCGACCAGGAGGAGACCAGAGTGAGCTCGACGTACGACGTGACCGGGATGACCTGCCAGCACTGCGTCAACGCGGTGAGCAGCGAGATCGGTGCCATTCCCGGGGTGACGGGCGTGGACGTGGACCTCGCCACCGGCAAGGTCGAGGTGCACGGCGAGGGCTTCACCGACGAGGCGGTCGCCGCCGCCGTCGACGAGGCGGGATACGAGCTCGCGCGATGACCACCCGCGCCGGGGAGCGACCGGCCGGGCCGGCTCCGACCGCGGCCACTGCCAGCGTCGACCTGCTGGTCGGCGGGATGACCTGCGCGTCGTGCGTGGGCCGGGTAGAGCGCAAGCTGAACCGTCTCGACGGCGTGCACGCGACGGTGAACCTGGCCACCGCGAGCGCGCACGTCGACTACGACCCGCGGCTGCTCGGCACCGACGAGCTGATCGCCACCGTCGAGCGCACCGGCTACACCGCGGCGCTGCCGGGCCCGAGCGCCGAGGAGCCCTCGGAGGACCCCGGTCGCGGCCTGCTGCGCCGGCTGCTGGTGTCCGCACCCCTGGCCGTGGCGGTCTTCGTGCTCGCGATGGTGCCGGGGGTGCCGCGGCTGCCGTGGCTGCAGCTGGTGCTGGCGCTGCCGGTGGTGGCGTACGGCGGATGGCCCTTCCACCGGGCCGCTGCGCTCAACGCCCGGCACCTCGCCTCCACGATGGACACGCTGGTGTCGCTCGGCACGGTGATCGCCCTGCTGTGGTCGGTCGGCATCGTCGCGTCCGGCGGGACGGACACCTACTTCGAGGTGGCCTCGACCGTCACCGTCTTCCTGCTCCTCGGCCGCTGGCTGGAGGCGCGCGCGAAGTCACGGGCGGGCTCGGCACTGCGGGCGCTGCTGGAGCTCGGCGCCAAACGGGCCGTCGTGCTCGACGAGGCCGGTGAGCGTGAGGTCGACGTGGCCGAGCTGCGACCAGGCATGCACGTGCTGGTGCGCCCCGGCGCCCAGGTGCCGACCGACGCGCGTGTGCTCGAGGGCCGGTCGTCGGTCGACGAGGCGATGCTGACCGGCGAGAGCCTGCCGGTCTCCAAGCAGGTCGGCGACGAGCTCGTCGGCGGCACCACGAACCTCGACGGCCGGCTCGTCGCGGAGGTCACCCGGATCGGCGCGCAGACGGTGCTGGCGCGGATGGGCGAGCTGGTCGCGCGGGCGCAGACCAGCAAGGCGCCGGTGCAGCGCCTGGCCGACCGGATCTCCGCGGTGTTCGTCCCGGTCGTCCTCGGGATCGCGGTGGTCACCTTCGCCGGGTGGCTGCTGACCGGCCATCCGGCCGACGCCGCGATGACCGCTGCGGTGGCGGTGCTGGTGATCGCCTGCCCGTGCGCGCTGGGCCTGGCCACCCCGACCGCGCTGCTGGTCGGCACCGGCCGCGCGGCCCAGCTCGGCATCGTGATCCGCACCGCCGAGGTGCTGGAGTCGACCCGCCGGGTCAGCACGGTGGTGCTGGACAAGACCGGCACGCTCACCCGCGGCGAGATGACCGTGCACGAGACCGCCGGCGACGAGCGGGCCCTGGCGCTGGCCGCCGCGCTGGAGGCCGGCAGCGAGCACCCCGTCGCGCGGGCGATCGCCGCCGGCGTCGTACCGGACGGGCGGGTCACCGACTTCGAGAACCTGCCCGGTCGTGGCGTGCGCGGCGTGGTCGACGGCCACCGGGTGCTGGTCGCCACTCCCGATAGTCCGAGACGTTCGGACGAGCGACACGCGGATGGAGACCGTCCGAACGTCTCGGAGTATCTCGAGGAGGCGGTCGACCGGGCCCGCACCGCAGGGCGTACGGCGGTCCAGGTGACCGTCGACGACGTCCCGGCCGCGGTGATCGCCGTGGGCGACACGGTCAAGCCGGAGAGCCACCGGGCGGTGCAGCGGCTGCGCGCGCTCGGGCTGCGGCCGGTGCTGCTCACCGGCGACCACGAGACCGCCGCGCGGCAGGTGGCCGGACAGGTGGGCGTCGAGGAGGTGATCGCCGGCGTGCTGCCCGACGGCAAGCAGCAGGCGGTCGCGGCGCTGCAGCAGCGGGGCGAGGTCGTGGCGATGGTCGGCGACGGGGTGAACGACGCCGCGGCGCTGGTGCAGGCCGATCTCGGGATGGCCATCGGCACCGGCACCGACCTGGCGATCGAGGCCGGCGACATGACGCTGGTCAACGGCGATCCCGGCCTCGTGGCCGACGCGATCGCGTTGTCCCGCCGTACCCTGCGGGTGATCCGGCAGAACCTCTTCTGGGCCTTCGCCTACAACGTCGTCGGCATCCCGGTGGCGGCGCTGGGCCTGCTCGACCCGATGGTCGCCGGAGCGGCGATGGCCGCCTCCAGCGTCTGCGTGGTCACGAACTCGCTGCGGCTGCGCCGCTTCGACCGCGCCCGCTGACGGGCCGCGGGAGCCGCGCGGCGGGGCTCAGCCCTCGGCCGCAGTTGCGTGCCGCACGCCGAGGATCCGGTCGATCTCCTCGAGGCTGAGCGGGTCGTCCGACTGGTTGGCGGCCACGATGAGGCTGGCGGTGAGCTCCACCTCGTCCATCAGCTCGCCGTCCTCGAGGGACACGTCGAACGGGTCCACCTGCCCTCCTCGCTCTCGCTGCGCTCTACGCCACACCATTGTTACCCGGGGAGCGCCGCTCGTACCCGGGAATCCACAACCGGTAATGCATGGTGCCGGAATTCGTCCGGCGCCCCGCAATTGCGTGGAGCCCCGGTGGATCACCGGGGCCCCACGTGGTCGTCTGCCTCAGACCGGGCGGACGTTCTCGGCCTGCGGGCCCTTGGGACCCTGGGTGACCTCGAACTCCACGCGCTGGTCCTGCTCGAGCGACTTGTAGCCCTGCATCGTGATCGCGGAGTAGTGCACGAAGACGTCGTCGCCGCCACCCTCCTGCGCGATGAAGCCGAAGCCCTTCTCGGCGTTGAACCACTTCACTGTCCCCTGAGCCATGCTCTTTCCCACTCCTGTTTCCGGAACGAGAGACCACCACCTCGGTGGCCTCCTCGCAGGTGGTGAAACGTCGTCCCGCCTCGAGCCTGGGGCAATGAAGTCGAAACGCCGTTGGATCACAAACTCCAACGAGCGTCTGTGTAACCGCTGGAACTTGCACCTGCGAGGAGGACAGTACCAAGTTCCCCACCGGTGTCACCCTCCCGTCCGGCGTTTCGTGCCCGGCCGGTGCCCTTCGCGTCGCCGGCTCGGTGGGAGAGCACGTACGACGCTGCAGGGCGCGCGTCAGGACACCCGCGCCAGCCAGGCGGCCGCCAGCGGCTTGCGACCACGGGCGGAGTACTGACCGTCCGCGCCCCGGGCGGTCGCGATCGTCCAGGTCGGTCGGCGCCGGTCCGGCTCGCCCAGCAGTGCCCAGCCCCGCGCCCCGAGGTAGCTGATCCGCTGCCCGGCCACGATGCCGGTGGCGCCCATCGCGGCCGTGCAGCGGACGCCGAGGCCGGCGCCGAGCTGCAGCGCCCACAGGTGTCGGCCGAAGTGCTGCCGCGGTGGCAGCGCCGCGGTCAGCCGCAGCCGCGTCACCGCGTGGCTCCACGGCTGCGGCAGGCAGGCGACCGCCCGGCCCGGCTGCGGCCAGCAGGGGTCGAGGATGGTGTTGCCCTGGAAGCAGCGGTAGAGCCGGTCGTCGACCAGCGAGGTGCTGAAACAGCGCCCGCGACCGGACGCGGCGACCCGGTAGCCGGCAGCGAGGCGCCCGTGGGCGTCGACGGGGGCGACGTGGTGGACCACGGTCGGGGCGAGCGGCGCGGCCACCTGGTCCTGTCCGGTCGCGGCCGGGGACGACGGGGCGGCGGCCGGTCCCGACGAGGTCTGCGTGGCCCTGGCGACCAGCACGGCAACCACCGCGACGACCACGACGGCGATCCCGGCGACCGCCGCGAGCCCCCATGACCGCAGTCGCATGAGGGGCCACCTCCCCCGAGCCCGATGTCCAACGCTCACCTCGAGGGTACGCCGCAACCCCGCCGGCCAGTTTCACCAAAACGGACATTTCGGTCTGATCTCGGGAGAGGCTGGTGCCGCCATGGATCTTCGAAACACGCGCCGCCGCCTGCTCACCCTCGTCCTGACCGCCGGCGCCCTGCTGCTCGCCATACCCGGCCAGGCGACCGCCGCCGCGACGCCCACCACCCCGAGCGGCCTGCCCAGCGCCATCGAGCCGCTGGCCGGCTACGTGCCCGCCGACTCCTGCGACCCCACCGCGAAGCCCGGCGTGGTCGCGTTCGGCGAGCTGCTCACCGCGACCTACCCGACCACCGGCTACGGCATCTCCCGCAGCTGCGGCAGCGATCCGCTGCCGACCTCGGAGCACTACGACGGTCGCGCCCTGGACTGGTCGACCTCGGCGCGCACCAGGGCCGGCCGGGCCCGGGCCCACGCGGTCATCGGCTGGTTGTTCGCCAGGGACGCGGCCGGCAACGCCTACGCCAACGCCCGCCGCCTCGGCGTCATGTACGTCATCTGGAACAACCGGATCTGGGGCGCCTACCGCGCCGGCGACGGCTGGCGGCCCTACTCCAGCTGCGCCAGCCACCCCGAGGTCGCCTGGGACACGACCTGCCACCGCGACCACATGCACTTCTCCTTCTCCTGGGAGGGCGCGATGCGCCGGACCTCGTTCTGGACCCGGCAGGTCGCCGCGGCCGACTACGGGCCGTGCCGTGCCGCGGACCTCAACTGGGCGGGGCACTACACGCGACCGAACCCGTCCCGCTGCGCGTCCTACCCGACCGTGCACGCGCCTTCGGGCGCCTCGAGCCTGGTGCGCTCGCTCTACACCTGGTCGGGCATGTGGCTGCACCGGGGCTCCACCGGCCCGGCGGTCGCGGCGGTGCAGCAGGCCCTGGGTACGACGGCCGACGGCTCGTTCGGGCCCGCCACCCGGGCCGCGGTGATCGACCTCCAGGGGCGGCACGGCCTCACCACCACCGGCGGCATGAACCCGGCGACGTGGCGGGCGCTGCTGTCCCAGGTGACGCCGCCCGCACCGGCGACCGCTGCCACCCGCACCGCGACGCACAGCCGGTTGACGCGCTACCTCGACGTGGTCCTGCGCCGTGGCTCCCACGGCCGGGCCGTCGCCGCGCTGCAGCGCCGGCTGCACCAGCCGGTGAGCCGCCACTTCGGGCTGCGCACCCGGCACCGGGTGCAGGGCTTCCAGCGGCGCCACCACCTGCGCGCCACCGGTGTGGTGCGGCGCAGCACCTGGCGGGCGCTCGGAGCCTGAGCCCGACGCTGACCCGCCGCCGTCGACCGCGGGTCAGCCGTACACGTAGCCGACCGCCTCGTCGAGGAGGTCGGCGTCCCAGGGCAGCCCGGCGGTGCTCCAGCGCACGCGCCCGTCGGGGTCGAGCACCACGACCGTGTCCCGGCCGCACGACGCAGCGATGCCGAGGCCACGCCAGAGCAGCGCGACGGCGGCCGGCCGGCCGGTGGCCAGCAGCCAGTTCGCCGGCCGCGCCGGCCGGCCCGCCTCGGCGCGGACGACCGCGGTGGTGGCAGGCCCCGGGCGGACCGCCAGCTCCAGGACGCTGATCCGGTCACCCACCTCCGCGCGCACCGCGTCGCGAGCGACCTGGCGCAGCCGTCGGCTGGTGGCCGCGGCCAGCCGGGGACATCCCGACAGCAGCGGCCCGACCACGACGATGCGGCCGCGCAACGACGCCAGGGTCACCGGGCGGCCGTGCTGGTCGACCAGCCGGGCCCCGGCGGCCGACGCGGGGACGTTCCGGTCGAGCGTGGTCCCCCGGGCGATGCCCCGCTGCGGCTGCATCGGCATCGACATCCGCGTCGACATCCGTGTCGGCATCGTGTGGTGGGCCGAGGCCCGGTGCGGCGTCGTACCTCCGCAGCCGGTGAGCAGGACGCCGAGCGCGACCACCACCGCCACCGCGTGCGTACGACGCCCCGCCCGGCCGGCCCGGGTCATCCGCTGGTGGTGGGCGATGCCGCACGCGGTGCGGGCGCGGCCACCGCGTCGTCCTCCTCCTGCTGCCGGACCGTGCCGCGGCCGAGGAGGAGGTAGCCGAGGAACCCGACCGCGAGCGCGACCAGCACGCCGAGCGAGGAGTAGGCCCAGGACCCGCTGCGACCGCCGAGCTGGAAGGGGCCGAGCAGGTAGCCCTGCCACTTCAGCCAGCCGGCGTAGGTGTTGGTGACCAGACCCCAGCCCAGGAAGGCCGCCACGGCCATCACCAGCAGCGCGTCCCAGCGGAAGGAGCGGTAGCCGTGGCGGGCCGAGGCGTCGAAGAGCTTGCGCGGGTCGTAGGGCCTGCGCCGCAGCAGCAGGTCGGCGAGGAAGATGCCGCACCAGGCGGCCATCAGCACGCCGAGGGTGATCAGGAAGCCCTGGAAGGGGAAGAGGAAGTTCTTCGCGACCCAGACCACGTAGATCGTGCCGAGCACCATCAGCACGCCGTCGATCGCGGCCGCGGCCCAGCGCGGCGCCGGCAGCCCGATGGCCAGCAGGGTCAGCCCGGAGGAGTAGATGTCGAGCACCGCACCGGCGATCAGCCCGGCGATGGCGACCAGCGCGAAGGGCACGAGGTACCAGGTCGGCAGGATCGTGGTGAGCGCGCCGATCGGGTCGGCGGAGATGGCATCGGCCAGCTTCTTGTCCGAGGCGCTGAGCAGCACGCCGTACACGATCAGGATCACCACCGGCAGGCTGGCGCCGAAGGTCGGCCAGAACACCACGCCGCCGGTGGAGGCGCGACGCGGCAGGTAGCGGGAGTAGTCGGCCGCGCAGTTGACCCAGCCGATGCCGAAGCCGGTCACCACCATCACCAGGGCACCGATCACGGCCGTCACACCGCCGCCCGGCAGGGCCCCGGCGCGGCCCCAGTCGACGTGGTCGAGGGTGAGGGCGATGTAGAGGACGGTGGCGACGATGGTGAAGACCGTCAGCCACTTCTGCAGCTTCATGATCGTGTCGAAGCCGAAGATGCCCGCTGCGACGATAACCGCCGCGACCACGAGGAAGGCGACCACCTTGGTGAGGTTGCCGTCGCTCCAGCCGAGCCGGCCGAAGACGGTCGCGGTCGCCAGGGTGGCCAGCGCGACCAGCACGATCTCCCAGCCCACCAGCAGCAGGTAGGAGACCACGCCGGGCACCAGGTTGCCCCGCAGTCCGAAGGACGCCCGGGACAGCACCAGGGTCGGGGCGGAACCCCGCTTGCCGGCGATGGAGACCAGCCCGACGAGCAGGAAGCTGAGCACGGCGCCGGCGACACCGGCGAACAGCGCCTGACCGAGGCTCAGCCCGAAGCTGAGCACGAACGCGCCCCAGGAGACACCGAACACGGAGATGTTGGAGGCACACCACGGCCAGAACAGGTCGATGGGCCGACCGCGGCGCTCCTCCTCACCGATCACGTCGATGCCGTTGAGCTCGATGTTCCATGCACCGGCGTCGCTCATCGCGCCACACCCTCTCTGAGCAGTTGTGCCAACAGCGGAGCCGTCCGCTCCGCGGTCTCTCCCGCGACGGCGAGCACGTCAGCCGGGTCGATCCCGGTCGCGGCCCCCTCGATCGCACTCACCGTGGAGATCCCGAGCAGCTCCATGCCGCACTCCCGCGCGGCGATCGCCTCGAGCACCGTCGACATGCCGAGCATGTCGGCGCCGACCGTCCGCAGCCAGTCCGCTTCGGCCCACGTCTCATAGTGCGGCCCGCGGAGCAGGGCGTACACCCCCTCCTCCAGGGAGGGGTCCAGGCGACGGGCGAGCGCGCGCAGCCGCGACGACCAGGCGTCGGTGAGGTCGACGAACCGCGCTCCCTCGAGCGGCGAGGTGGCGGTGAGGTTGAGATGGTCGCGGATCAGGACCGGCTGGCCGAGCTGCCAGTCCCGACGCAGTGAGCCGTTGGCGTTGGTGAGCACGGCCAGGCGCGCGCCCGTGGCCGCGGCGGCCCGCACCGGGTGCACGACGGCGCAGGGGGCGTGGCCCTCGTAGAGGTGCGGGCGACCCAGCATCACCAGCACGCGGGCACCGTCGAGATCGAGGGAGCGCACCTCCCCTGAGTGGCCCTCGGCGGTGGGGGGCAGGAAGCCGGGCAGCTCGCCCATCGAAAAGGCCGCCGCCGGCTGCCCCAGGCCGTCGGCCGCGGGTGCCCAGCCGGAGCCGAGCACGACCAGCGCGTCGTGGGACGGCACACCGGTCAGCTCGGCGATCCGGGCGGCCGCGGCTGCGGCGAGTGCGGAGGGCGCGGGCACGGGGTCAATCTAGGGGATCGCGCGGCCGGGCGGCCGGGTCCCGCGCCCCGGTTCAGCAGGCGAGCAGGTCGCTGAGCTCCGCGTCGAGATCGAGGTGGCCGGTCTCCGCGCCGAGGGGCACCGAGTCGAGCATCGCGCCGACGAACCGGGCGATGTCGCGGGCACCCGCCTGCAGCAGCACGCTGTCCTCGGGGGTGGAGAGCTCGATGACGACCACCGCGCTGCTGTCGACCGCGAGGCACGGCCAGATGTGCACGTCGCCGTCTCCCGTGGGCCCGTAGCTGCCGTGCACCAGCAGCTCGCGCCCGAAGGACCAGGCCACCGGGCCCGTGCCGGTGTGGAACACGATCGTCATCGCGTACGGGTCCGTGGGGTCATACCCGAGGTCCGCCTCCAGGCTGAGGCCGTCAGCCTCGGGGTCGATCACGTCCAGTCGCACGGTCTGGCGGACGGTCTGGCCCGGTCGGGCGAGATGATCCCGCGACTCCATCCGGTTCCTCTCGGGTCGAGGGCCAGCATGCTGGCCCGGGTGCGGACATGGCACTGCGACTGGAGGCGGCGATCCAGTCGCAAACGTCGGGACCGTACGCACCGTTCAGTTGTGGACGCAAGTCGCCTGCTGAACGTGGGGTACGGTAATATTCAAGTGATGAATGGGCACAAGGGGGACGCCCTCGACAGCGGTCGCGCGCAGGGTCGCGCGGAGGGCGAGGCGACCGCCCCGACGGGCGCGCCCTTGTCACGGACCCGACGGCGCGTGCTCCGTACGAGGGCGGCCATCGAGGACGCCTTCGTGGCCCTGGTGCTCGACCGCGGTCTCGACAGGGTCAGCGTGGAAGACGTCGCCGAGCGGGCCGACGTCGCCAAGGCCACCTTCTACGCCCACTACGACAACAAGGAAGCCGTGCTCGCCGCCGTCTTCGCCCGGCTCACCGCGGAGCTGGTCGAGCAGTTCGCCTACCGCGAGGGGCCCTGGACCGAGGTGCGACGCGGAGCGGTGGCCGCCATGTTCGCCCACGCCCACGACATGGCCGACCTCTACCGCGTCTGCCTGGCCGAGACGCACGTGCGGGCACGCTACACCCAGATGTTCTGCGACTACGCCGAGCGCAACATCCGCGACCGCCTCGCCGCGGTCGGCCGGCAGCCCCGGATCCCGGTGCCGGTGCTGGCCCGCGCCTTCGCCGGTGCCCACGTGGCGATCCTGGAGGCGTGGCTGGACGGGGTGATCACCGGAACCCCGCAGGAGGTGGCGGCCATGGAGCTCGACACCGTCGTCGGCGGGCTCGCCTGGGCCCACGGGCTCTCCCTCGACGAGGTGGGCCTGGCGGCTCCGCACGACTCCTGACACCGGCCGAGGCCTGACCGGCACCGGACCGGTGTGCGTGACCCCGGGGGCCGCCGGTCGTTGGACCCTGCACAACAGCAGGGGACACGACCAGGAGATCGGACTCGGCCATGCTCACACCCACCCGGCCCCGGCGCCGCCGACTCGGCGTTGCCGTCGCCGTCGCCGCCCTCGCCGCCGCGATGCTCACCAGCGCCACCGCCAGCGACGCCAGCACCCCCACCGCCGGCACGGTCACGGACAGCAGCCCCGTCACCACCTGGGGCGGCGGGCCGTTCGCGGTCGCCAACGTCACCGGCACCGCCCTGGACCAGCCGGACTGCAGCGTCCCGCAGTCCTGTGACGACTACACGCTGCACGTGAGCACCCCGGCCGGCTACGACACCGACCACCAGCTGAAGATCGACGTCTCCTGGAGCAACACCGCCGCAGACTTCGACGTCTACGTGCTCGACGCCGCCGGCAACGTCGTCGGCACCTCGGCCTCCAGCGCCGACCCCGAGGAGGTCGTGCTGCCTCCCACGACCGGTGACTACACGGTGCGGGTGGTGCCGTTCACCCCGCTGGGTTCGTCGTACTCCGCCAAGGCCCAGCTGGTCAGCAAGCCGGTGAGCACGCCGGGCACCGACACCCCGCCCGGGTTCACCAACTACGCCGCACCGGCGTCGTTCACCGATGCCAACAACGCCGGCGAACCCTCGATCGGCACGAACTGGAAGTCAGGCGCCACGCTCTACCAGGCCTACCTCTCCACCTTCCGGGTGCACTTCGACGACAGCACCACGCCCGCCACCGCGACCTGGTCCGACGTCTCGGCCACGGCCGCCAACGGCTGCCCGCAGGGTGGCCTCACCAGCCTCGACCCGATCCTGTTCACCGACCACCACACCGGCCGCACCTTCGAGTCGCAGCTCTCCGGGCAGGACTCACTGACCTGCTGGACCGACGACGACGGCAAGACCTGGAATCCCTCGACCGGTGGTGGGATCCCCAGTGGCGTCGACCACCAGACCATCGGCGGCGGCCCCTGGAGCGCCGGCGGGGTCGGCGGGCTGCCGACCTCGAGCTACCCGCACGCGGTCTACTACTGCAGCCAGGACATCGCGACCGCGTTCTGCGCGGCATCCCGCGACGGCGGTACGACGTTCGGCCCCGGTGTGCCGACGTACAGCCTGCTCGACTGCGGTGGGCTGCACGGCCACGTCAAGGTGGCGCCGGACGGGACCGCCTACCTGCCGAACAAGTCCTGCGGGAGCAACGCCGCGGTGGTGACCTCCACCGACAACGGCACCTCCTGGACGGTGCACAAGGTCCCGGGCAGCTCTCCGAGCGACGCCGACCCGTCGGTGGGCGTGGGCGCCAACGGCACCGTCTACTTCGGCTACGTCGGCTCTGACGGGCGACCGGGGGTGGCCGTCAGCCACGACCGCGGCCAGACCTGGACCGACCAGCAGACGGTCGGCAGCGAGTTCGGCATCCAGAACGCCGTCTTCCCGGCGATGGTGGCCGGCGACGACGACCGCGCGGCGCTGGCCTTCATCGGCACGCCGACCGGCGGCAACTACCAGGACACCGCGAACTTCAAGGGCGTCTGGCACCTGTACGTCGCCACCACCTATGACGGCGGCAAGACCTGGCAGACCGCGGACGCCACGCCGAACGACCCGGTGCAGCGGGGCTCGATCTGCACCGGCGGCACCACCTGCGGCAACGACCGCAACCTGCTGGACTTCATCGACGCGACCATCGACGACCACGGCCGCGTCGAGGTGGCCTACGCCGACGGCTGCATCAAGACCTGCGTGACCGACTCCTCGGAGACCAGCGGCGCCGGCCCGGCCGACGCGCAGGCCGCCTACGCGACGATCGCCCGGCAGAGCAGCGGCAAGACGCTGTTCGCGGCCTACGACCCGCAGCCGAACCTGACGGTGAAGTCGCTGTCGGTCACCAGGAGCAAGGGGCGGTACGTCGCCGCGGTGACCGTGGCCGACACCGGGGATGCGCCGGTGGCCTCCTTCGGCACCCGGGTGCTCGACAACGGCCGGCAGGTCGGCACGACGAGCGGCACGGCACTGAAGCCCGGTCGCGCCACGACGCTCACCTACCGGTGGCGCGCCACCGGCGGCAAGCACACCGTGACCGCGATCGTCGACCCCGGCAACGCCGTCGCCGAGTCCGACGAGGCCGACAACAAGGCCCAGACGACGGTGGGCAAGTGAGGATGCGGCCCCTTCTGCTCGCAGCCCTCATCATCGGCCTGCCACTGGTGGCCGGCTGCGAGCAGAAGAACCTCGACAACACCGCGGACAAGGCCACCTGCGTCCAGGACGCGCAACGGGTGTCGTCGTACCCCGACGGCTTCCCCCGCGACTTCCCGTTCCCGCCCAGGACGGTCGTCTACCACGCCGAGGACCGCGGCTCCGACGGCGTGGTGGTGACCGGGGTGACCTCGCTGGCCTTCAAGAAGGTGCTCGCCTCGCTCAACGGCCCCACCCAGGAGGCCGGCTACAAGGTCACCGACGGGGAGACCGAGGAGCATGACGCCGAGGCCGACTGGACCGGCAACGGCTACCGCGGCCGCTGGGCGATCCGCGAGTCGGCCAGCTGCCCGGGCCAGACCGTCGTGCAGGTGCTCTCCGCGAAGTCCTGAGGCAGCCCGCGTCGGGGCCGTCTCGTCACCAGTGACAGGCAGGGACACCGGCACCGGTGACGAGACGGCTGCGGTGGGCCGGCGGGCCGGGTAGGGAGGAAGCCCGTGGTTGCCACCACAACCGACCATATCGTGTCCCGACACGACCTGCCACGCCGGTCGCGACGAGGGCTGGGCCTGTGTTCACCCGCAGTGGGTGAGGCCCGCCCGGCCCGCCGCCCCGGACAATCGGCGTCAACGGGCCCTCCGGGCGCGCCGACAGGAAGGGTCCGCGGATGGGGTGTCTGCTCGCACTGCTCGCCGGGTTCGCCCCGAGACTCGTCCTGGTGCTCCTCTGGATCTTCTCGTCCCTGGTCGATCGCGCCTTCAGCGGCTTCCTCCTCCCGCTGCTCGGACTGATCTTCTTCCCCTACGCGACGCTCTTCTACGTGCTGGTCTACAACCCGGTCACCGGGGTCGGCGGCTGGGGCTGGGTCCTCGTGGTGCTCGGCTTCATCTTCGACATCGGGCACTGGGCCGGCGGCGGGGCCACCGGCCGCCAGCGCTACGCCAGCGCCTGACGGGGCGCTCCCGAGGGCCGCTCAGGACGCCAGGGCTCCCGGTGTGGTCGCCGGGAATCCCTCGGCCGTCGCCCGGGTTGTCCCCATCGGACGACTTCACGCCACGACCTTCCGGGAGGCACCCTCGTGGGCCAGCTGTTCACCCCGATCACCTTGCGCGAGGTCACCGTTCGCAACCGGGTGTGGGTGGCGCCGATGTGCCAGTACTCCGCCGCCGACGGTCTGCCCGACGACTGGCACCTGGTGCACCTCGGCTCGTTCGCCCGTGGCGGTGCCGGCCTGGTCTTCACCGAGGCGACCGCCGTGACGCCGGAGGGCCGGATCTCCCCGCAGGACACCGGGATCTGGAACGACGAGCAGCAGGCGGCGTGGGCAGGCATCGTGGAGTTCGTGCACCGCCAGGGCGCCACCGCGGGGATGCAGCTGGGCCACGCCGGGCGGAAGGCCTCGACGTACTCGGGGTTCACCGGCCGGCGCGGCGGCGTCGCCGACGCCGACGGCGGATGGCGACCGGTCGCCCCCTCGGCCGAGCCCTTCCCCGGGCTGCGGCAGGACCCGAAGGCGCTCGACCTGGCCGGCGTCGCAGGCATCGTGACCGCGTTCGGTGATGCCGCCGAGCGCGCGATCGCCGCCGGCTTCGACGTGCTCGAGATCCACGCCGCACACGGCTACCTGCTCCACCAGTTCCTCTCCCCGTTGTCGAACCATCGCGACGACGCCTACGGCGGCCCCTTCGACAACCGGGCCCGGCTGCTGCTGGAGATCGTCCGGGAGGTCCGCTCCCGTGTCGCTGCCGGAGTCCCGGTGATCGTCCGGGTCTCCGCGACCGACTGGGTCGAGGGCGGCTGGACCGACGACGAGTCCGTGCGGCTGGCCGGGCTGCTGCGGGGCGAGGGCGCCGACCTCATCGACACCTCCACCGGCGGCAACGTGCTCGCCGACATCCCGGTCGAGCCGGGCTACCAGGTGCCGTTCGCCCGACGCATCCGCGCCGAGGCCGACATCCCCACCGGCGCCGTCGGGCTCATCACCGACCAGCAGGAACACGGCGACAGCAGCGAGGTTCGCGCACTCCAGCAGCGCGAGCGGGGTGGAGACGGCCGCGGCGATCGGGCCGAGCGCCAGCACGAGGGCGGCGGCCGGACGCAGTCGGATGCCGGTGATCAGCCAGATGCCGAGCCCGGCCTCTGCGAGCAGCGCGACGTGCCCGCTGGGCCCGTGCATCGCGATTGCTGGGGTGACGAACGCGCCGACGGCGGCCAGCGCGAGCAGGGACACCCCCAGGTGGATGCCGAGCAGTCGCGGCACCCAGGCCGCTAGTCGGCCCAGGGGCCGCAGCGGCCTCAGCTCCGGCCCGGAGAGCCGGTTCGCGACCATCCGCCACGCAACGGTGACGGCGAGCGTGACCGCGGTCAGCACCAGCGGCAGGGTGGAGAAGTAGAAGCTCCAGTCGCCGGCCGGAGTGCGGGGCTCGAACCAGCTCTCGTGCGCAGGGGCGATCACCGGGACCGCCAACGGGAGGAGCATCATCGGTTCCTCGTTTCGAGGTTGAGGGATAGGACGCTGCAGGACCGTTCCGGCTGGCGTAGCCGACGCGGGGTGCCGAAGGGCACCAGACCGCGGGACCAAAGACCCGGAGCCGAGTCATTTCGGGGCCGCACCGTCGCGGCCAGACCTAGGCCTCCTTGCGGCGGAAGCGATCCGGTGCACCGATGACTGCGCGGCGGCCCACGACCGCCTGCCTCCGGTCCCATCGGCGCCGCGCCGTCACGGGACACCCGAAGGACAAGGTCCGTAGCAGGATTTCGTGGCCCTCTTCACGGCTCCTACGAGCCGGGATGGCGCGGCCCCCGGCACCGAATCGGAGACGTAGATGACCACTTCCCACCGTTTCAAGCGCGCGGCCCGTGATCTCGCCGCGAAGCGCGGAATCTCCTACACCGCCGCGCGACGGCTCCTTCTCGAGCAGCGTCCCAGTCGCGCCAACTGCGACCTGTTGGTCCGCCTCGGCCGGGTCGGGCACAGCAGCACCACGCCCACGCCGGGGGTCTCCGGCAGCACCGAGGAGGTCGCCCTTGACCTGGCGTTCGCCGTGCAGCAGCACCTGCCGCCGGGCATCGTGGTCTCCGGCACCACCGGCTCTGGGTGGACCGTCGCGTTGGCCGCTCTCGTCTCCGGATTCCTCGCCCGGACAGGGCCCGGATCGCAAGTCGTCCTGGCCGCCGACGTGAACGACCCCGCAGGCCTCCTCCCGGCCGACCCACGGATACGGCACGTGGATCTCGGCGCCGAACCCGACGTCGCCCCTGACGCCCTGGCTGCGACGCTCAAGGGGCTGGGCACGGCCGCGTCCGACGGAGCCCACGACATCCCCCGGCTCGTCATCGTCCGGCTCCATGGACATGTGGACGCCGGGTCGGATGCCGCGGTGAGCGCTGCGCTGCAGGAGATCGTCCGTCTTGGGAGGTCCACGCGGACCACCCTCGTCCTGGCCACGAACGCGCTCGTCGACGCAGCCGCCTACCTTCCCGTCCACATGTGGTCGGCACTTGTGGTCATGCGCCAGCGGGACGAGCACTCCCCGGCGGAGGCTGCGCGTCTGCTCGGCGGCCCTGTCACGGCGACCGACGTGCGCGAGGCTCCCGCCGGGCGTGGCTGGGCGCTCCTGCCGGGCTGCTCAGACGCTGTCGCGCTCACCCTGGACCCGCCCAGCGCGCTCTGGCCTGGGCGCCACTGACCGGCGAGGTCCGCAGCCGCGTGCCGCGCGAGGACGGCGTACTCGGGCGTGGCGTCCGTTCGCGGACGAGGGCGGCCCCATCAAGAGCATCCCGGTTGGGCCCGGCCGAGTGCGCAGGGACCGCGGAGGGGCACAGTGTGGGCCATGACCGATCAGCAGCCGACACGACCCATCCCGGATCCGGTGATGACCGTAGCCGGAGAGCACGCCGCCGACCGCCTCCTCCGTTCGCAGAAGCTGTACAGCGAGGTCTACCTGCACGGCGAGGAGCCGCCAACCCCGCAGCAGGTCGCTGCGGTGCTGCACGCGCTGGCCGACCACACCCTGCTCGCGCACCTCGTCGGGCCCGACGTCGCCGAGCTTGGCCGGGACCGGGCCCATCTGGGCGACGGCTGGGCCCAGGCGAGCGGGATCGGCCGGTTCCTCCAGCGGATGGGTGACTGGCTCGAGGGCGCTCCCGCGCCCCGCTGAGGTGGGCGCAAGCCCCGCAGCCGGCGTACCGTGAGGGCCGTGGGCTACAACGCCCGGGCCGTAATCCGCACCGACGCCTGGTGCGCCGACTCCGCCTGTGCCGGTGGATGCGGCCGACCGGCGGAGTACGGCGCCGCGGACGCGACGTCGCCGTACACGTGGACGGGCCTGCGTCTCGGGCGCGCCGGCGAGGACCTCGACAGCGTTCTCGCGGCCCACTTCACCCCGTGGTGCCGCACCTGCCGGCCCGTCCGGGGCCGGCGCGGATCCGGCGGCGGTGGTCTGACCCAGGCGGCTGTAGCCAACCGGGAGATCGACGCGTTCGTCGTCGCACACCGCTGTGTCGTGTGCGGCCGCCCAGCGGAAACAGCTATGACGGCCCACGGCGAACCCAGCCTGGCGGTGCTCCGAACCGGAGAACACGCCCCGCGCCGAGCAGCGATCTTGAACGACGCAGTGCCCTACTGCGAGGAGTGCCTGCGTCGGGTCACCGGTGCGATGGGTCGCGTGGCCGCCTCTGCCGCAGCCATCGAGCGCCGGGCTTTGTCTCCGCAACGGCTGCGCACCGCGATCGAAGGCGGACACGCACGTGGCCCGACCAAGCCCGCTCGGAGAACGGGGTCATGCGCCGGATGGGCTACCCCGAGCACGGCAACGGACTGCGGCAGATGTTGGGGCGGCTGGTCGGCGTCTACCGGTCGGTCGACGAGACGTTCCCCGAGATGCCGAACGCGGTCACCGCACTCGCTCACGGGCTGCCAACCGCACAACGGCCGGGCGACGCGGGGCAGCGCCCGCGGACGCACAACGCGGGCTGAACCGCCGGCTTCGCCGCCGCTGGAGCAAGAGATCTGGTGGTGTGCTTCCCCCGGCGGGGAGCATGATCTGGCTCGTGGTGGACAGCAGCACGGGCGACGCGGCGGCAGGTCCGATCTGGCAGAGCGCCGACCTCCGGGGTTGGCCGACCGAGTGGGTACCCGACGAGCAAGAGCGCCTGGTCGCGATGACCCGGTGCGAGGAGCTCGTCGGGGGCCGCTGGAAACCGTTCTACTCCCTCACCAACGGCACACCCTCACGCTGACCTTCTGACGCTCCCCCGCTCCGCCGCTCGGGCGCCCCCGGCGACACAGGTGAGGCCTGGCAACAGTCCACCCGGACAGCGCACCGGTCCGCCGCGAGGTAGTCGCGGACGGGCATAGGCCGGATGGGGGGCGTCGTCACGTCCCCTCTTGGGCTGGACCAGCGTGCGGATGCCTTGCCCGAGAGCGAGCACCGGCCACGGTCCCATCCTGAGGTCGCGCCGCCGGGGTGCGGCAGGCAGCCAGGAGAGACATCCCCCATGGTCACGTCCCACCCGCCGCGACGGTATCGGCACGCGTTCACGCTCCTCGAGCTCATCGTCGTGGTCATCATCATCGCCGTACTCGCCGCGATCGCGTCCTTCGGAGTCAACCAGTACCTCACCCGTGCCCGTGACACCGCCGCGCAGGCCAGCTTGCTGCAGATCGAGAAGAAGGTCACCGCGGACACGATGGCCCACGACATCGCGCTGACCCTAGACGCGTTCACCACCGCGGCCGCCGCCTCGCAGGCAGCGGTCGCGGTGCAGCTGCCGGACGGGACGTCATCGCAGACGCTGGCCGACGCCGCCGCGATCACGCTCACCACCCCCGGAGCTCCCGCGCTGCAACCGGGCCAGCTCTCGGTCGCGATTTCCCCCGACTGGCACTCCGCCGGCCTCGCGCTGATGGCCAGCACCCACTCGTGCATCTACGGCGCCATCGACAACGGAGGCCCCTCGGCAAGGGTCGCCGAGGGCGACCAGGGCGCGAACTGCGTCGGCTACAAGGGCAACCCGAACCTGGCCCCGACGCCCGTACCCGTCCCGACCAACGTGACCGCGGCCAGCGGCACCACTGCCTGGGTCTCCTGGGACCCGATCGCCGTCGCCTCGAGCTACGCCGTCTACGTCGACGGCAGCGCTACCCCCATCTGGACCGGGACGACGCCCAACGCCGACATCACCGGCCTGGCGAACGGCGACCACACCGTCACCGTGACCGGCAGCTCCGCCGACGGCGGCATCAGCGACCCGTCGGCTCCGGTCACCGTGCACATCTGGCCCCTGAACTCGACCTCCGCCGCCGCCTGGGTGATCGACCCGATGGCTCCCGACCAGTCGAGCGTCACCGGCGACTCCAACACGAACCCGTCCGGCAGCGGCTGGTTCATCTTCACCGCACCTGGCGACCAGACCTACACGTTCAAGCAGCTCGCACCCAACGTGGGTCCGGCGCTGTCGGGGTATGAGTCGGTCACCGTCTACCCAGACGCCGCGGGGGCGCCGGACACCGCCAATCCGGTCGCGACCGTGAACGCGGGCACCTTGAAGTGGGCCGGGACGAGTGGCACGAAGTACTGGATCAAGCTGTCGACCATCTCCAACGGCGTCCGTGGCGCGTTCCGCGCCCAGGTCACCCGGGGCGCGGTCAACGACGACTTCGTCAACGCGCTCACGGCGCAGATGCCCAACGAGATGGCCACCTGGGTCTCCGACAACGTCACCAGTGCGAACTCCGGAACTGAAGCGGGCGAGTACTCCCCGACGAACAACGACCTGTGGTGGAAGTTCACTCCGACGCAGGAGACGACCTACAACCTGCAGGTGATCGCGCCGCTCTCGCCCTACACCGGGACCGCGCGCAGCGGCTACGTTCAGATCGACGTCTTCGACAACCCGACCAGCGCATCCTCGCCGACGGCCGCGTACGCCACCACCCAGTCGGCATCGCTGAACTTCCACGGCGTGCCCGGCAACACCTACTACATCCGGGTCGGCTCAATCAGCAACGGCACACCGGGCGCGTACCGGATCCAGCTCACCAGCAGCGCGTTCAACGACTACTTCACCAGCGCGATGGCCCTCAACGTGCCCGCCTCCGGGGCGACCACCTACACCAAGGACGTCAACAGCCAGTACGCCAGCACCGAGTCCGGGGAGCCGAACAGCAACCACACGCTGTGGTTCACCTTCACCGCGCCCGCGACCACCACCTTCACCGCGAAGATCGCCACCGTGGCCGACACGACGCTGAGCCCGAAGATCTCCGGCTACAGCCACGTGTGCGTCTACACCGGGAACACGACCGCGGCAGACGGCACCGGCGGCTGCACGAACACGATCAACGCGACCGCGGGGACGACCTACTACATCCAGGCAGGCTCGTTCAGCAACGGCACGCCCGGCTGGTTCCGGCTCTCCCTGGCCCGCTCCTGATCGGACGCATGGGGACCAGTCGAAGATTCCTGGGCTAGGGCTTTCTCCAGTCGTAGGGAAGACCTTCGTCACGAGCATGGACGCCGATCCATCCGGCCGTGGCGAGCAGTCCGACCAGGCCGGCGATGAGTGCGGCGGTCGGGGCCGGGACGCTGTGCAGGAGCCGTTCGGCCGTCCACAGCACCACTGCGAACGCCCACAGCCGCAAACCTCGCCTCGTCCAGAGTCGAAGCTGGTCTCCGTCGGGCCGCATGTTCGCGGGCCCCTGCGCGGCGACGAGGAGCGCCAGATGCGCAGCGATCACCCCTGCCGCCGCCAGGAGCAACCACGGGCTGGTCACCGACCCGCTGGGCTCCGTCAGCCACAGCAGGCCGACGGCGATGAAAGAGGCCCAGCCAGCCAAGGTATCCGGGTAGATCACCGCTGCCAGCGCAGTCCCGACAACCAGGCAGCCGAGCCATGCCGGCACACTCCCAACCATGCCGGCTGCCAAGACCGCAGCCCCAACTCCCAGGAACGCAGTCACGCGTACCAGCGCCTGTCCCCTGGACAGATGCCACGCAGGACGCCGCCACAGCTTGACGGGAAGATCTCGGGGCACCTTTGTTGAGGTCATCGGGCGCCCACCCGGGGCATCTGGGAGCGCCGAGCCAGGCGACGCATCACTTCATCCAGCGTGCCCGGACCTCGCCAGCCGACGACGGGGATACCCGCCCGCGCGAGCTCGACCACCTCAATCTGCCGCTCGGCCAGCCGCAAACGCCACGCCAGTGCCTCCGGCGAGAGCTGCGACAGCTTCAGCGGCGTCCTCTCGGGCAAAGTGTCGATCGCGACGACGGGCACGCCCCGCTGCGCCAGTACTGCGAGGCTCGCGGTGAGCATCGAGGAGAGCAGCGGGGACAGGGCCAGCACGGTGGCGCCTGCTCGTGCCCCCAGGTGCAGCCGGCCGCCGGCCGCACTCCCAGTACCGGGCACGACTCGAGCCAGCGTCTCCAAGATGCGCCGCTGATGACGTAGCCCGGCCGCGGGGCGCAGCAGTTGCCCGGAGCCGCCGATCACCCTGAGTCCGACCCGGTTGCCGAGGCGCAAGTGGTGTTCGGCGAGTGCCGCAGCCGCCCGCACAGACAGGTCGAGGCTGCTGGCACCACCGTCGACGCCGGCGCTGGTGCCGACGTCCGCGAGAGCATCAACCAGCAGCAGCACCTCGCTGTCCTGCTCTGCTGTGGTGGTGATGGCGTGCAGTTGCCCCGTGCGCAGCGACGTGCGCCAGTGGATGCGGCGGAGCCGGTCACCGGGCTGGAACTCTCGAATGCCGGAGAACTCGGTCCCCTCGCCGTCACGGGCCCCGCGGTTCGCTCCGACCAGACCCATCGGATGAGGTGTCTCGGCACGGCTGTCGAACGGCAGCGGGGCCGGCAACGCGGTCAGCTGGACTCCGGTCACGGGGACCGGTCCCCACCGGTACCCTCCCCAGCTGCTGGTCACGGCAACCAGGCCCGCGCCGATCTCCACTTGTCCCCAACGGCGCGGACTGACCTCGACGGCGACCGCGATGGGCCCGTCGCCTGCGGGACCGGTGGCCGATACGGCGCCGGCGACCGGTCGTGTGGCAATGAGTGGGCCAGGGGCCACCACGCAGGTCGCCTGCTCAAGGCCCCCGCCCTCCACGCGGGTTCGCATCGCAGTGCCTGACCCTTCGGGCAGGGCGCGCAACGAGACGGTCGTGGTGACCTGAGGGGGTGCCGTCGGCCTGCGCAGCAGCCCGACTAGGGCCGCGACCAGCAGGGGGCCCGCAAGCACGACCAGCGCAGGCTTGGCCCACAGCAGCCCCGCCAGCGCCATGGCCGGGCCGGTCAGCGCCGCCCGGGTCAATGCTCCGGTCGGTCGCCATGGCGCGAGCTGCGTCTCGCTACCCATCAGTCGGCACGGTCAGTTCAGCCGGGCGGTTGCGGGCTCCGCCGGCGTCGGGGTCGGCACCGTCTCAAGCACCGAGTCGACCACCGTGCCCCCGTTGGCAGCGCTCATCCACAGTTCGGGCTTGACGGTGATGCGGTGGGCCAGCACCTGCCGCGCGACTGCTTTCACGTCCTCGGGCAGTACGAAGTCGCGGCAGCGCAGGACCGCCAGCGCGCGGGCACACAAGGCCAGTCCGAGCGAACCGCGCGGCGAGGCGCCCACGAGCACGTCCTGGTGGCGGCGGGTGGCCTCCACGAGCGCGACGCAGTAGCGGCCCACCCCAGGGTCGACCTCCACCGTCTCGACGGCCGCCTGCATGGCCCGCACGCCCGCGGGATCCGTGACGGCGGGCAGCACGACCTCCTCGCTGCGGCGCTCCAACCGCGCCCGGACCAGGTCCCACTCCTCATCGCCACTGGGGTAGCCGAAGGTGACGCGCATCAGAAACCGGTCCAGCTGCGCCTCCGGCAGCGGGTAGGTGCCTTCGTACTCGACCGGGTTCGCGGTGGCGAGCACGTGGAAGGGCGGCGCCAGGGGAAAGGTGGTGCCCTCTACGGTCACCTGGCGTTCCTGCATCGCCTCCAGCAGCGCCGCCTGCGTCTTGGGAGGCGTCCGGTTGATCTCGTCGGCCAGGAGCAGGCCGCAGAAGAGCGGGCCGGACCGGAACGCGAACTCCTGCGTGCGCTGGTCGTAGACGAACGAGCCGGTCAGGTCGGCAGGCAACAGGTCAGGCGTGAACTGTGCTCGGCGGAAGTCCAGCCCCAGGCTCTGCGCCAGGCACCGGGCCGCCAGCGTCTTGCCGAGCCCGGGGAAGTCCTCGAGCAGGACGTGTCCACCGGCGAGGATCCCGGCCAGCACGAGCCTCATGGGCTCACGCTTGCCGATCACGACCTCACAGACCTGGTCGAGGACGCGGTTGGCCTGTTCGCTCGCCTGGGCTACCGATGGGTCCGATGTGTTCACAGCTCCTCGATCCGGTCGATGATGCGGGCTACCTGTGCAGGTGTCATCCGGCGGGGCGTTTGCTCTGCGAGCGCCTGCAGCTCAGGACCGAGGCGATCTCGAAGCTCCTCCCGGTCGCAGCCAGGGGTCAGGCCATGTGCCTGCGCCACCCGGCGCTCGGCCAGGGCGAGCAGGCGGCGTTGCAGGTCGGGGGTGACCTGCTTGGCCGCCCAGTGGTCCTCCAGCATCCGCCGGTGGGCTGCCAGCATCCCCTCACCCCGCAGGGGCGCCTCCTGAGCCAGCTGGTCGACATGCCAACGGGCGGGTGAGAGGGACGCCGACCCGTCGATGACCGCTCCGAGGACGGCGACCAGGCAGAACACGATCAGGGTCAGCGCTACGGCATCGTGGCGGGCGGCGACAAAGGCGAGGACTACGTTCGCAGCCAGCGCGACGCCGGCAGCCAGCGCCAGCCGGTTCAGCAACGTTTGCCGCGTCACCGCAACACCTCTCCTTCGGCTGGGAGGGTCCCCGCTGAGCCGAGCTCGTGGTGGAGCGCGAGCAGCGCTTGCCGGGCGGATTCTCTGTCCTCCGTGGTGAGGCGGTGGGATGAGAAGCGCGCGACTCGGTACAGCTCGGCCAGTCGTGCCGCTGGACGTGGATCGAGGTCGAGGCTGCGTAGCAGTCGCGATACGAACTCCGTCGACGTCTCGCTCCCCCGCGGCGGTACCCCTGCCCGGGTGGCGGATTCTTCGAAGCTCATCCAGCACCGGACGATGCCGTTGCGTGGGGAACCCGAGTCGAGGCCGGCCAGGTGCACGTCGCGGTCGGCTGCGAGATGCCGCGAGAGCTCCCCGGGGAGCACGGCGAACTCGGCGGCGATCCTTGGAACCGGTGCGGTCTCCTCGGCTCGCCGTCGGACGTAGAGGGCCCACCTCCACAGCAGCAGACCGAGTACGAGCAGGAGCACAACCTCGATGCTCTCCCCGAGCCAGGACAGGTTCACTACCCGATCGGGGGCCAGCTGGTGTCGCAGGTGGCGGGCTTCGCGCAAGACTCCGTGAAGGTGTGCAGGTCGGCTGGTGACCGTGGACGTCGCCGTCTGGGCGCGGGGACCGCCCGTGGCCAGCGCCCCGGGACCGCTGTTCGCAGCCCACACGAGGAGCAGCGAGGTCAGCCCGAACGCTGCCAGAACCCCCACCGTCGAAACCCCCCGAAACCGGTTCACGTGGCCACGATAGGTGACTTTGTCAATACCTCGGAACTGTTTCGCCCGTGTGGTCTGATCCAGGCCCTCACCGGCCCGGCTGACCATCCAGAACGTCGCGCCTACTAGCGGAGCCAGCGTGATACGCGTGCAGGCGCACGGGCGTAATGGGACATACCGGTTTCAGGTAGAAACCGCGCCGCAGTCCTCTCGCATTTCGAACGCTTGACGCCGTTCAGCAGATCGTGCATGGATGCAGGTCGCAACAATCCCTCGTGAAAGGAGAGGATGCCAATGAAGGGCAAGACAGGTATCGCCACGGGTGCAACGGCCTTGGCGGCGGCAGCCGCCATGTTCGGCGCGAGTGCTCCGGCCTCGGCGGCACCGAGTGATGGAGGTAGCACGGCTCAGGGTGCTCATTCCTTCAGCATCGAGTACCTCGCGGTGCCGAGGACCCACTCGACGACGGTGACGCCCAACTTCGGCTGCTGCAACCTCCGGATCTGCGAAGGCTGATTGCCCAACGCTGGGGCGGTCGCAACGGCGTCCGAAGCGGCCGTCCCAGCCAGCGTAGAAAGACATCTCGAGCATTGCGACTCTGCTTCATTGGCAAGTGGCCGCCCATCCAGGGGGGCGTTAGCCGGACGGGTTTTTGGGACGCACATGCGCTGGCAGAGGCTGGCCATGAAATACATGTCGTTACCAACGCCGCCGAAGTGGAACCGGTGTCGGCGGCGCTCGAAAACTGAACAGTTTCGGCGGTGAAAAGTGAGCACTCGACGATTGGAGAGTGATCACTTTGGAGGACTGGGCGCTGATCAGGAGGCTGGCTGCTGACGGGGTGCCGAAGGCCAGGATTGCGGCGCAGCTGGGGATCTCGCGGACCACGGTCATCAAGGCGGTGAAGTCGGAGGCTCCGCCACGGTATGAGCGTAAGGCTGGGCCGACGTCGTTCACCGTGTTCGAGCCGGCGGTGCGGGCGCTCCTGGACGAGGTGCCAGACATGCCCGCGACGGTGTTGGCCGAGCGGGTCGGCTGGAACGGTTCGATCCGGTGGTTCTCCGAGAATGTGAAGCGGCTGCGCCCCGAGCATCGTCCGGTCGATCCGGCGGACCGGATCACCTGGGCTGCTGGCGACGCGGCGCAGTGCGACCTGTGGTTCCCGCCGCGCAAGATTCCGCTCGAGGACGGCACTGCACGGTTGTTGCCGGTGCTGGTGATCACCGCCGCGCACTCGCGGTTCATCACCGGGCGGATGATCCCGACCCGCAAGACTGAGGATCTGTTGCTGGGGACCTGGGAGCTGCTCCAACAGCTCGGTCGGGTCCCGCGCCGGCTGATCTGGGACAACGAACCGGGCATCGGCCGTGGGCAACGCCGCGCCGAGGGCGTGACCACGTTCATGGGCACGCTGGCCACCAAGCTGGTGCTGTTGCCGCCGAAGGACCCGGAGTCCAAGGGCCTGGTGGAGCGCCGCAACGGCTGGTTCGAGACCTCGTTCATGCCGGGGCGGACGTTCCGCTCACCGGGCGACTTCAACGACCAGTTCGGTGACTGGCTGACCCGAGCGAACTCCCGGGTGGTGCGCACGATCAAGGCCGCTCCGGTCGACCTGGTCGAGGCCGATCGGGCGGCGATGCTGCCGCTGCCGCCGATCCCGCTGCACCTGGGCTGGCGCAACCGGATCCGGCTGGGACGCGACTACTACGTCCGGATCGACACATGCGACTACTCCGTGGACCCGACCATGATCGGCAGGATGGTCGACGTCTGCGCCGACCTCGACCGCGTCAAGGTCCGAGCCGAGGGACGGGTGGTCGCCGACCATCCGCGATTGTGGGCTCGTGGGGCCACGGTCACCGACTCGGTCCATGTCGAGACCGCCGCCTGGCTGCGCAAGCAGTTCCAGCAACCGCGCCCCGCGGCCGCTTCCGGCGACGACCTGACCCGGGACCTGGGCGATTACGACCGGGCCTTCGGGCTGGAGGTGAACTGATGGCC
Organism: Marmoricola sp.; assembly: GCA_036518175.1. Taxonomy (GTDB): domain Bacteria; phylum Actinomycetota; class Actinomycetes; order Propionibacteriales; family Nocardioidaceae; genus Marmoricola. The sequence goes on from DATDNR010000154.1 coordinate 28,121, forward strand.
ACCACCACGTCCAACAAGACCGCGAGCACCGAGGCGCTCAAGCAGGTGACCTACCTCGCTGCGGCGTTGAAGGCTCCGCGGATCACCGAGGCCGCCGCCCGGCTGGCCGACCAGGCCCGTGACGCCGGCTGGACGCACGAGGACTACCTCGCCGCCGTGCTGGAGCGCGAGGTATCGGCCCGCAACGCCTCGGGCGCCCGGCTGCGGATCCGGGCAGCCGGGTTCGGGGCGGTCAAGACGCTGGAGGACTTCGACTTCGACGCCCAACCCGCAATCCGGCAGCAAGTCGCCGCACTCGCATCGGGCGGCTTCCTCACCGAAGCCCGCAACGTCGTGCTGCTGGGCCCACCGGGCACCGGGAAGACCCACCTGGCCACCGCCCTGGGTGTCGCGGCCGCCCGGCACGGCCACCGGGTGCTGTTCGCGACCGCGACCGACTGGGTCACCCGGCTCACCGACGCCCATCGCGCCGGCAAGCTCCCCCAAGAGCTCGCCCGGCTGCGACGCTACGGGCTGATCATCGTCGACGAGGTCGGCTACCTGCCCTTCGAGCAAGACGCCGCGAACTTGTTCTTCCAACTCGTCTCGTCCCGCTACGAACACGCCTCCCTGGTCCTCACTTCCAACTTGCCCTTCTCCAGCTGGGGAGGCGTCTTCGGAGACCAGGCTGTCGCCGCCGCGATGATCGACCGGATCGTCCACCACGCTGACGTACTCACCCTCAAGGGTGCCAGCTACCGGCTCCGCGGACGCGGCATCGACAGCCTGCCCAGCATCCGCACCACCACCGACCAGCCGGAGTCCTAGACTCCCGACAACCGCTCACTTTTCAAGCGCCGGAACCGACCAGTTTTGGGGCGCCGTCGACACTGTAGCCTCCTGTAGCGAGAGAAGGGCAGCTCATAGCCGAACTCCTATCCCTCCGGGGTCAAGGCCCTTCCGTCGGTTCGCCCCGCTCGCCACAGCCATGGCAGCACGAACCGAGTTTGGTCTTCGCAAGGCAGTGCGGCGATGAGTTGGCGAGCGGTCTCGCGAAGGATCTCCAGCTCTGTCGGGCTGGTGGCGCCGACGGCACGTTGGCGACCATCGCCAGCGGTGGCGCAAGCCAGTGCGAGTAGATCCTCCGATTCCGGGACGCGGCGGCGCCCTTGCGCCAGTGGAGAGCTTGACGTCCCGGTGCCGTCCGCCGCCGGTACCGAAGCCTCCTCCACGACACTCGGTTGAGTCTGCGATGGCGCAAGCCGTCGCAGCAGCGCCTCTCGCTGTTCGGTGGGACGCAGGTTGCTCAGGTTCTCGATTACAGTGCGGGAGGTAGCGACATAGGCGGCCACTTCGGGTCGGCCATCCAAGAGCGGGTCAAGTCGTCGAGCACCCGCCCGGTGAGGTCATCGCCACTTGAGAGGGCTACTTTTCGTCCCTTCCTCGCGCAGTTGGAGCGCTAGACGGGAACTCGATCCGTGCCCCGCGAATGGAGGAGATTTGGGCCGCCATGCGGCACGCCGGGATGCGCACCCCGTTGGTGTCGTTGAGCGGCTGGTCGGTTATCCCTCGATGCACCGGTAGTCGCCGCGGAGGCCCGCAGCGCGGTTGGCAACGGCATGGTG
>DATDNR010000155.1:0-9898 GCA_036518175.1 Marmoricola sp.
CACTGGTGCGAGTGAGTCGTGGGCCACCAGGCCCAGGCTGGGAGGGGCCGCCCGCTGACGGCGTCTCGGTTGAACGCGTCGCCATGATCCGCACCCCTTCTCTCGCTGCCCCACAGCAGGCGTTCTGATTGTGGGCACGAAGCAGCCGTTGCGATAGGGGCTTTCGACATATCTCTGCCACCCAGACGCCCCGCTGCCGGGATGCGCTGTCAGCACACACTGCGGCTAGACGCATCCACTTCGCAGGCCAGCATCACTTTGACTGAACGCCGGGGATTCCGTGGTCACCGGCAGATGCGCCTTGCCCCGGTTCTTGGACACGGCTGGAATCACGCTGCTGACGGGGGCGTAAGCGATGTCGCTGGCTTCGTGGGCGACTGCTCCGCTTCGGGCGGGCCCTTCACGCTCGCTCTGAGCGCCGTGAGCAACAGCCGCTGGGGAGCATCGCCGTCTGATTGACATGGTCCTCTGTGTCCGTCACCGTACGGAGGATCGTCTAACTCGACGGCCGTGACGACCAGCTTTGCGATGATGCCCGCACCGTCTTCTGCATCGGAAACGAGAGCGCGCTGCACGGCAGCGCGGATCTCTGGGATCCCCACGAAGATGGCCTGTCCGTTCGGCATCGTCTCAAAGAGACGGGCTTCGGACAGCACCCGCAGACTCTCGTGATGCGGCCGGGACCGGCAGCCTCGCCCGCGTTCACCATGCGCTTCGCCTTCTGACGGTCAGGCATGAGCGCCGGGCCCTCGGCCACGCCTACTCTCGGACAGATCCGAACGGACCGGTTCCGAGTTGACTGCGCCGATCGGACCCCCGCCGGACACCTCCGGACGAGGGAGCGCACCGAACTCGGCGTCGAGACATTGTACTCCTCCGTGCTGTTATGCCCGAGGAGCCTCTTCGTTCTCCGCAGGGCGGCCCGGCACTGAAGGGAAGCGGGCGGTCACACGGTTTCGGGTTGGTGCGCATGATCGAGTGCTCCCGGTCTCTCAGGGCGTATCGTTGTCTTCGTCCAGTTCGGGACGCGTCCTCCAGAAGCGGGGACCTCCGGTGGATCAGAGGGGTGGACGGCTCATGCAGCAAGCTCACAGGCCGGGCTACCGTTTCGAAAGCGATGACCGACCGTCTGGTGAATCGTGATCGAGTTCGCCTTCCACGAAGGCAGCTATACGGGGACTGGAGAATCCGGCCGCCAGTGGCGCATCAACCGAGCCGCGGTCGGCTGGCAGCTGGAGTTCCGCGATCCCGGCGACGTCACCAGCACTCGAGCAGGAACCTTCGCCACTATCTTCGCGGCCCAGACTGAAGCCGGTCGGAAAGACTGAGCCCTCACTGGAGAGATGCTGCGGGGGCGGCTCCCACGGCCTTCCAGGTCGGCCGCTTCGTGTCACGCTTTTCCGGGCCGGCTCCAGTGGCGGCCTCACCCCTCACCGCCCTGGTCGGGGTCGTCGTACTCGTCGTGCCGCTCGTTCTCGAGTCGCTGCTCGTCGCGGGCGATCTCCCAGGCCCTTTCTACGATGACCGACTGATCCGCTACGTCGTAGAGATCCTTCGCCGCCTGGTCAAGCGCCGAGTCGGGTGGATCCTGGGACTGTGAGTCGTCGATGTGAGTGGGCATGTACACCCCTCCTGATGGCTGACCGTCGTCCTGTGCTCGCACACTACCCATGCGGCACGACCGTCGACCCCGCAGCGACCAGAGCCTCAGCGAGCTGGACGCTTGCCCCAGCTTTGGCCTCGCAAGCGGCCGACGCATGGGAACCAACAGGTCGCGCATCACCCAAGCGATTCTGCGCGGGCAGCGTAGACTGATGGAGCCGCGGGTTCTCCGTGCTCGGACATCGTCCTTGCCATCTACGGTGTGAGTATCGTCCCCGGATTGGATCGTCCTGATGGACGCATCGCTCCCCGCCCAGCCAGTCGCCCTGGACGCGCTGCATACGTTGCTTCTCTCTGCCCCCGAGGTGGAGACGTTCCTCTGCGAGGTTGCGGAGCTCGCCGCCGGCATGGTCGGCACGGTCAACTCTGTGGGCATCACGGTTCGCTATGGGGGCGAGCTGCTGACCGTGGCATCGAGAGACGCCCGGGCGGCGACGCGTGACCCGTCGCAGTGCCTGGACGGCCAGGGCCCTTGCCTTGAAGCATTGATGACTGGTCAGGTCGTCGAGGTCAGCGATCAGCACACCCAGCCTCGATTCGAGGGCTTCCAGGCCCGGGCCCGCGCGCACGGCGTGATCTCGATCTTGAGCCTTCCGCTATTCGTCGATGGGACATCGATCGGAGCGCTGAGCCTGTTCAGCACCGTACGCGCCAACGCCTTCGGGGGCGAGGTGACGCGAGAGGCGCTGGCCTTCGCCGAACGGACCTCCACTGCGCTTGCGCTGACGATTCGGTACGCGGAGCAGGTCGAGACATCTCGTCAGCTGGAGCGGACCTTGGCCGCGCGGACGGTCATCGACCAGGCGATCGGGATCCTCATGGCCCAGCAACGCTGCGACGCGCATCAGGCATTCGACCTGCTGCGGCGACACTCGCAGAACCACAACCGCAAGCTGCGGACGGTCGCCGAAGGCCTGATCGCCCGTGTCAGCGGCGGGCAGCCGGTTGCCGGCCACCCATTCGAGCAGTCCCCACGTGCATGAGTCTTGTGCCCTGGGCCGCTCGCTATTGCGCGGCCAAGTGACAGGCCGTAGTCTCGCAGACAGGTTGGGAGATCAGCCACGCCGACCGTCCTTGGTCGCACTTCGTCCGCGTTCCCTGGAGAATAGCGGTGCTGGTCTCGCGCAACGCTCCCATTGGCCCCCGTGCAGACGGGGTATGCGTATGTGCGACGTGACGCCCGACGATTCGGTCACCTACGCGGCCTCCCTGGCCTCGCCGACCGACGCTCGTACGTACGTGCGACAGCATGGCTGCCCCGCCCACGCGGCCATTGCTTTGGACGCGCTGTTGTTGATCGCCAGCGAGCTGGTCACCAACGCAGTGCGCTATGGCCGGCCACCGATCGTCCTGCGCCTCTCCTGCCTTGTCAGCGAGGTAAGACTCTCGGTCGCCGATGCCGGCCCCGGCCTCCCTCTCGAACAGGGGAGACGCCCGCGGCTGGGCGAAACCGAGCCCAGATTCCCGCCCGAACAGGGGACGTGCGGGGGTCTGGGTCTCGGCCTGCTCATTGTCGCCAAGGTCGCACGGGAGTGGGGAACCGCCCCTCTCGCCAACGGCAAGGAGATCTGGTGTCGGGTTCCCACCGGGATGGTGCAGACGGACTCCGCTGGGACCTGGGCGACCTCATCGACGGCGGCCTCACCGACGGGGCGTTCGATGGCGAGGTTGCGTGATGGCCACGAAGAAGAACGAGGCCAATGAGGCGCTCAAGCAGCTGGCCCTACCTCGCCTGGGCGTTGAAGGCAGACCGGGTCCGCTCGGCGAAGGACGCCCACACCGGCTTGGAACCGTCAACGTTGCGGTGACACCCCAGTCCTGGCTCAGGATCTCGACGAGCACCAACCCGCGACCTCCGGCTCTATGACGCTCGGCCCCCCTGCCGGGGACGGAGGCCGAGCCGTGCTCGGATGCTAGCCGCACCACGCCATTGTCGCCGGACAAGGCATCGCGATCCGCCAGGTGCCGCAGGTCGTTGGCCACGAGCCGCTCATAGGCGAAGTCACGAGCCTTCGATGCACTCTTCGCCTCGGCCGGAAGGACAATCTCGTACGACCTACCTTGGCTCAGCGCGACCCGCCCCGGCGGTACGAGGGCGGCCCGTCTTCTTGGCGCCACCAACTTCCACCGTCGTCGGTCCAAAGTTCGTCGGCGTCGCCGCCCTCCTCGTCGGCCGCACCCGCAGCGAGTATCTCCGCGGCCGACGAACGGCTTGACGGATCCGCGGCGAGTGCCAACGCGTGTTCCCCCATAGGCTGCTCGGGCGGCACCACGAGCAGCCTGACCTGGGTCCGCGTCGACATGGACAGCACGATCATGTGGGTGTCGTCACGGGGGAACGATCCGGTCTTGACCACACCGCGTGCCACACGCACCTTGCGCGGCTGGGTATCCCAGTCCGGTCGCGAGTAGAGCACGCGAACCACACGCCCGATGGCTACCGGGAACTGGTCGACCAGCTCGGCAACCTCGACGTCGATGTCGCGCGACCGCGGCCACCATCCCCCGTCGAGGGCCGCCCGACCTGGCGTCCGCGACAGTCGCAGACGTAGAGGTGGACGCGGCTGGTCGGCGGCAGGGACGTTGGTAAACGATGAGAGGTCGTGGGACGTCACGGCGACGTCGCCTTTCCGCCGACGATGACAGTCGCCCAGCGGGGCGGCTCAACTGTCCGGCAACCTCGACACTACATCTACCGTGGGCGGCGGTGACGTCACGGAGAACGTCGTACACCGCGGGCACAACCAACTGCCCGCGGATCAACACGCAAACGGCGCCCCGAAGCCGTGGCCGGGGCTGATCTCCAGCAAGACAGGGTTGCGACCTGGTCGAACCCCGCCGGCCATCTGCACCGGCACCTCCGCAGATCTGAGCCGCCACGGGCCAAACCCTGTCTCCGGACGCCGGTGCGGTGACGTCCGCCACCCTGGACCCGGCCATTCGCGGAGTCACCGCGGTATGGCGCATGGGGTCGTGCGGCGCCTCGGCTGCTCAGGCGGCGCGGTATCCAGCGAAGAAGGCGAGGCGGACGCTCGTGGTGAGCGATCACACCGATCGCGGCCGTACCGGCGGTGCTGCCAAGCTGCCCACGCTCAGCAGCCCCCTGCAAGCGTGTGGAGGGCTTCAGGCGTACTGTCCAGACGCGTCATCGTGCGGCCGCCCAGAGTCAGAATCCACGATCACTGCTGTGGCGACCGAGGCCCAGGCAACCATGAGCGTGACGGTGGCACCGGTTTGCGAGTCAACGACCGAGAGCCGGCCGGTCTGGTCTTGTCCGATACGAGCGATCTCCGATAGGACCGTTTCCTCCTCGCCGCTCGGGATCTGCCACCGCTGCGTCCAACCGCTGCCGTAGAGCATCAGGTACGCCACTGTCCTACCTCCCGGCCCACGAGGGCGTTCCAGGCGACCCGCCACGCTGCTGTCGCGGTCCTCCACACTTGCCCGTCGACAGTCCAAACGTACGCCGAAATCATGCTGCCCGCCGCTCAGCCGGGCCAAGCGCGGAACGCTTTCGAGCTCGGCTCGGAGCCGGCTGTCGTCCGGGCCGACTCGCGCAGCTCCCTCGGCGTCCTACCCCCGGGGGTACGCCTATGTCGCGACGTCGAGGGCGGCGACTCCCGACTCGGACCCGCGCCTACACCGCCCCGGTGGGTCTCATGGGGCCCTCGAGCGTCGGTCGGCGACCTCGGCGACGCCGCGTGCGGATCTCCGAGTGGCTGGTCGACCCCGGCAAGCGCATCGAACGGATGCCGTCAGCGCCGGCCCGGCGTAACCTGCCTTGATCGGCTGCCCAGGTCCTCGGCGGCACCACTTCGACTGTTGGGTCGTGCCCATGTCCACCGTTGACAGTTACCGTGCCCCAGCCCCCACCGGTGGATACGCCGAGCTTGCCGCAGAGATCCGCCGCCTCGGCCTGCTCCACCCACGACCACGGTTCTACGTCGCTCTGCTGGCGGTGGAGCTGCTGGCGCTGGCCGCAACTGTGACGGGTCTGCTGCTGCTGCGTGACTCCTGGTGGGCGATCCTCCTCGCGCCGGTCCTCGCGGTGGTGTCGACGCAGCTCGCCTTCGTCGGCCACGACGCCGGGCATCGCCAGGTCACGCGCCGTCGGGGTGCCAGCCAGGTGCTGGGCCTGATGAGCGGCAACCTGCTCAACGGCCTCAGCTACACCTGGTGGATCGACAAGCACAACGCGCACCACGCCCATCCGAACGACTTGACCTCCGACCCCGACGTGTACCCCGGCGCGCTGGTGTTCGACGCGGCCCAAGCCCTGCCCAGGCGGGGCGTGTCGGGCTGGCTGACCCGGCACCAGGCGTGGCTGTTCTTCCCCCTCCTGACCTTCGAGGCGATGAACCTCCACGTGTCCAGCGCGCGAGCGCTGTTGCGGCCCGGGGCACGCCACCGTGTGCTCGAGTCGGCACTCCTCCTCGTGCACGTGGTGGCTTATCTTGCGCTCCTACTCACCGCACTGACCTGGCAGCAGGCAGTGGTGTTCGCCGTGGTGCACCAGGCCGTATTCGGCATCTACCTGGGCTGCTCGTTCGCGCCCGGACACAAGGGCATGCCCATCCTCGACCCCGACCAGGCGGCAGACCCGTTGCTGCGGCAGGTGCTCACGTCCCGAAACGTGCGGGGCGGGAGCTTCGTCGACTACGCGCTCGGCGGGCTGAACTACCAGATCGAGCACCATCTGTTCCCCAGCATGCCCCGACCGAACCTGCGGCACGCCCACGTCGTGGTTCGCCGATTCTGCGAGGACCGGTCCGTCCGCTACGAGGAGACCACCGCACGCGCGTCGTACGCCACCGCCCTCCGTCACCTTCACGCGGTGGGCGCCGATCTCCGCAACGCCCGGAGACGAGCCTGAACGTGACGTCCACGCGCCGGTACCGGCCCGCAGCATCGCGAAGGGGACTCGCGTCGGGCGATCTCGTCGGCCAGGACGAGCTCGAGGAACGCGGCGTGGCTCATCTTCGCTGCCCGGGCACGGCGCCTGCCCGGCGCACACCGCGATCAGCGCTGGTGAGGTCGCGCAGCGCGCAGCGGCCTTCTCCGCGGGCAGGTCGTCGCGGTCGGTGGACCGGCCTCCGGGTGGCTGCCGGGGATGGGTCTTCACCAACCGACCGCGGTATGGTGCGCGCAGCGGGCCGGGATGCAGAACTACCGCACCACGCAGCGGCGGCCGGCCGAGGCGTTCGCCGAGCTAGAGGCCGCGCGTCTGCTGGACGCCGCCGCCGACAGTGAGCTGGTCAAGCTCTACGTCTCGGCGCCGCCCGGGCGTCGGCGAGGTCGACGAAGGTCTCGCCGGCCCGGAAGCTGACGCGCATGCACTGCACCACCCGTTCCACCCACGGCTTGTCCTGAGGGGAGCTGACCCGCGCGGGGTCGGTGCCGAACCCGGCGTGCTGGGCGTAGTGCAACCAGCCGGTCGACAGCGTCGGGTTCACCGCGCCGGTGTCGGTGACCCGCGGTCAGAGTCTTGAGTAGCTCAACCACACGGACATGTGCGAGGCACCACGGCGGTGAAGATCAACACGTGCGCCCTCTGCCGCCGCCCTGACTCCGGGTCGGGCAATTAGCACATGTCCGCAAGTCGACCTGGCTCTCCACCCTGCAGGCTGACCTCCCGGAACCCCACCCTCGACGACCTCCGCGGCCACGAACATGACGCGGGGGCGGTCAACGAGAACATCGAGAGACCACAGGCGAGGCGCACCGGGTGGTCCGTTGACTGGCAACCCAGGTGGTCCCATGAACCTGGCAGACGACCGCTCAGACCGGTCTCATACTCGTGGCAGGCGACGAGTTGCACGCGGGTTGCACTTCGACATCCAGGAGCCTTCTGACCTGCACAAACGATCTTCCTGAAAAGTGGAAGGTCGGCGGTTCGACCCCGCCCCTGCCCACCACCGAAAGCCGCAGGCCAGAGCTCGTCTCCGGCCTGCGGCTTCGCCATGTGGAGAGCGATCTCGCCCCAGGACGCTACGTTTGGCGGCATGCTCGTGCGCTTGCGGCCCGTGGTCGAGGAAGACCTTCCGCAGTTGGTCGGCGGCGATTCGCCGTACGAGAGCTTCGGGCCCCGTCGCCCGCGCCCCGGTGTTCAGGATCCGTCACTGACAGCGGAGCTGGGTGGCCTCGCGGTGGTCGAGGACAACGGCGGCGCCGTGCTCGGCAACGTCAGCTGGGTCTGGCAGCGCTGGGGTCCCAACCCACAGTCGCGCAACCCGATGATCGGCATCTGGCTGGCTGCCGCTGCACGTGGTCAGGGCGTGGGCACGGAGGCGCAGCGGCAGCTGGTCGACCTGTTCTTCTTGCACACCACCGTGAACCGGGTCGAGGCCCATACCGACGTAGAGAATGCCGCAGAGCAACGGTCCCTGGAGAAGGTCGGCTTCCAGCAGGGGGGTGTGACCCGGGGAGCGCAGTGGCGCGAAGGCGCCTACCACGACGGTTACCTGTACTCGATCCTGCGCTCGGAGTGGGCCTGCCGACGCTGAGCTCTTGCCGTGAACCGCTCGGCCGCACCCGTCCGGCCGATGAGCCTTCGACGTCTGCGCCGCCCTCGACCTCGCCGCGACCGGGCGTTGGTTGAGCGACTTCGGGTACGCGACAGGCCATGTCCCCAGGCAAGATCGAGATCAGCCCGACCGTCACCGTCACCGACCACGACGACCTGTCCCGCGTCTACACCCCCGGAGTGGCCGAGGAAGTACGACGTGCCGCGGATGACGACTCAGCAGTACCCGAGGTGACCGGACTCGGCAATCGAATCTTCATCGCGACCGATGGCTCGGCGATCCTCGGTCTCGGTGACGTCGGCCCGCGCGCCGGGTTGCCGGTCATGGAAGGCAAGTCGGCGCTGTTCAAGCACCTCGCGGGTGTCGACGCCTGGCCGCTGCCGCTGCGCAGCCGCGACGTCGACGATCTGGTGCACACGATCGCCGACGTCGCGGTGGGCGTCAGCGGGATCAACCTCGAGGACGTCGCCGCACCGAGATGCTTCGAGCTGGTGGCTCGCCTGCAGGAGGAGCTCGACGTACCCGTCTTCCACGACGACCAGCACGGCACCGCGATCGTCGTGCTCGCCGCGCTGCGCAACGCACTGCGTGTGGTGGACAAGGAGCTGAAGGACGTCTCCGTGGTGATCTCGGGTGCCGGGGCCGCGGGAAGTGCGGTCACTCGCTTGCTGCTCGACCAGGGAGTACGCCGTATCACCGTGTGCGACAGCCGAGGGGTCCTCCGCCCCGGCCGGGATCTCGCGGGTGAGAAGGCCTGGCTTGCCGCGCACACGAGCCCGCGGGGCGACGTGGACGACCTGGCGCAGGCGCTGGACGGGGCCGACGTCTTCATCGGTGTCAGTGCTCCGGGGATCGTCGACGCTTCCATGCTTTCGGCCATGCAGGATGGTGCGATCGCCTTCGGGCTGGCCAACCCCGACCCGGAGTTCGACCCGGCCGAAGCACGCCGGCACGCGACGGTGGTCGCCACCGGGCGCAGTGACATGCCCAACCAGATCAACAACGTGCTGGCCTTCCCGGGCGTGTTCCGGGGGATGCTGGACGCGGGGATCCGGCGCGTGGAGGCACCGCTCCTGGCCGCGGCTGCCGACGCGATCGCCGCTCTGGTCGACCAGCCAGCGCCGGACGCCATCGTCCCGGACGTGCTCGACGAGCGCCTGGTCGGTGCCGTCGCGGCGGCCGTGGCCGGGTGCGGTCGCTGACCGAGCTCGTCGCGCCTGGCCGACGAACGACTGGGCCAGGCCCCGGAAAGGGGACGCAAGCGGGGAGGAACGCCCGGAAGGAGAGGAATACCCGCAACCTCCCGTGCCCGTCCGAGGCCGACGACCAACTGCGTATTGCGGACGCGCACTCCTGAGGACAGAGTGAGGTACGGACATCGGCTCGGGAGGTCGGCGTTGATCTTCATCACCGCGAAGTTCCAGGTCTTGCCGGAGTACGCCGACGCCTGGCCCGAGATCGCCCGCGAGTTCACCGAGGCGACCCGGGCCGAGGACGGCTGCCTGTGGTTCGAGTGGTCCCGCAGCGTCGACGATTCGGACGAATACGTGCTGGTGGAGGCGTTCCGCGACGGGGAGGCAGGAGCGGCCCATGTCGGGTCGGAGCACTTCCGGCAGGCGCAGCAGGTGCTCCCCCGCCACCTCGCGCGCACGCCCCGGATCGTCAACGTGGAAGCACCCGGCCGCGACTGGTCCGAGCTCGGCGAGATGCGG
>DATDNR010000156.1:0-71677 GCA_036518175.1 Marmoricola sp.
GCACCGCCCAGGAGCCCGCCATCCCGCCGGTCGCCCGGATCTCGGCGTTGTTCTGCACCAGCAGCAGCCAGGTGCGGGGGCCGTCGGCACCGAGCATGCCGGGCAGCACCTGCAGCGAGGTGTCCACGGCGTCGGCCGCTCCTCGCGCCGTCGCCACCTGCGCCTGGAGGTGAGCGAAGGTGCCCTGCACCGGGCCGAGCAGGTCCCGCGGCTCGACCGCGGCCAGGGCGGCGTCGGCGGTGTCGAGCGCGGCCGCGGCACGGTGCACCGGCGGAGCGAGCAGCCGGAGCAGCGGCAGCGTGACGGCGCCCCGGCGGGGGGCGAGGGCGCCCTGCTCGACGGCCGCGCCCACCCGGTTGGCCGCGGGGACGGCGTCGCGCGCCACCAGGTCGAGGCTGCGTGCGGCCGTCCGCACCGCGCCGAAGGTGGGACCGACCACCGGGAGCCGGGCCGCCGCCCACCACAGCGGCCCGCCGGTGCGGCGCTCGGCCCGCGCCGCGCTGTCGCGCAGCCGGAGGGTGGTGGCCCGGGCACCGGCCAGGTCACCGTCGCGCAGCTGGCCCTCGAGCGTGTGCGCCTGGGAGCGCGCGGCGGTCAACGCCGTGACGGCGCCGAACACCTGGAGGCCGAGGATGCCCGCCGCAACGACGACGACGGCGGCCGCTCCGAAGAGCAGCCACCGTCGTGTGGTCTTCCTGCGTCGAGGGGCCCGCGTCACGCGGTCGTGCGGCGCCGGCGCATGCCGGCGGTGATGGCCGCACCGCCACCGAGCACCAGCACGCCGCCTGCGGCGAGCAGCCCGAGGTTCGGACCACCGGTGTTGGGCATGGCGCCGCCGGCGCTCGCCTGGCTGCCAGCCTGGGTGGCGGCCGTTGCCGGGAGGACGCGCACGTTGATGGTGCGGTGGTAGGTCTGGGTGTGCACGGCGACGCTGGTGCCACCGCCGCCCGGCGTCGCGGTCACGCAGCTGACGCGCAGCGGCACGGTGGTCGGCCGGTGCACCTGCGGAGCCGTGAACTGCATGTGGAACTGCTTGCCGGTCGCCGCGTCACTCTGGCCGGCGAAGCTGGCGCTCCAGGCACAGGGGTTCTGGCTGCGCGCGTAGGCACTGACGACGGCGCCGCTGTGCACCGTCTGGGCCACGATGCTGACCGTGAACCCCTCTTGCGGGTAGGCCTGCGCCGGGCTGCCCACGGCGACGAGCCCGAGCATCACGAGCGCGCACGTCGCCAGCAGTGCGGACAGCTTCTTCATGTGGAGACCCCCCAGGGAAACGTTGGACCGGGCAAGCATCATAAACATATCGGGGCAAGTCGGGCCACAGCCTCTCGATTTGTTTCCGTGGTGCACCCTTGGGGGACGCGTGCGATGATGCCGCCCGCACCCCGCTGTCGCGGATGACCCGTGCCCCCGATCACGAGGACCCATCATGAAGAAGTTCCTGTCCGCCCTGGCCGCTGCCCTGATGCTGGTCGGGACCACCGCCGGCTGCGGCGGCAACGGAGGCGGCAGCAGCAACGGCGGGCACGACCTGTCCGGCGCCGAGCAGCAGACGGCGAACAGGATGAGCCGCTACCTGGCCCAGCACGGCAACGGCAGCATCTCGAAGAAGGACGCCAGCTGCATCGCCGACAGCTGGGTCGACAAGTCCGGCGTGGCGAAGCTGAAGCGGAGCAAGGTGCTCACCGCCTCCGGGCAGGTCAACACCCAGAACGGCACCAAGATCACCCCCGGCCTCGCCAGTGACTACGCCGACGCGCTGCTCGGCTGCATCGACTACGCGAAGCTGCAGTCGCAGGCGGTCGCGAAGGTCAACCCGAAGGTCGACGCGAAGAAGATGGCCGGCTGCTTCTCCAAGGCGATGCCGAAGTCCGACGAGAAGCTGCTGCTGGTCTCGACGATGACCGGCAAGACCGACCGCAAGCTGATGACCAAGAACGCCCAGGCCGTGCAGACCTGCCAGGCGAAGGCCCAGAAGTGAGGACGACCTCCGCCCGGCTGTGCGCGGGCGTGGCCGCCGTGGCGCTGCTCGGGCTCGCCGGATGCGGGGGCACCGACCCGCAGCAGGCGAAGGCGGCGCACGGTCTCTCCCGGGAGCTGCAGGGCCAGCACCTGACGGCCAAGGACGCCAACTGCATCTCGAAGGAGTGGGTCGACAGGACCGGCACCGACCGGCTGGTGCAGAGCGGCGTGCTCACCAAGCAGCTGCAGGCAAACCCGCACAACAAGACGCGGCCGTCGAAGGACGTCGTCGTCGGCTTCGTCGACGCCTACTTCGACTGTGTCGACTACGGCAGGCTCGAGGCACAGAAGTTCGACGCCGCGAGGCCCAACCTGATCAACAAGGACCGTTTCGCCGCCTGTGCCAACGAGATCAACCGGTCCGACGCCAAGCAGGCGATGGTCGACGACCTGCTCGGCAAGCAGACCGGGGTGGCCACCTCGGTGAACCACCAGCTGATCAGCTGCGCCGTCGGGAAGTAGCCCTCAGCTCGCCACGACGGCGACGATCCGCGAGCGCACCTGCGGGTCGGTCCAGGCCGAGGCCGTGCGCGCCAGGCGGTACGACGACCACAGCAACATCGTCAGCGCCAGCAGCACGGTGAACCGCCAGTCCGGCAGCAGGGCGAGTCCCGAGAACACCATCCCGGTGACCGTGGTCGACAGCGCCAGCCGGGCGCTGTAGCCGACCATCACGACCGGCGGCGCCGGTGTGGCGCGGGCACTGCGCAGGTCGACCGCGAAGGGGCGGCGCACCGACCAGGTCATCGAGGCGCGCACCACCTGGGCCGCCACGACCAGGGTGGCGCAGGCCAGCGCCACCACCTCGCTGCTGGTCGGCGTGCCGGCCCGCAGGGCGGCGAGCACGATGGTGAGCGCCGCGGAGACCAGCAGCACCTCGTAGAGCACCAGCACCCGGGAGAGGAAGGCCAGGTGGGGCGCGGCCGGCAGGCTGTCGCGCCACAGCGCACCGCGGCCGTCGAGGCACCAGGTGTTCACGCCGAAGAGCAGTGCTCCTCCGGAGACGACCAGCCCGGGGAGGATGATGACCATCCGCCACTCGAGGTGCCCGGAGAAGGCCACCAGGCCGGGCATGAACGCCAGCACCAGCAGGCCGCGTCGCAGCGGCACCGAGCGCCAGATCGCGGAGCGGTCGATGCGCAGCATGGCCACGAGGTCGGAGCGCGGGGTCGGCCGGGCCGGGTGCACGCCGGACTCCAGCCTCAGCTCCTCGCGCTGGGTGCGCTTCAGCGCCCACCGGGCGGGGATCGCACCCAGCACCACCACGATCGCGGTGGCCAGCACCGCCTCGAGCAGGAAGCGGGCCCACGCCCACCAGTTGCCACCAGATCCCCACGCGGCCGCGAGCAGGATCCGCACGGTGGGGCTGTGGTCGAGCACCGTGGTCAGCCGGTGGGAGACGATCAGCGCGCCGACCAGCGCGAAGAAGGCCGCGGTGATCCCGCGGGCGATCCAGATGCCGTGCGGGCCGCGGCGTACCCACTCCAGCAGCCAGCCGGCCACCTGGGCCAGCGCGGTCGCCAGGGCCAGCCAGAGGAGCACCGGCAGCTCCGCGGCCCACAGGTGCGCGGGACCGAGGACGTAGGCGGTGAGCCCGAGCAGCGCCCAGGCCTGCATCAGCCAGGCGACGTTGAGCGGGGCCATCAGCAGCGCCCCGACGTGGTCGGTCGTGGTGGACAGCGGGAACGCGACCGCCTGGTCGCGCGGCAGGATCTCCCGGCCGCCGCCGGAGGCGCTGGCGGTGAGGATCGTCAGGAAGAGGAAGCCGAGGTAGAGCGAGGGCAGGATCGGCAGGAACTCGCCGACGCGCTGGCCGTGCAGGGCGTCCCGGACGTACGCCGGCACCACGACCGCCGCCGCCGTCAGCAGCAGCACCACGCCGGCGCCGATGCGCAGCCGCCGGCGGGCGCGCGCCTCGAGGCTGGCGCCGCGGAAGCGGAGCACCGCCCGCAGGTCGTCGACCGAGCGGTCCAGCTCAGTCCAGGAGAGCCCGGTAGGCAACAGCGCCCTCCTCCCCGACGAGCTCCGCGGCCGACATGCTCGCCACCGTCGAGCCGCCGCGCAGCACCAGGGCGCTCTCGCAGGCCTCCATGGCGAGGTCACGCAGGTGGGTGGAGACCAGCACGCAGGCGCCGCGGGCGCGGGCGTCGGCGACCACCTCCAGGGTGGCCTCGACACCGACCGGGTCGACGCCGTCGAAGGGCTCGTCGAGGAGCAGCACCGAGGGTCGGTGGAAGCAGGCGAGGATCACCGACATCCGGCGGCCCATGCCGTGGCTGAAGCCCGCGGTCACCCGGTGCGCGGCGGCGCCGAGGTCGAACCGCTCGAGCAGATCGTGCGCACGCTCCTGCCAGTCCTCCATCCGCCTCAGCCGGGCGGCGAGCTGGAGGTGCTCCCACGGTGTCGCGCGCGGCACCAGTCCACCGACGTCGGGGCAGTAGCCGACGAGGCGCTTGACGGCCAGCGGGTCGCGTCGTACGTCGATGCCGTCGACCAGCACCTCACCGGAGGTCGGCGGGATCACGCCCGCCAGCACCCGCATCGTCGTGGACTTGCCGGCGCCGTTGCGGCCGAGCAGCGCCGTCGCCCGACCCGGGTGGGCCCGCAGGTCGATGCCGCGGACGGCGTCGACGGAGCCGAAACGCACCCACAGCTCGCGCACGTCGATCCGTGCCGCCGGCTCCTGCAACTCGTCCACCCGGGGATTCTCCCCGAACCGGCGCCCCTGCGGGCGCGAACCGACCGAACGAACGTCAGGCGGGGAAGGTCTCCCCCTGCTCGGCCATCTCCACCAGCCGGTCGGTCGGTGCGAAGCGGTCACCGTACCGCTCGGCCAGCTCGCGAGCCCGGGCGACGAAGCCCTGCAGGCCCTTGCCGGTGGGGCCGTCGTAGCCCTGCATGAACTGCACCGTGCCACCGGTGAGCGGGGGGTAGCCGATGCCCATGATCGAGCCGATGTTGGCCGCCGCGGCCGACTCGATCACACCCTCCTCGAAGCACCTGGCGGTCTCCAGCGCCTCGGCGAAGAGGTAACGGTCCTCGAGGTCGCGGATGTCGGCCGGCTCCTCCCGCGGCGGGAAGAGCTCGGCGAGGCCCGGCCACAGGCCCTGCCGCTTGCCGTCCTCGCCGTAGTCGTAGAAGCCGGCGCCGCGCAGCTTGCCCGGACGGCCCGCCTCGAGCATCCTCTCGACCACCGTCGTGCCCGGGTGCGGCACGTAGCGGTCGCCCTCGGCGTCGGCGGTGGCCTTGGCGATCTTGGCCATCAGCTCGAGGTTGAGCTCGTCGGAGAGCTGCAGCGTGCCGACCGGGTAGCCCGCCTGGGTGGCGGCCCGCTCGATGGACATCGGGTGCACGCCCTCGCCGAGCATGGCCAGGCCCTCGTTGACCATGGTGCCGATCACCCGGCTGGTGTAGAAGCCGCGGCTGTCGTTGACCACGATCGGTGTCTTGCGGATCTGCATCACCACGTCGATCGCGCGGGCCACGGTCTCCTCGGAGGTCTGCTCCCCCTTGATGATCTCGACCAGCGGCATCTTGTCGACCGGCGAGAAGAAGTGCAGCCCGATGAAGTCGGCCGGGCGGTCGACGGCGCGGGCGAGCTCGGTGATCGGCAGGGTGGAGGTGTTGGAGCAGAGCAGCGCGTCGGGGTCGACGACGCCCTGGACCTCGGCGAAGACCTTCGCCTTCAGCGCGGGGTCCTCGAAGACGGCCTCGATGACCAGGTCGCAGCCCTTGAGGTCCTCGGGGACGGCGGTCGGGGTGATCCGGTCGAGGATCTCCGCCTTCTTCTGCTCGTCCATCCGGCCGCGCGACACGGCCTTGGCGAGCAGCTGGTCCGAGTAGGACCTGCCCTTCTCCGCGGCCTCCGGGCTGACGTCCTTGAGCACCACCTCCATGCCGGCCCGGGCGCAGGCGTAGGCGATGCCGGCGCCCATCATGCCCGCGCCGAGCACGCCGACGCGGGTGGCGCTGAACGTCTCGACGCCCTCGGGCCGCAGCGACCCGGAGTTGATCGCGGAGAGGTCGAAGAAGAAGGCCTGGATCATGTTCTTCGAGTTCGACCCGGTGATCAGTGCGGTGAGGTAGCGCGACTCGATCGTGGTCGCGGTCTCGAAGTCGACCTGGGCACCCTCGATCGCCGCGGACATGATCGCCCGGGGTGCCGGGTAGTCCGCCCCCTTCGCCTGCTGGCGCAGCATGGCCGGGAAGGCCGGCAGCATCGCGGCGAACTTCGGGTTCGACGGCGAGCCGCCGGGGATCTTGTAGCCCTCGCGGTCCCAGGGGTTGCGGGCCGCGTCCTCGTCGCCCGCGTGGTCCCCGATCCACGCCTTGGCGGCGGTCAGCAGGTCCTCGCGGCTGGCGACCAGCTCGTCGACCAGGCCCTTGTCGCGGGCCGCCGCGGGCTTGAAGCGGGTGCCGGTGAGCAGCACGTCCATCAGTGCCTGCTGGATGCCGAGCATGCGCACCACCCGGGTGACGCCGCCACCGCCGGGCAGCAGGCCGAGCGTGACCTCGGGCAGCCCGATCTCGGCCTTGGGGTCGTCGACGACGATGCGGTGGTGGCAGGCCAGCGCGATCTCCAGGCCGCCCCCGAGCGCGGCACCGTTGATGGCGGCGACCACGGGCCGTCCGAACGTCTCGAGGCGCCGCAGGTCGGCCTTGATCGCCTCGACGTTGTCGAAGATGTCCGCGGCGTCGTCCGGCCCGGCGGCCTGCATCATCTTCAGGTTGCCGCCGGCGAAGAACGTCTTCTTCGCGCTGGTGATGACCACGCCGGTGACCTGCTCGCGGTCGGCGTGGAGGCGGTCGATGGCCGCGTGCATCGACTTCTGGTAGAGGTCGTTCATCGTGTTCGCGCTCGAGGTGGGGTCGTCGAGCGTGAGCACCACGATGCCGTCGGACCCGAGGTCGTAGCGGACGGCGCTCTGCTGCTCCTCGGGCTGGCCTTCGGGCGTTGCGGTTTCGGTCACGGTGCGGTCCTTTGCGGGGAGTACGACGGAGGAGTCAGATGCGCTCGACGATGGTGGCGATGCCCATGCCCCCGCCGACGCAGAGGGTGGCCAGGCCGTGGCGCAGGTCGCGGCGCTCGAGCTCGTCGACGAGCGTGCCCAGGATCATCGCGCCGGTGGCGCCCAGCGGGTGCCCCATCGCGATCGCGCCGCCGTTGACGTTGGTGATCTCGTGGCTGATGCCCAGGTCGCGCATGAAGCGCATCGCGACCGCGGCGAACGCCTCGTTGATCTCGAAGAGGTCGATGTCGCCGGTCTCGAGCCCCGCCTTGGCCAGCGCCTTGCGCGCGGCCGGTGCCGGGCCGGTGAGCATGATCGTCGGGTCGGCGCCGGAGACCGCCGCGGAGACGATCCGTGCCCGCGGGGTGAGGCCGAGGTCGCTGCCCACCTGCTCGTTGCCGATCGCCACCAGCGCGGCGCCGTCGACGATGCCCGAGGAGTTGCCGGCGTGGTGGACGTGGTCGATCCGCTCGACCCAGTGGTACTTCTCCAGCGCGACCGAGTCGAAGCCGGCCTGCTGGCCGATCCCGGCGAAGGAGGGCTTGAGCCGGCCCAGGCCCTCGACGGTCGACTCGGGCTTGATGAACTCGTCGTGGCCGAGCACGGTGAGGCCGTTCTGGTCCTTGACCGGGATCACCGACTTGGCGAACCGGCCGTCCGCCCAGGCCTTGGCGGCACGCTGGTTGGACTCGACGGCGAAGGCGTCCACGTCCTCGCGCGTGAAGCCCTCCAGGGTCGCGATCAGATCCGCGCCGATGCCCTGCGGCACGAACGAGGTGGCGAAGGCGGTGGCGGGGTCGGTGGCCCAGGGGCCGCCGTCGGAGCCCATCGGCACCCGGCTCATCGACTCCACGCCCCCGGCGAGGATCAGCTCCTCGAAGCCACCACGGACCCGCGAGGCCGCCTGGTTGACCGCCTCCAGACCCGAGGCGCAGAAGCGGTTGAGCTGCACCCCGGAGACGGTCTCGGGCAGTCCCGCCGCCAGCGCCGCGGTCTTGGCGATGTCACCGCCCTGGTCGCCGAGGGGGCTGACCACGCCCAGCACGACGTCGTCGACCCGGTGGGGGTCCAGTCCGGGGTTGCGCCGCTGCACCTCGTGGATCAGCCCGACGACGAGGTCGATCGGCTTGGTGCCGTGCAGCGAGCCGTCCTTCTTGCCCTTGCCGCGGGGCGTGCGGATCGCGTCGTACACGAAGGCTTCTGTCATGGCTGCCATTGTGACAGTAACGCTGTCACCGTCAACGGGGTCACGGCTGTGGCGCCGGTCACCCGGCCACGTGCTCGGGGCGGAAGCCGAGGCCGACCAAGCGGGCGGTGACGCGCTGCAGCGCCGGCTCGGTCAGCTGCTCGAGACGGAGCAGCGGGTCGGGCACCGTGCGGCCGCCCGGCCTGGCCACGACCCGGTGGGCCAGGACCTGGATCCGCTGCACCGCCCGGGTGGCCCAGGCGCGGCGTCGCTGGACCGCGGCGAGGTGCTCCCGGGCCGGCACGCCGGCGCGCAACGGGCCGGCGAGGGTGCGGGCGGCGGCGATCGCGTCCTGGACGGCGTAGTTGACCCCGACGCCGAACGCGGGGGACATCGCGTGGGCGGCGTCCCCGATGCACAGCAGGCCGGGCCGGTGCCACGTCGGCAGGTGGTTGACCTGCACGGCGAGCAGCTTGACCTGCTCCCAGTCACGCAGGCCGTCGACGCAGCCGCCGAGCACGGGCGCCGCCGTCACCAGCCGGTCGCGCAGCCGGCCGAGGCCCTCGGCGCGGACGTGACCGAGCGAGCCCTTGGGGATCAGCATCCCGCCCTGGTAGTAGTCGCCCCGGTCGATGGTCAGAACGAAGTCGCCGTGGGCCACGTAGGCCAGCGTCGGAGGGGGCTCGGGGTCCGGCTTCTCCAGCCGGAACCAGAGCACGTCGATCGGCACGCCGGTGTCCCGCACCGGCAGCGCGGCCTCGCGGCGTACGACGGAGTCCCGACCGTCGGCGGCGACGACGAGGTCACAGTCGACCTGCAGCGGCCCCTCCGGCCCACGGGCGGCCACCCCCGTGACCCGGCCGTCCTCGTCCAGGAGGCCGGTGGCCTCGGTGCGCATCAGCAGCCGGAAACCGGGGTAGGCGGCCGCCTTGCCGGCGAGGAAGTCCAGGAAGTCCCACTGCGGCATCAGCCCCAGGAACCTCACCGGTGGGGGCAGCGTCGAGAAGTCGACCGGAGTGATCCGCCGCTCCCCGAGGACCACGTCGAGCGTGGTGATCTCGTTCTGCAGCAGCGGACGGAACTCGTCGAGGAGACCGAGCTCGTGCATCACCGTCAGCGTCGAGGGGTGGATCGTGTCGCCGCGGAAGTCCCGGAGGAAGTCGCCGTGCTTCTCCAGCACGGTGACGTCGAGACCGGCCCGGGCGAGCAGGAATGCGAGCATCATCCCGCCGGGACCGCCCCCGACCACGCAGCAGCGGGTGCTCAGGCGCACGACCTCACGCTAGCCCGGTCAGGCCTGCACTGCAGCGCCACTCTCCAGGAGCCCGTCGACGTCGGCGATGCCCCAGGCCCTGAGGGCGTCCCGGGTGTCGGCGCCGGCCTTCGACGGCCCGGTGGTCAGCGTGCCCGGCGTCCGCGAGAAGCGGGGAGCCGGCGCGGGTTGCAGCAGCCCGTCGCGCTCGACGAAGGTCTCCCGCGCCCGGTTGTGCGGGTGCTCGGCCGCGTCGGTCAGCGGGATCACCGCGGCCACGCAGGCATCGGTGCCCTCGAACACCGCCGCCCACTCCGCCTGGGTGCGCTCCTTGAAGCGGGCGGTGAAGAGCCGGCGCAGCTCGCCGAGGTTGCCCAGGTCGTCGCGGTCCGGCGCCGTCCCCTCGAGGTCGAGGAGCCGGAGCAGCTCGGCGTAGAAGCGGTCCTCCAGCGCGGCGACGGACAGGTGCCGGCCGTCGGCGGTCTCGTAGACGTCGTACCACGGGACGCCGCCGTCGAGCAGGCCGGACGCCCGACGGTCCGCAGGCAGGCCCGCGGCCAGGAAGGAGGCGCCCATCGCGTTGAGGTGGGCGGTGCCGTCGACGATGGCGGCGTCGACGACCTGACCGCGGCCCGAGGCGCGCGCTTCCAGCAACGCGGCGAGGATGCCGATGACCAGGTAGGTCGAGCCGCCGCCGAAGTCGCCGAGCAGGTTGGACGGGAAGTGCGGCCGGTCCGGGTCCTGGCCCAGGCCGAAGAGCGTGCCCGCGACGGAGATGTAGTTCATGTCGTGCCCGGCGCTGGCGGCCAGCGGGCCGGCCTGCCCCCAACCGGTCATCCGGCCGTAGACCAGGCGCGGGTTGCGGGCGTGGCACTCCTCGGGGCCGAGCCCGAGGCGTTCGGTGGTGCCGGGACGCATGCCCTCCACGAGCACGTCCGCTGCGTCCACCAGGTCGAGCACGGTCCGGACCGCGCGCGGATGCTTGAGGTCGAGCGCGACGCTGGGCCGGCCGCGCGCCAGCACGTCGTGCGGGCCGCTGCCCAGCAGCCCACCGCCCGGCCGGTCGACGCGGATGACGTCGGCGCCGAGGTCGGCCAGGGTCATGCAGGCGTGCGGGCCGGGCCCGATGCCGGCAAGCTCGACCACCTTGAGGCCGCGGAGCGGTCCGGTCCCCTGTCCGAGCGTCGTCGCCATGGCACCGGATCATCGCAGAGCGGCGCGGTGCACCTCGAAGCGTGGCGGTGTGGCCAGGGACTGCCCGACGACGCAGTAGCGCTCGGTGGCCACGGCGAGCCGCTGCAGGGCAGCCTCGTCGGCGTCGGTGTCGACCTCGAAGGTCACCACCACGTCCTGGAGCCCGACGGGCACCGACCGGTCCACGCCCAGGGTGCCGCGCGCGTCGAAGAGCCCCTCCGCCCTGACCTGCCCGGAGCGGATCTGCATCCCCATCGCCGTGGCGACCGACCGCAGGGTGACCCCGGCGCAGGCCACCAGCGCCTCGAGGAGCATGTCGCCCGAGCAGACCTCGCTGCCGTCCCCACCGGTGGCCGGGTGCAGCCCGGCGCGGGTGACCCCGGACTGCCGGTCGACCTCGACCGCCACTCCGTCGCCGGCGAAGCGGCCGCCGGCCGAGACCGGGGTGAGCGCGGTCCCGGGGTCGGTGCGGTAGCGGTCCTTCAGCGGCTGCTGCAGCGTGCGCAGCTCGGCGGACTCCATGCGGCGATGGTAGGACGCCGGGTCCGGTGCGGCGAGGCTCAATGCATCGCGTGCACGACCGCGTGCCCCCTGCCGCGGCCGATCATCCAGCGGTTCACCGGCACCGTCACCACGAACGCCACCGCCAGAGAAGCGGCCAGCGAGGCCCAGAAGAGCCCGTCGGTCAGCGTCGCGTCGAGGGCACCGGGCACCACCAGCATGAAGCCGTTGTCGACGACCTCCATGACGAGGATCGACACCGTGTCCGCGGCCAGGGCCAGGCGGACCGCCCGGGCAACGCCCACCTCGCCCCGCACCGAGGAGAAGGTCAGCAGGTAGCCGAAGAAGAAGGCGAGCACGACGGAGAGCACCACGCTGCCGGCGTTGCCCCAGGACCACCAGGTCGCCAGCACCATGCCGAGCACCTCACCGATGGCGCAGCCGGTGAGGCAGTGCAGGGTCGCCGACGCGGCGGTGCGCCAGGTGGCGGAGGGTGCGGCGTGCTGGGCGTGTTCCCGGGCCACGGGCTGGTGCGTCATGCCTCCTGTATACCCCTAGGGGGTATCTGAGGCAAGGGGTATGCAGGGCTACCCGGCCAGCACCCGCCGCAGGAACTGCCGGGTGCGCTCGTGCGCGGGGTCGCGGAGCACCTGCTCGGGCGGGCCCTGCTCGAGGATGCGGCCCTCGTCGAGGAAGCAGATCGTGCTGGCGACGTCGCGGGCGAACGCCATCTCGTGGGTGGCGAGGATCATCGTCATCCCCGCCTCGGCCTCGGCCCGCACGACCTCCAGGACCTCACCGACCAGCTCCGGGTCGAGGGCGGCGGTGATCTCGTCGAGCAGCAGCAGGCGGGGGCTCGTGCACAGCGCGCGGACCAGCGCCACCCGCTGCTGCTGACCGCCGGAGAGCTGGTCGGGGTGCGCGTCGGCCTTGTCCGCGAGCCCGAACCGCGCGAGCAGGTCGTCCGTCCGGGCGGTGGCCTCGGGGCGGGTCATGCCGTGCACCTTGCGGGGCGCGAGCACGCAGTTCTCCCGCACGGTCAGGTGCGGGAAGAGGTTGTAGGCCTGGAAGACGATGCCGATCTGGCGGCGTACGTCGCGGGCGTCGACGCGGGGGTCGGAGATCTCGGTGCCGTCGAGCAGGATCACGCCGTCGTCGACCTGCTCCAGCAGGTCGATGCAGCGCAGCAACGTCGACTTCCCCGAGCCCGAGGCCCCGATCAGGCACACCACGTCGTGCTGGTGCACGGTGAGCTCGACGTCGGCGAGCACGACGCGGTCGGCGTACGACTTGCGCACGCCACTGAGCTCCAGCAGGGGTCTCACCGGCCACGCTCCCGGCGCTGCGCCCGGCGGCCCAACCAGTCGGTGAAGCGCGCCAGCGGGATGGTCAGGGCCACGAAGAAGGCCGCCGTGACCAGCAGCGGCGTGTAGTTGAAGTGGTAGTTGCCGTAGTCCTGGGCAGCGAGCAGGGCATCGGAGACACCGACGGCCGAGACCAGCGCGGTGTCCTTCTGCAGTGACACGAAGTCGTTGAGCAGCGGCGGCACCACCCGGCGCAGCGCCTGCGGCAGCACCACGTGGCGCAGCGTCTGGGCCCGCGAGAGCGCCAGCGCCTCGGCCGAGGCGACCTGCGACGGGTGGATCGACTCGATCCCGGCCCGGATCACCTCGGCCACGTAGGCGCCGTAGGAGAGCACCAGCGCGGCGAGGGTCAGCCAGAAGAGGCTGGTGGTGATGCCGGTCAGCTGCAGCGCCGGGATGCCGAAGGCGAACAGCACCACCACGAGCAGGGTCGGTACGCCGCGGAGCAGGTCGGTGTAGACGATCGCGACCGCACGGGCCGGGGCGAGCCAGGGCGTCACCGTGCTGCGCGTCACCGCGACCAGGCCGCCGAGCACCAGGATCAGCGGTTCGGCGACCAGGAACATCGCGACGTTGGTGACGAAGCCCTTGGCCACCGCCGGCAGCGACTCCCGGGCCGCGGTGGCGGAGAAGAACGTCTCGCGCACCCGGGGCCAGCCCGGCGAGCTGGTCACGACGTACCAGAGCACCCCCGCGGCGACCACGGTGACCAGCGTCGCGATGAGGGCGCGACGGAAACGGTCCTGCCGACGGATCCGGGCCCGCTCCAGCTCGCGGGCACTCGGCGTCCAGTCGCTCACCTGAGGACGGGGACGTTCACCGTCTGCGAGAGCCAACGCTTCTCCAGGGCGGCGAGAGTGCCGTTCTGCTTCAGGGTGGTGATCGCCTTGTCGACGCAGGGCTTGAGCCCGCTGCCCTTCTGCATCAGCAGCCCGAACTGCTCCTGCTGGCCGGTGACCGGCTGGAACTGGCCGAGGATCTCCGAGCCGGGGATCTCCGCGGCGGTGATGTAGAACGCCGTGGGCAGGTCGGTGACCACCGCGTCGACCTGGCCGTTCACCAGCGCCTGCTTGGCGGCATTGGTGTTGGTGAAGACCAGCGGGGACTGGGTCGGCCTGATCACGTCACGGATGGCGGTGAGGCTGGTCGTGCCCGTCTGCGCGCCGAGCTTGAGGTCCTTCAGGTCGGCCATCGAACCGGGCCGCAGGTGCTCCTTCTTCATCGCGATGACCGCCTGCGCCGCGGAGTAGTAGCCCTCGGAGAAGTCCACGACCTTCTCCCGGGCGGGGGTGATCGAGATCTGGTTGATGTCGAAGTCGAAGCGCTTCGGCCCCGGCGCGTAGGAGTTGTTGAACGGGATCTTGACCCAGGTCACCTGCGACCTGTCGAACCCGAGCTGTCGGGCGACGGCGTAGGCGACCGCGGACTCATAGCCCTCGCCGTTGGCCGGGTCGTTGTGCCGGAACCACGGGTCGTAGGCCGGGGAGTCCGTCGCCACGGTCAGCTGGCCGGGCGTCTTCAGCGGCAGCTTCGCCGGAGTGCAGGCGGCGGCCGAGGCGCCGCCGGAGGATGCCGCCGAGGCGCTCTTGTCCTGGCCCTTGGGCGCGCAGCCGAGCGTGCCCAGGAGGAGCGGGACGGCCAGGACGGCCACGGCCTTCGTCATGCGCATGCGCAGAATTCTAGGGCCGGGCAGCCTCCGCTCGCCGCGTTCGTCCGTGGGCCCGGGCGCCGCGACCCGAGGGTGGTGTCCCTCACGTGGGCAACTCGTTGCATATGCCGCGGGCGCCCACCAGACTCCCCAGCACTGCCCGCCCCGCTGGGTGCACCCTCGAAGGAGCTCCGTTGACCGAGTTCACGCGCCTGCTCTCCCCCCTCACCCTCGGCGGGCTCACCCTGCGCAACCGCACCGTGATGGGCTCCATGCACACCGGCCTGGAGGACCGCGTCCGGGACCTGCCGAAGCTGGCCGCCTACTTCGCCGAACGCGCACGGGGCGGTGTCGGGCTGGTCGTCACCGGCGGCTACGCGCCCAACAAGCGCGGCTGGCTGAAGCCCTTCGCGGGGGAGATGACCAGCCGGCTGCACGCGGCCCGGCACGTCCAGGTGACCGACGCGGTGCACGAGCACGGCGCGGCGATCGCCCTGCAGCTGCTGCATGCCGGTCGCTACGGCTACACGCCGTTCTCGGTGGGCGCCTCGAGCCGCAGGTCACCGATCACGCCGTTCCGCCCGAGCGCACTGTCGAGCAAGGGCGTCGACCGGACCGCCAGCGCGTTCGCGCGCTCCGCCCGGCTCGCGCAACTAGGCGGGTACGACGCCGTGGAGGTGATGGGCTCCGAGGGGTATCTGGTCAACCAGTTCCTCGCCGCCCGGACCAACGACCGCACCGACGCCTGGGGTGGCACCGCGGAGAAGCGGATGCGCTTCGCGGTCGAGGTGGTGCGGCGTACCCGGGACGCCGTCGGCGAGGGCTTCCCGATCATCTTCCGGATGTCGCTGCTCGACCTCGTGGAGGACGGGCAGACGTGGGAGGAGACCGTCGAGCTCGCGCACCGGCTCGAGGAGGCCGGGGTCTCGGCCTTCAACACCGGGATCGGCTGGCACGAGGCGCGGGTGCCCACGATCATCACGCAGGTGCCGCAGGGCGCCTGGGCGTGGACGACCGCGCGGCTGCGTCGCGAGGTGGGGGTGCCCGTGTGCGCCTCGAACCGGATCAACACCCCCGAGCTGGCCGAGCAGCTGCTCGCGGACGGCACCTGTGACCTGGTCTCGATGGCGCGGCCGTTCCTCGCCGATCCCGAGCTGGTCAGCAAGGCGGCCACCGGACGCCTCGAGGAGATCAACACCTGCATCGCCTGCAACCAGGCCTGTCTCGACCACACCTTCGCCAACAGGCGCGCCTCCTGCCTGGTCAACCCCCGTGCCTGCCACGAGACCGAACGGGTGCTGCGCCCGCTCCCTGCTGCCGCACGGCGTCGTCCCACGGTCGCGGTGGTGGGGGCGGGCCCGGCGGGGCTGAGCGCCGCCTGCTCGTTCGCCGAGCGCGGTTTCGCGGTCACGCTGTTCGAGAAGGACGGCCAGGTCGGCGGCCAGTTCCGGCTGGCGATGCGGATCCCCGGCAAGGAGGACTTCGCCGAGACGCTGCGCTACTTCCGCCGGCGGCTGGAGGTGCTGGGAGTCGAGCTGCGCCTCGGCACCGCGGCGACCGCGGCCCTGCTGGCGCCGTACGACGAGGTCGTGGTCGCCACCGGGGTGCAGCCGCGGGTCCCGCAGATCGAGGGCATCGACCACCCGAAGGTGGCCAGCTATGCCGAGGTGGTCTCCGGCGCGGTGGTGCCGGGCCGGCGGGTGGCGGTGATCGGCGCGGGCGGCATCGGCGTCGATGTCGCGCACTTCCTCACCCACGAGCCGGAGGACCTGCAGGACTGGCTGGCGCACTGGGGTGTCGGTGACCCGTCGCTGCACCGGGGCGGCCTGACGGAGAAGAAGCCCCGGACGCCGGCGCGGGAGGTCTGGCTGCTGCAGCGCAAGGCGACCCCGATCGGCCAGGGGCTCGGCAAGACCTCCGGCTGGGCACATCGCGCGGTGCTGCGCGACGCCGGGGTGCACCAGCTGCGCGGGGTGAGCTACGAGCGCATCGACGACGCCGGCCTGCACCTCACCGTCGACGGAACTCCTCGCGTGCTGGCGGTCGACCAGGTCGTGGTCTGCGCCGGGCAGGACTCGGTCCGTGGCCTGTACGACGAGCTGCTGGCCGCGGGGCGGGATGTCTCGGTCATCGGTGGCGCGGACGTCGCGGCGGAGCTGGACGCCAAGCGGGCGATCGCCCAGGGCCTGGAGCTCGCCGCGCGCGCCTGACCCGGCCGGCGGTCACGCGTGGTCGTGCTCGCCGAGGTCCTCGTGCTCACGGTGCGACTCCGGCTCGAGCTGGAAGGTCGCGTGGTCGATGCCGAAGTGCGAGGCCACGCAGCCCGAGAGCTCGTCGAGGATCTCACCGACGCCACGCTCCGCGAGCGCCGCGTCGGTCACGGTGACGTGGGCCGAGAGGGCGGGCATCCCGCTGGTGATTGTCCAGGCGTGCAGGTCGTGCACGTCGACCACCCCGGCGGCACGAGACAGGTGCCGGCGCACGGTCTCGACGTCGACCCCCCGCGGGGCCGCCTCCAGCAGCACGCCGAGCGCCTCGCGGAGCAGCTGCCAGGACCGGGGCAGGATCAGCACCGCGATCAGCAGGGAGGCGATCGAGTCGGCCGGGGTGAAGCCGACGAGGAGCACGACGAGCCCGGCGAGGATCGCGGCCGCCGAGCCGATGGTGTCGCTGAGCACCTCCAGGAAGGCGCCCTTCATGTTCAGCGAGGCGTCCTTGCGGCCCGCCAGCAGGAACAGGGAGGCGGCGTTTGCGAGCAGCGCCACGGCCGCGAAGACCACCATCTGCGCGCCGTCGACGGGCTCGGGCTGCACCAGGCGGCGGATCGCCGACCAGGCGATGTAGGTGCACACGCCCAGCAGCACCAGGGCGTTGAGGAGCGCGGCGAGGATCTCGGCGCGGTGGTAGCCGAAGGTCCTCCGGGGCGTGGCCGGCAGGGTGGCCACGAAGCTGGCGGAGAGGGCCACCACGAGCGCCGCGGCGTCGGTCATCAGGTGCCCCGCGTCGGCCAGCAGCGCCAGCGACTGGCTCGTCCAGGCGCCGACGAGCTCCAGCACGAACACGGCGGCGGTGACGAGCAGGACGAGGCGCAACCGCCTGCGGTCCTCCGCCCGCCCCGCGGCGTGGCCGTGCTGGTGGTGGCCCAGATCCATGACTCCCAGCGTAGGGGCCGGCGAACCACTACCGTTTCGCCCGTGACGCAGACCGCCGGCGGCATCACCGGCATCCTCATCCCGGTGCGTGAGGCCGACGTCGTCGTGCGCGCCCGGGCGATGCAGGTGCAGCCCGAGCTGTTGCCCTCCGACGACGGCACCGCGGCCCACATCACCCTGCTGGCGCCGTTCATGGCCGCCTCCGACCTCGACCCCGGTGTGCTGGGCGAGCTCGCCGGCTTCTTCGCCGAGGTCACCCCGTTCGGCTACGAGCTCACCTCGGTCGCGGAGTTCCCCGGCGGCACCGTCTACCTCACGCCCGAGCCCCCCGACGTCTTCCGTCGGCTGACGCTCGGCCTCTCCAGGCTGTTCCCGGAGTTCCCGCCCTACGGCGGGGAGTTCGACGACGTGGTGCCGCACCTCAGCGTGCCGATGCCGCCCGGCGAGGACGCCTCGACGCTGCGGACGGCGCTGCACGGCCGCTTCCCGATGCGCGCGCACGCGACCGAGGCGCGGCTGGTGCACATCACCGACCGGATGCACACGGTCGGACGGTTCCGCTTCGGGACGGCCGCCGCCTGAGAGGTCGCCCTCAGCGGTGGGCGCGGATGGTGTCGGCGTACCAGCCGAAGGAGCGCCGAGGGGTGCGCACCTGGGTCTCGAAGTCCACGTGCACCAGGCCGAAGCGCTGGGTGTAGCCCTCGGCCCACTCGAAGTTGTCGACCAGCGACCAGCAGTAGTAGCCGCGGACGTCCACGCCCTGCTCGATGGCCTGTGCCACCGCGCGCAGGTGGCTGTCGAGGTAGTCGATGCGCGCCTGGTCGTCCAGGACGCCGTAGGAGCAGCCGTTCTCGGTGATCAGGATCGGCGGGATCCCCGGGTAGCGCTCCACGAGCTGCACCAGCACCTCGCGCAGGCCGTCGGGCACCACCGGCCAGCCGAAGTCGGTCGTCGGGTATCCCGGCAGCGGCCGCTGCTCGAAGGGGATCTCCGCACCCTCGGCGGCGCCGGCGACGTGGTGGGGGTTGTAGTAGTTCAGCCCGTAGAAGTCGAGCGGCTGGCCGATGGTGGCCAGGTCGTCGTCGAGGCTGGCACCCGCCGGCACGGGCATCGCGGCCTCGAAGCCCTCCGGGTAGCGGCCGAGGAGCACCGGGTCGGCGAAGAGCCGGTTCCACAGGCCGTCGAAGAGGTCTGCCGCCGCGCAGTCCTCCTCGCTGTCGCTCTCCGGCCACACCGGCGCGTGGTTCGTGGCGGTGCCGACCTGGCGGACACCCGCGGCGCGCAGCGCCTGCACCGCCAGGCCGTGGCCGAGCAGCAGGTGGTGGGCGACCGGGAGGGCATCGAGCAGGAGCCGCCTGCCCGGGGCATGCTGACCGGTGGCGTAGCCGAGCATGGTGACCACGTTGGGCTCGTTGACCGGGCACCAGTGCTCCACCCGGTCACCGAGGCGCTCGCCGACGATGGCGGCGTACTCGGCGAAGCGCTGCGCGGTGTCGCGGTTCAGCCACCCGCCGTCGTCCTCCAGCGACTGGGGCAGGTCCCAGTGGAACAAGGTGGCCATCGGCGCGACGCCGGCCTCGACGAGCTCGTCGACCAGCCGGTCGTAGAAGCCGAGGCCGTTCTCGTTCGCCGGCCCCGAGCCGGTCGGCTGGATCCGCGGCCAGGCGATCGAGAAGCGGTAGCCGTCCACGCCGAGCTGCCGCAGCAGCGCAACGTCCTCGGCATGGCGGTGGTAGTGGTCGCACGCCACCGCTCCGCTGCTGCCGTCGACGATGCGGCCGGGCTCGTCACAGAACGTGTCCCAGACGCTGCGCCCGCGCCCGTCCTCCTCGACCGCCCCTTCGATCTGGTAGGCGGCGGTGCTGGTGCCGAAGCGGAAGTCCTGGGGCAGCCGCGGCCGGTCGTCCTGCATGTCCGCATGCTGCCAGATCCGTGCCAGCATGGGGCCCATGCCGATCGAGGTCCGCGCGCCGGGGGACCGCTTCCTCACGCGCGCCGAGGGCCGCACGACGTGGCACTCCTTCTCCTTCGGCGCCCACTACGACCCGCACAACACCGGCTTCGGCGCGCTGGTGGCGCACAACGACGAGCTGCTGCCCCGCGGCACCGGGTACGACGACCACCCGCACCGCGACACCGAGATCGTGACCTGGGTGATGTCCGGCGCGCTGCGGCACCGCGACTCCTCCGGCCACGAGCACGTGCTCGTGGCCGGAGACGTGCAGCGGCTGTCCGCCGGGTCGGGGGTCGTGCACGCGGAGGTCTCGGCCTCGGACGAGCCCACCCGGTTCGTCCAGGCGTGGGTGCGGCCGGACGAGCCGGGCCTGGAGCCGTCGTACGTGTGCAGCCGGATCGGGCCGCGGCCCGGTGACGGCCTGGTCGCACTGGCCTCGGGTGACGGCGAGGCCGGGCTGCCGCTCAACGCCCGCGCGGCCTCGCTCTCGGTCGCGTCCCTGGAGCCCGGCGACCGGGTCGTGCTGCCGGACGCCCCGCGGCTGCACGTGTTCGTCGCCTCCGGCGGGCTGCTGCTCGACGGGCACAGCCTCGAGAGCGGGGCGGTGGCCAGGCTGGTCGACCAGGGCGCGGAGACGGTGGCCGCCACCACGGCCGGCACCCAGCTGCTGGTCTGGGCGCTGCCCTGACCGGCCTCAGGGCACCAGCACGCCCGGGTTCAGCACACCGGTCGGGTCCAGGCACTGCTTGACCGCGCGGAGGACCTCCACGCCGAGCTCGCCGATCTCCGCTGCCAGCCAGGGCCGGTGGTCGCGGCCGACGGCGTGGTGGTGGGTGAGGGAGCCGCCGGCGGCGACGATCGCGTCCGTGGCCGCGGCCTTGGCCGCCCACCACTGGCCGACCGGGTCCTCGTCCTGCTTCGCGGCGACGGTGAAGTAGAGCGACGCGCCGGTCTCGTAGACGTGCGAGACGTGGCAGAGCACCAGCGCCCCCTCGAGGGCACCCGTGAGCGCCTCCCGCACGCGCGCGTGGAGGTGGCCCAGGTTGCTCCAGAAGGCCGCGGTCTCCAGGGTCTCCACGAGCACGCCCACGTCGAGCAGCGCGTCGCGCAGGTAGGGGCCGTGGAAGCGGCCCTCGAGCCAGGCCCGGCCCGGCTCCTCCCCGAGGCACCGGCCACCGAGCCCGCTGAGCACGGCGGCGGCGGCCGCACGGCGCGGCTCGACCCGCTCGGGCGCGCCCTCGTGGCCGACGACCAGCAGGCAGCCCTCGCCCGAGCCGCTGCCGACGGCGTCGGGATCGGAGAGGTTCACCAGGGTCTCGGTCTCGTCGGACAGCCGCAGCACGGTCGGCAGCAGCTGGGCCTGGGCCAGCGTGCGCATCGCCCCGACCCCCTCGGCGAAGGACCGGAAGTGCCAGCCGTCGTACGACCGGACCGACGGCCGCGGGCGGACCCGCAGGCGCACGCTGGTGATGACGCCGAAGGCACCCTCGGAGCCGAGCACCAGCTGGCGCAGGTCCGGGCCGGCAGCGCTGGCCGGCGCCCGGCCGAGGTCGAGCGTCCCCCGGGGCGTCGCCACGGTCAGCCCGACGACCATCGCGTCGAAGCGGCCGTAGCCGGCCGAGGACTGGCCCGAGGACCGGGTGGCGGCGAACCCCCCGAGGGTGGCGTACTCGAAGCTCTGCGGGAAGTGGCCCAGGGTGAGCCCGTGGTCGGCGAGCAGCGCCTCCGCCCGGGGTCCGCGCACCCCGGCCTCCAGCACGGCGGTCATCGACTCCTCGTCGACCTCGAGGAGCCGGTCGAGCCGGGCCAGGTCCAGGCTGACCAGGCCGGCGTGGCCCTCGCGAGCCGGGGCGAGCCCGCCGACGACCGAGGTGCCGCCACCGAACGGGACCACGGCCACGTGGCGCCGCACCGCCCAGTCGATCACCGCCTGCACCTCGGCCTGGTCCCCGGGCCGCACCACGGCGTCAGGCGAGTCGGTGCCGTCTCCGGCGCGCACCAGCAGCAGGTCGGGGGTGGACTTGCCACGGGTGTGCCGCAGCCGGGAGTCGGGGTCGGTGAGCACGTGTCGCCGGCCGACCAGCGACACCAGCTCCGCGACCAGCGCTTCGGGCAGCGGGTCGCCGAGCCGCACCTGCGACGGCGCGACCGTGGCCACCTCGCGGGTGCCGACGAACGCGTCCACCAGCGCCCGGGCGCTCTCCGGGAGGGGCTTCGCGCGTGCGGGGTCACCCCACCGCGGCCAGTGCATGACGGTTTCCTCGACCATGCGTTACAGTGTGACAGATGCCGTCAGTTCGTAACAGCGCCGCCCGGCGGGGGCCGTCCGACGACGCCGTGCTCGACGCGGCGCGGGAGGCGATCCTCGCCGTGGGCTGGCGCCGGACCACGCTGACCGACGTGGCCCGCCGCGCCGGGGTCTCCCGGATGACGCTCTATCGCCGGTGGCCCGACATGCGCGCGCTGCTGTCGGACCTGATGACCCGGGAGTGGACCGCGGCGATCGCGCCGGCGCTGGAGTCCGCGGAGCCCGATCCGCTGCGCCGCATCGTGGACGGGGTCGTCACCGCGGTGCGCTCGCTGCGCGACAATGCCCTGCTCTCCCGGATCGCCGACGTGGACCCCGAGCTGCTCCTGCCCTACCTGCTCGACCGCCGCGGCCGCTCCCAGGACCTGGTCGTCGATCTGCTGGCCCGGCAGGTCCGTGCCGCGCAACGGGCCGGGGCCGTCCGCCGCGGCAACGCCGGGCTGCTGGCGCGATCGGTGGTGCTCGCCGCACACGGCTTCGCCCTGTCGGCCCACACGATGCTCGACGGGGAGCAGCCGCGCGGGTCCGACGTGCGCCGCTTCGACCGGGAGCTGGCCACCCTCGTCGAGAGGTACCTGCGGCCGTGAGGCCCGAGGCCGCACGCCCGGCACGGATCGTCGCCGGTGGCGACGGACTGCCCGAGCAGGTCGACCTGCTCGTCGTCGGGCTCGGCGCCACCGGTGCCGGCGTCGCCCTGGACGCGGCGGCGCGTGGCCTCACCGTCGCCGCGGTCGAGGCTCGCGACGTCGCCTGGGGGACGTCCCGGTTCAGCTCCAAGCTGGTGCACGGCGGGCTGCGCTACCTCGCCAGGCTGCAGCTCGGCGTCGCCCACGAGAGCGCGGTCGAGCGCGGCATCCTGATGGAGCGCACCGCTCCGCACCTGACCCGGGCGCTGCCCTTCGTGCTGCCCCTGACCAGCGCCACCGGCCGTGGCCGGGAGGCGCTGGCTTTCGCCGGGGTGCGCGCCGGCGACCTGCTCCGTCGGGGCGCGGGCACCTCCCCGGAGACCCTGCCTCGGCCGCGCCGCATCGGGGTGACCGAGACCCTGGCGCTGGCCCCGGCCCTCCGCCGCGCGGGGCTGCGCGGCGGACTGCTCAGCTGGGACGGCCAGCTCGAGGACGACGCCCGGTTGGTGCTCTGCCTCGCGCGCACCGCCGCCTCGCTCGGCGCGCACGTGCACACACGCACCCGGGCCCTGGCCCTCACGGCCGGCGGCGCGACCCTGCGTGACGAGCTCACCGGCCAGGTGCGCGGCATCCACGCCCGCGCCGTCGTCAACGCCACCGGTGTCTGGGCCGACCGGCTCGTGCCCGGCGTCCGGCTGCGGCCCTCGCGCGGCAGCCACCTGGTCGTGCGCCGCAGCAGCCTGCCGCACGTGCGCTGCGGCCTGATGGTCCCGGTGCCCGGGCACCACAACCGGTTCGTGCTCACCCTGCCCCAACCCGACGACACCTGCTACATCGGGCTCACCGACGACGCGGTCGACGAGGTGCCCGACGTGCCGGAGGTGCCTGCGTCCGACGTCGACTTCCTGCTGGCGGTGGTCAACGACGTCCTCGCCACGCGGCTGACGCATGCCGACGTCATCGGGTCGTACGCCGGCCTGCGCCCGCTGCTGGCCGCCGACGGGGCGACGTCGGACCTCTCCCGCAAGCACGCCGTGCTGGTCTCCGCCGACGGCGTGGTCACCGTCGTCGGCGGCAAGCTGACCACCTACCGCCGGATGGCCGAGGAGGCCGTCGACCGCGCTGTCGAGGTCTCCGGGATGTCGGCGGCCCCGTGCCGGACACGCCACCTGCCCCTGCTCGGCGCTGCCCCGCGCGCCGAGCTCGACCGGGTCGACGCCCCTGCCCGCCTGGTCCGCCGCTTCGGCACCGAGGCACCGGCGGTGCTCGCCGACGCCCGCGCCACCACCGGCCTGCCAGCGGAGACCCTGCTGGCACCGGCGTCCACGCAGGTGCCGGTCACCCTGGCCGAGCTGGTCTTCGGGGTCACCCATGAGGGAGCCGCCGACGTCGACGACCTGCTCGACCGGCGCACCAGGGTCGGGCTGGTCGGCGCCGACCGGGCGGTCGCCGTACCCCTCGCGGAGCAGGCTCTGGCCCTGACCGGGAGGGCCCGCGCCTAGTTGCGAACTGTTTGCAACAGCGAGTGCCTCGTCCTAGGCTGGCGGGCGTGACCGCGACCCAGACCGCCCCGGAGCAGACCGAGACGGGGGCGCGGCCGCGGATGACCCCCGAGCAGCGCCGCGGCCTGCTGGCCTGCCTCGCCTTCGTCGGCTTCCTGCACGTCGTCGGCTGGGGCCTGCTGCTCGGTGTGGTCGCGCCGGCCGGTTACGAGGTCGGCGGCCGGCTGCTCGGCGTGGGGCTCGGCCTGACCGCCTACACCCTCGGCATGCGGCACGCGTTCGACGCCGACCACATCGCCGCGATCGACAACACCACCCGCAAGCTGATGGGCGACGGCAAGCGGCCGATGAGCGTGGGCTTCTGGTTCAGCCTGGGGCACAGCTCGGTCGTGTTCGTCATGGTGATGGGCATCGCCTTCGGCATCCGCGCCCTGGCTGACGGCGTGGCCAACGACAACTCGGCGCTGCAGCGGCTCACCGGCGTGTGGGGCACCTCGATCAGCGGCGTCTTCCTGGTGCTGATCGGCCTGGTCAACCTCGCCGCGCTGCTGGGCATCATCCGGGTCTTCCGCGGGATGCGGCACGGCCACTACGACGAGGCGGAGCTGGAGCAGCAGCTCGACAGCCGTGGCTTCCTCAACCGCGTGCTCGGCCGGGTCACCCGGGCGGTCAGCAAGCCGTGGCACATGTATCCCACCGGCTTCCTCTTCGGGCTGGGCTTCGACACCGTCACCGAGATCGGGCTGCTCGTGATCGCCGGCGGCGCCGTGGCGGCCAGCCTGCCGTGGTACGCCGTGATCACCCTGCCGGTGCTCTTCGCGGCGGGCATGTCGCTGCTGGACACCCTCGACGGCGCGTTCATGAACATCGCCTACGGCTGGGCGTTCTCCCGCCCGGTGCGCAAGATCTACTACAACATCACCGTCACCGCGCTCAGCGTCGCCGTCGCGCTGATCATCGGCGTCGTCGAGCTCGCCGGACTGCTCGCCGACAAGGCCGGCATCCACCACGGCCCGCTGGCGTGGCTGGGCGGCCTCGACCTGGAGTACGTCGGCTACGGGATCGTGCTGCTCTTCGTCGCCACCTGGGTCTTCTCGGTGTCGGTGTGGAAGCTGGCCCGCATCGAGGAGCGCTGGTCCGCGCACCTGCGCTGACCGGGGTCAGCCAGGGTCCGTCAGGCAGGGTCCGTCAGGCAGGGTCCGTCAGCCAGGGTCAGCCGGGGTCGGCCGGCATCCGCCGCGACATCATCACCAGGGCAGCGGCGCTGACCAGGGGCACCAGCATCGCCCGCTGGATGCCCGCGTGCACCGCCACGGTGCCGATCAGCGCGGGGCCGACCAGGAACGCGGCGTACCCGAAGCCGACCACCAGCGCCATCGTCCTGCCGCCACCGATGTGCCCCGACAGCGCATAGATCTGCGGGGCGAGCAGGCCGACGCCGAAGCCGACCAGGCACCAGCCGAGCAGGATGCTCGGCAGCGCGGCGGTGAAGGCGGTCAGCAGGTAGCCGCCCATCGCGATGGCCGCGCCGCCGCCGACCACGGCGCGCCGCCCGAAGCGGAGCACCGCGTGGTCACCGGCGAGACGGATCACCACCATGAAGCCGCTGACGCAGGCCAGCCCCCAGGCACCGGTGCTCGCCGCGACGTGGGCCACGTCGGTGACGTGGATCGACGACCAGTCCACCGCGGTGCCCTCGGTCAGCCCGAAGCCGAGCGCCATCGCGGCGAGCAGCCAGGCGACCAGAGGGATCCGCCCACCGCCCCCCGAGGAGGCGTCCACCGGGCCGGTGGCCGGAGCGCGCGTCCACACCGCCGCCAGGAAGAGCGCGACGACACCGCCGGCGACGAGCAGCGGGACGCGGGCGGCCTGGTCCCGCCCGACCACGGCTCCGACGGCCACCACCACACCCGCCCCGATGAAGTTGCCGATCGAGAAGGTGGCGTGGAAGCGGCTCATCACCGGCAGGCCGCGGGCCTGCTCCACCCGGACGCCGAGGGCGTTCATCGCCACGTCCATCACCCCGTTGCCCAGCCCGAGCAGCGCCGCCCCGACGAGCAGCTGCGGGTAGCCGTGGGCGCTGGCGATCACCGGGCAGGCGGCGACGATGACCGCTGCCCCCACGAAGCTCGGCACCCGGGCGCCGTGGCGATCGGCGAGCCGCCCGGAGAACTGCATCGCCACCACCGCGAACACGCCGGCGGTGACCAGTGCCCCGACGATGTGGCCGTCGTGCAGTCCCAGCGCCTCGCGGAGTCCGGGCAGCGAGCCGCCCCAGGCGCCGATGAGCAGGCCGTTGCAGGTGAACAGCACCGCCACGGCGACCACCGAGCGGCGCACGTCGATCGTCACGGACTCGACCACCGGGCCGAGGCTAGTCAGAAGGTGCCGAGCCGGGCGATCTCATATCCGCCCGGGTAGCTCTTGAAGTAGCCGAACTCGCGGGGGTACTTCGGCTCCCGTCGCGCCGGGAACAGGCTCAGCAGCCGGCCACGCAGCCGGAGCGCCCCGGTGAACAGCCGCCTCTCCAGCGGCCCGGGGCGGGGATAGCCGAAGGCCGCCAGCAGGTGGTCCTCCATGATCGCGTAGGCGAACCGCTTCATCAGCCACGCCGGCGCCAGCCGGTTGGGCCAGAAGGTGGTCATCAGCTCCAGGGTGGAGTCCGCCACCCGCCGGCCGCCCTCGCTGAAGGCGAAGTGGTCACGCTCGTAGTCGTCGAGCAGCCGCTCCCAGTCCGCCAGCCGCGTCGGCATCTCCCGGATGTGCATGTGGCGGCCGAGCTCGAGGTAGTAGTGCACGTTGGCCTCGGCCTCGACCGGCGTCAGCGGCCGGTAGCCGAAGCGCTGCATCCACCGCTTCGGCATCACGATGAAGGTGGCGAGCACGTAGCGCATGTCGTCGTTGCTGATGTCGAAGCGGGCGTGCATCTGGTTGATGCGGCGTACGGCGCTCCTCCCCCGCGGGTGCGACAGACCGTGCTCCTGGATCTCCTCGAGCAGGATCCCGGTGTCGTCGTACCTCTTCTGCACCCGCTGGGTGAACTCACCGGTGCGGTCCAGCAGCTCGCCGATCGAGGGCACGGCGTAGGTGCGGAACAGCGCGAACGAGAGCGCCTGGAGGGTGTCCCAGGGGAACTCCCGCGCCGCGGTGTTCAGGGTGATCTGCCGCCAGTCCGCGACGGGGTCAAGCCGGTCGTCGATCCGGCGCCAGTGGTCACGCGACAGCATCCGGCCCATCCCCCTCAGTGTGCTCCCTGCAGGAAGCGCTTCAGCAACGGTCCGGCGGTGCCCGAGCCCGACGCGCCCCGGTCGACGAAGACCGCGACCGCGAGATCGCCGTGGCCGGCGACCATCCAGGCGTGGGTGGGCAGCGGCGGGGTGTTCCCGAACTCCGCCGTGCCGGTCTTGGCGATCACCGGTGCGCCGGGCAGGTCACCGAGCAGCACGCCGCTGCCGCGGGTGACCACCGCCCGCATCATCGCGGTGAGCGCGGCATCCTCTCTCCGGGTGAGGGGGTGCCCGGGGCGGCTCGGCTGGGCGGTGTGGTCCGGGAGGAGCACCGGCAGCACCGCCCGGCCCGCCAGCACCGAGGCCACCACGGTGGCCATCGCCATCGGCGAGGCCAGCACCCGGCCCTGGCCGATCATGTCGGCGGCCTTCTCGGTCTCCCCGGCCGGTGGCGGCACCTGCCCGAAGTAGGCGGGGAACCCGAGGTCGTGGTCGACGCCGAAGCCGAGCGCGGCGGCGGCCTGGCCGAGGTCGTCGCCGTGCAGCCGGCCGCGCTCGCCGATGAAGGCGGTGTTGCAGGAGTTGGCCAGTGCCTCGGTGAGCGGGATGTCGCCGATGCCGGCGGCGGGGTAGTCGGAGTAGTTCTTGAACCGCTTGCCGTAGACGTCCACCTCCGGCCGGCAGTGCACGGTCGATGCGGGGGTCAACCCGGAGCGCAGCAGGGCCAGCGAGCTGACGATCTTGAACGTCGAGCCGGGTGCGAACCGGCCATACGTGGCGATGTTGTACCCGTGCGCACCGGGCCCGCTGGCGATCGCCAGCAGGTGCCCGTCCGAGGGCCGGATCGCCACCAGGGCGCTGGCGGGCCCGACGCCGGAGAGCACGCTGTCGGCGAGCTGCTGCAGGTGCGGGTCGAGGGTGGTGCGCAGTGGCCTGCCGGCCACCGGCGGGGAGACGACGAGCCGGGTACGGTCGCCGTGCGGGTCGACGGCCACCACCTCGACGCCCTTGACGCCGCGGAGCTGGTCGTCGTACCTCGCCTCGAGGCCGGAGAGGCCGACGTCGTCGCCGGCGGTGATCCTGCCCTTGCTCTGCTTGACGATCTCCGCGGTGGCCGGTCCGACGGTGCCCAGGACGGCGGCGGCGAACTCCTTCGTCGGGGCCAGCGGCAGGTGGTCGGAGATGCCGACCGCGCCGGGGATGCCGGGGTAGCCGTCCATCACCCGGGTCGGCACCTGCTGGCGGCGGAAGACGATGCCTTCGACGAAGGCCCGGGGGCCGGCGGCCTTGACCC
The DNA here is from genome assembly GCA_036518175.1 of Marmoricola sp. Taxonomy (GTDB): domain Bacteria; phylum Actinomycetota; class Actinomycetes; order Propionibacteriales; family Nocardioidaceae; genus Marmoricola. The sequence goes on from DATDNR010000156.1 coordinate 28,240, forward strand.
GCTTGACGAACGTGGCCGCGTCGATGCCGAGCAGGTCGGCGAGCCGGCGAGCGGACTCCGGCGCCCGACCGGCCGCGACCTGGGTCTTGTCGATGCCGAAGCGGATCACCGGTCGGGGCTCGACCAGCGGCACGCCACCGGCGCCGAGGATGTCGCCGCGGCGCGCCTGGAGCGTGGTGGTCTGCAAGGTCCACCCGGCCCGGAGCCGCGGCTGCACGACGTCGGGCCGCCAGGTGGCACGCCAGCTGTCCCCCTGCTTCACCAGGGCGACCCTGGTGTCGTAGCGCCAGGTGCGGTCGGCGACCTTCCAGGCCCAGTGCAGGGTGCCCCGCGGGTGGTCGCCCTGGGTGACGGTGCCGGCGCTGACCTGCACGGGCAGGTCGTGCACGCCTGCGGTGGCGGCCGACCAGCCGCGTCGTGCGGCAGCGGCATCCACCCAGGGGGCCCGGGCCGGCTTGCCGGAGGACAGCGCGGACGCGACGGCCTGCAACGCATCCCCCGGCTGCGGCCCGGAGCCGGTCAGGCTGCACCCGCTGAGCAGCAGCAGGGCAGCGATGACCAGGGCTCCGGATCGGCGAGACATGACCAGCAACCTAGACGATCGGGACCTTGGTCAGGTGGCGCAGGAGCGGCCCGGCGCGATCATGGAGCCATGACCGAAGGGCGCGAGGAGTACGGCGAGTTCACCGTCGACTGGGACGACCAGCTGCAGCCGGAGGACACCCTCGACGACCGGGGCGTCGAGGACCTGCTCGACGAGGGCATCGTGACGCGCGAGGGCTGGTCGGCCGCCCAGGGCTTCGGCAGCACCGCCTTCGAGCAGCACCAGTGCGGTGGCCTCAGCCACTACCTCGAGCAGGAGGAGCCGGAGCCGCCGGCCGAGGAGGACGCCGAGGTCGACGAGGAGGACGAGGTCGGGGACCTGCGCTCGGGCCGGCTCGTCGCCGACGAGGACGGCGAGGACCTCTTCGTGCACGACGTCGGCATCGACGGCGCCGCGGCCAGCGCCGAGGAGGCGGCCGTGCACGTCATCCCCGAGGAGGGCTGACGGTCCGCCTCAGGTGGTCACGGTCGGGACGGCGAGCGCGGCCTCGATGTCGCCGGCCAGGGTCTCCGGCTTCGTCGCCGGCGCGTAGCGCTTGATCACCTGGCCGTCGCGGCCGACCAGGAACTTGGTGAAGTTCCACTTGATGGCGCTGCCGAGCACGCCGCCCTTCTCGCGGCGCAGCCAGCCGAAGAGCGGATGGGCGGCGGAGCCGTTGACCTCGACCTTGGCGAACATCGGGAAGCTGACGCCGTAGCTGCGGTCGCAGAAGTCCGCGATGGCGGACTCGTCCCCGGGCTCCTGGTGGCCGAACTGGTTGCAGGGGAAGCCGAGGACGGCGAAGCCCTGGTCCCGGTACCGCTGCCAGATCTGCTCGAGCCCGGCGTACTGCGGGGTGAAGCCGCACTGCGAGGCGGTGTTGACCACCAGCACGACCTGGCCGGCGTAGGCGGCCAGCGACCGCTCCTCACCGTGGAGCGTGGTGGCGGTGAAGTCGCCGAGGGACGTGGCTGGCTCGGTCATGCCGGAAGCGTAGCCACGTCGGGGTAGGCGTCGGTCTCGGTGGCCTTCGCGGTCAGCCACACCTCCAGGCCGGGGCTGATGCCCAGCTCGGCGACGGCGCCGGGGGTCACGTCGACCAGCGCCGACGGCTCTCCCTCCACCTGCACCCGCACCCGGTCGCCGAGCAGCTCCAGTCCGAGCACCCGGCCCGGCCAGGCGTTGCGGGTGCTCGCCCGGTCCGGGTGCGCCACGTGCAGGGTGATCGCCGACGGGCGCAGACCGACCAGCACCCGCCCCGCGGTGCCCGGCTCGCTGGCCGCGACCAGGGTGCCGCCGCCGTCCAGCCGCACCGTGGAGGTGGCGGGGTCGAGCTCGCCGGCGTAGAGGTTGATGCCGACGAGCCTGGCCACGAACGGCGTCGCGGGGCGCCGGGCGACCTCGGCCGGCGGGGCGTCCTGCACCACCCGGCCGGCCTCGAGCACCAGCAGCCGGTCGGTCATCACCATCGCCTCGAGCGGGTCGTGGGTGACCAGCACGGTGGGCCCGCGGAAGGCCGCGAGGTGGCGGCGCAGCTCGGTGCGCACCTCCATCCGGGTGCGGGTGTCCAGCGCGGCGAGCGGCTCGTCGAGCAGCAGCAGCCGCGGTTCGCGGGCCAGTGCCCGGGCCAGCGCCACCCGCTGGGCCTGCCCGCCGGAGACCTGGTCGGGGCGGCGCCCGGCGAGCTCGGCGACACCGAGCCGGTCCAGCCAGGCGGCGGCGTAGGCGCGGGAGGCCCGCCGCCGCAGTCCGCGGCAGCGTGCGGCGAAGGCGACGTTGTCGAGCACGTCGAGGTGGGGGAAGAGCCGGTAGTCCTGGAAGACGATGCCCACCGGGCGCTGCTCGGGCTGCACGAAGACGGCCGCGTCGGGACCGTCGAGCAGCGTCTCGTCGAGGCGGAGCTCACCGTCGACCAGCGGCAGCAGGCCGGCCAGCGTGCGCAGCACCGTGGACTTGCCCGCGCCGTTGGGCCCGAGGACACCGAGCACCTCCCCGTCGGCCACCTCCAGGGACAGCGAGGCCCGGAAGTCGCCGCGAGCGATGGTGCCGTCCAGCCGCACGCCCATCAGCGGGCCCCCGCCGAGAGCCAGCGGTCGCGCAGGCCGACCAGCACCACCACCGAGACCAGCAGCAGCACCAGTGACAGCGCGGTCGCCGCCACCGGATCGGTCTGCATCGCCAGGTAGACCTCGAGCGGCATCGTCCGGGTGACCCCCTGCAGGTTGCCGGCAAAGGTGATGGTGGCCCCGAACTCGCCCAGGGCACGGGCCCAGCAGAGCACCGCGCCGGCCACCAGCGACGGGCGCACCAGCGGGAGCGTCACCCGGCGGAAGACGGTGAGCCGGGAGGCGCCCAGGGTCGCGGCGGCCTCGTCGTACCCCTGGTCGGCGGCGCGGAGCGCCCCCTCGACGGTGACCACCAGGAACGGCATCGCCACGAACGTCTCGGCGAGCACCACCGCAGCGGTGGTGAACGGGATGGTGATGCCGAACCAGGAGTCGAGCCAGCGGCCGAGCAGCCCGGTGCGGCCGAAGGCGAAGAGCAGCGCGACCCCGCCGACCACCGGGGGCAGCACGAGCGGCAGCGTCACCAGCGACCTCAGCAGCGCGATGCCGCGCGCCTGCGACCGGGCCAGCACCCAGGCCAGCGGCACCCCCAGGACCAGCGCGATCGCGGTGGCGATGGTGGCGCACCCCAGCGAGAGCCGCAGCGCGTCGAGCACCTCCGCCTGGCCGAGCACGCCGACGAGGTCGCGCCACGGCGTCCGCACGAGCAGCCCCACCAGGGGCAGCACCAGCAGCGCCAGGCCGAGGATCGCGGGGGCGGCCAGCGGCCACGGCGTACGGCGCCTCGCCCGGGGTGCGCCGGTCACGGCCTGCCGAACCCCGCCTTCGCCAGCTCCCGCTGGCCCTGTGCCGAGAGCACCAGCTGCTCGAAGGCCCGTGCGGTGGCGCCGTTGTCCGAGCCGCGTACGACGGTGATCGGGTACTGCGTCGAGGCGTTGACGCCGGCCGGGATCGGCACGCCGGTGACCTGCCGGCCGGCGGCACGCACGTCGGTGACGTAGACGACGCCCGCGTCGACCTCGCCGAGGGTCACCTTGGTGAGCACCGACTTCACGTCGACCTCCTCGGTGACGGGGTGCACGGTCAGTCCGGCGTTGTCGAAGACCTCCCGCGCCACCGCACCGCAGGGCACCTGCGGCTGGCAGAGGGCGACCTTGACGCCCTTGCGCGCGAGGTCGGCGAGGCGGTGCACGTGCCCCGGGTTCGCCGGGGGGACCGCGACCTCCATGGTGTTGCTGGCGAACGGCTTGGACCCTTCGGCGTTGCCGGCCTGCACCACCTGGCGCATGTTGGTCGGGCTCGCGGAGGCGAAGACGTCGGCGGGGGCACCGTTGTCGATCTGCTCGGCGAGGTCGGAGCTGGCGCCGAAGCTGAGCTGCACCGTGGTGCCGGGGTGCTGGTGCTCGAACTGTCTTGCCAGCGCGGTGAACGAGCCGGTCAGGGAGGCGGCGGCGAAGACGCGGATGCTGCCGTGGACTCCTCCGCCGCCGGACTGTCCGCCGGCGCCGCAGCCGCCGAGCAGCGCCACCACGAGCAGCGCCGGAAGCAGGAGGGCGAGTCGCTTCATGAGGGCTCCTCGGCTCAGGGCCGGGCCGGCAGCTCGACGACGACGTTGGTGGACTTCACCGCGGCGATGGCCAGCACTCCCGGCTCCAGGCCGAGGTCGTCGGCCGCCTCCCGGCTCATCAGCGAGACCACCCGGTGGGGGCCGGACTGGATCTCCACCTGGGCCATCACCGTGTCGCGCAGCACGTTGGTGACCAGGCCGACGAAACGGTTCCGGGCCGACTGGGAGACCACCGGCCCGGGGTCGGGCCGCTCCCCCGCGTCGGCGAGCCCCTGGGCGAAGGTGGCCAGCGCGGCGCCGTCGACGACCTGGCGCGACTGCTCGGTGCGGGTGGGCAGCCTGCCGGCCTCCACCCAGCGGCGGACGGTGTCGTCGCTGACGCCGAGCAGCTCGGCGGCCTCGCGGATGCGGTAGTGCGGCACGAGGCGATGATATCCGCATCTGCGGGTGCTCGTCGCCGTACGCCTTCCGCATCTGCGGCGCGACCGCTCGGCGGTTGGCTACGCTGACAAGCGGTGCGGGGGAGGAGGAGCGGTGACCGGCTCGGCCCTGCGACGGCTTCGGTCAGGAGTGCGCGGCCGTTCGGCCGCGCTCACCACCCTGGTGGTCGCGGTCGTGATGGTGGCCGGCTCCGCGGTGCTGGTGCTGCAGCTGCAGGCAGGCGTGCGCGCCGACGTGCGCGCCGCGGCACGCGCCCGGCTGGGCGAGGTCGCCGCGCGACTGCACGACGGCACCGGGCCGGCCCTGCGCCGCGACATCGAGCTGCACACCCACGAGGGCCAGCTGGTCCAGGCGATCGGCCCCGACGGGCACATCCTGGCCGCGTCCTCGGCGCGCGCCGCCGGCCGGCCGCTCACTCCGCTGCGGCCACCTGCCGGAGTCACGCTCAGCACCAGGGCCAGACCGCCGGCGCTGGGCGGCCAGCACGACTACCTGGTGCTCGCCCGCACGGTGCAGTCCCCGCGCGGCACCGTCACCGTCGTGGTGCTCAGCTCGCTGGAGACCGTCAGCGACTCGGTCGGGAAGCTGGTCGGCTACCTCCTCGCGGCGCTGCCGCTGGCACTGCTGCTGGTCGCGGCCGGCACCTGGCTCGTCGTCGGACGAGCGCTGCGGCCGGTGGAGCAGGTCCGCGAGCAGGTGGCCACCATCGAGAGCACCGACCTCACCCGGCGCGTGCCGGTGCCGATCACCCACGACGAGGTGCAGCGACTGGCCGGCACGATGAACCAGATGCTGGCTCGCCTGGAGGAGGGGCAGCAGCGCCAACGCCGCTTCGTGGCGGACGCCAGCCACGAGCTGCGCAGCCCGCTGACCACCCTGTCGGCGTCCCTGGAGGTGGCCGCGGCCTCGGCGCCCGATCCGGCGCTGCACGCGATCATGCAGGCGGAGGTCGCCCGGATGAAGCGGTTGGTCGACGACCTGCTGCTGCTCGCCAGGGCCGACGACCACGGCCTGCGGCTGGATGAGGAGGAGGTCGACCTCGACGACGTCGTGCACACCGAGGTGGTCCGGCTGCGGCCGGGCGCCGACGTGACCGTCGAGGAGGAGGTCCGCCCGGTGAGGGTGCGCGGAGACGCCGGGCGGCTGGGCCAGCTGGTGGCCAACCTGGTGGAGAACGCCACCCACGCCGCGGACTCGCGGGTGCGGGTCTCGCTGTCCTCCTCGCACACCGACGCGCTGCTCGTGGTCGAGGACGACGGTCCGGGGATCCCGCCCGAGGACAGGGCCAGGATCTTCGACCGCTTCGTCCGCCTCGACGCCGGTCGCAGCCGGCATCACGGGGGCAGCGGCCTCGGGCTGGCGATCGTCCGGGAGATCGCCCGCAGCCACCGGATGACCGTGCTCGTCGGTGACTCACCGCTCGGCGGGGCGAGGTTCGAGCTGCGCATGGCGTGCGAACCCCTCGCCGACATCGACGAGGCCTGGAGCGCGCCGCCGGACGCGGGTCAGCCGCCGGATCGGCTCATCACCCCGCCGTCCGGATCGAGCCGGTAGCCGATGCCCCGGATCGTCTCGATGGTGTCGGTGCCGAAGGGGTGGTCGAGCTTGCGCCGGAGGTAGCGCACGTAGACCTCGACGATGTTCAGGTCACCGTCGAAGGACGGGTCCCAGACGTTGTCGAGGATCTCGCTCTTGCTGATGGCGTCGCCCCGGTGCTGCATCAGGAACTCCAGGAGGCTGAACTCACGCGGCGTCAGCCGGATGTCCACGCCGTCCCGGGTCACCCGGTGGGAGACCGGATCGAGGGTCAGCGAGCCGGCCCGGAGCACGACCGGCCGCTCGGTGACCCCGCGCCGGATCAGCGCGCGCAGCCTGGCCACCAGCACCAGGAAGCTGAACGGCTTGGTCAGGTAGTCGTCCGCGCCCAGGTCGAAGGCGTCGACCTGGTCGAACTCGCCGTCCTTGGCCGAGAGCATCAGCACCGGCGCCCACACGCCCCGGGACCGCAGCTCGCCGAGCACGGTGTAGCCACTCTTGCCGGGCAGCATGATGTCGAGCACGATGACGTCGAACTCGCGCTCGGCCAGCACGCCCAGCGCCTGCTCGCCGGTCCGGGCGACCTCCACCCGGAAGCCCTGCTCGGCCAGGCCGCGGCGCACGGTCTCCGCCAGCCGGTCCTCGTCCTCGACCATCAGCACGCGCATGTCGCCATGGTGTGCCGACCACCTGACAGGGCCCTGAGAAATCCCGGCGCGCTCAGCGTGGTCTCAGCGCCGACCTCGTAGCGTGGGGCGGGTGCGCCGCGTCGCCCGCCTGCTGATCGTCCTGGGTGTGCTCCTCCTGGTCGGCGGCTGCGGGGCCTCGGGGAGCGGCCGCCCCGCACGGCCGGCACCCGCCGGGCGCGCCGCACGGCCCGCCCGCGCGGAGCGCCCGGCACCCAGTCCCGCGGCGCCCGGCCCCTGGCACGTCGTCGCGCTGGGTGACTCCGTCACTGCGGGGGGCCACTGCGGCTGCACGGCCTTCCCGCAGCTCTACGCCCGCGACCTCGCCCGCGCCCGCGGTGCCACGGTCTCGGTGCAGAACCTGGGCGAGGGCGGCCAGGACACCGCCGGCCTCCTCGGCGAGCTTCGCCGACCGGGATCGACCCAGCAGCAGGCGGTACGACGCGCCGACATCGCCCTGGTGACCATCGGGGCCAACGACTTCGGCGACCACCACGCCGACGTCGTGGCCGACCGGTGCGCGCTGGACGGCCGGCGCCCGTGCGTCAGCGGAGAGCTGCAGGAGCTCCGCCGCAACATGGTGGCCCTGCTGCAGACGATCCGTGGCCTGCGCAGCGGCCGCCCGACCGCGATCCTCGTCACCGGCTACTGGAACGTCTTCGAGGACGGCGCGGTGGCACGCCGGTCGTTCTCAGCGGCCGGGGTCCGGGCGACGCGCCGGCTCACCTTCGCCGCCGATGCCGTCCTGCGCGAGGCGGCCCTCGGCCAGCACGCCACGTTCGTCGGGCTCTACGCGCCGTTCCACGGGCCCGCCGCCCGTGGCGACGTCACCCACCTCCTCGCCCCGGACGGTGACCACCCCGACGCCGCCGGCCAGGCCCTCATCGCCCAACGCCTTCTCGCGGCGGGACTGCGTGGTCTCACCCAGGGCTGACCTCCCGAGGCGGGACCGCACGCCCAGCGCCACGCAGGCGGCCAGCGCGGCGGCCACGCACACCGCTGCGAACCAGGCCGTGCCCGGACGGACGTGGTCACCCAGTGCGATCACGCCGACGAGCCCGGACACCACCACCTCGACGACCCACATGGTCACTGTCACCGGACCGACCCGACCGCGCTGCACCGCGCGGGCGAAGGCGAGGGTGCCCAGCACGCCGAACGCCACGACCCCCCAGGCCAGCGGCTCGGTGACCAGCGACCGGATCACGGCCAGCACGCCGGCCGGCAGCGGCAGCGCACGCACGCAGACGGCGAGCCACGAGAACGCCCACCCGGCGACCAGCGCGTGCTCGAGCCCGGCACCACGGCGCCAGCGGAGGCCGAACCACGCCGCGCCGGCGAGGAGGCTGCAGCCGGCGGCCAGGAGGAGCCCCGTGCCGGTCCGCGACGCGACGTCCGGGCCGGCCGTCCACGCCAGCCCCGCCAGGGCGGCGACCGCCACCGCGACGGCGACTCCCTCCCGCCGGCCGGGCCGCTGGCCGAGCACCGGCCAGGCGAGCAGCACGGTGATCGCCAGCGACGTGGCGAGCAGCGACTGCACCACGAAGAGCGGCAGCGTCCGCATCGCCAGCACCGACGCCAGCCAGGCGAGCAGGTCGGCCGCCAGGCCGGCGACGTACCACGGTCTGGCCACCACGCCGAGGCCCGACTCGTCGCGTGCGGTCCGCGCCTGCACCACCGAGGCGGCGCCGTAGCCGACGGCTCCGGCCACCGCCTCTCCCAGCGCGAGTACGACGACACCGCTCATCGTCGGCTCAGACCCGCGCGCCGTTCATGAACCGGCCGAGCAGGGGGATCTCGCTGAGCCCCTCGACGTCGGCGATCACCAGCCCGTGCGCGGCGATCGAGTCCATCCCGCAGGTGAGCACGTAGCGCGGCACCCAGGAGGGGCCGTACTTGGCGTTGAACCGCCACAGGGACTCCAGCTGGGAGTTGGCGCCGGCCCGGCGCAGCACCGCCCGCCCGGTGCGCCCGAGCCAGCCCTCGTGCTCCCCGGCGACCAGGCTGCGCAGCACGGCGAAGTTGAGTCCGAGGCCGCGCTGCCCGCGCCCGGCGAGGTAGTGGATCGTCTCGATGACCAGGAAGTCGATCACCCCGTTGGGAAGCGTCGGGTCGGTGTTGCGCCGCATCACGTCCAGGGACCAGCCGTCGATGCCCCGGGCGGGCACCCACTGGATGAACGCCTGCGGCACCCCATCGGCGTCGCGGGCGATGCTCATCAGGAAGCCGGTGTCGTCGGGGTCGAAGAGCCGCGACAGCGTCATCGAGAAGCCGCGCTCGACCTCGCCGCGGCGGCTCTGCGAGGCCAGCGCCAGCAGCTGCTCCCGCAGCTCGGGAGCGAGCAGCGCGGGATCCTCGAAGCTGACGGTGTAGCCCGAGCGGATGATCCGGTTGTGCGCCTGGCGCAGCCCCCGCATCGCGCGGCCCTCGAGGCTGAAGGTGCGGCAGTCGAGCACGCCCTCATCGCCGAGGTAGACCGCCCGCATGCCGGACGCCTGGTAGGTCGGCAGCCAGTCCGCCGAGCCGCCGAGCACGCTGAGCGACCAGCCGTGGGTCTCCACGAAGGAGCGGAACTCGGCCCACACCTCGGCCCGTTCCTCGCGCGGGCCGATCGGGTCGGGGGAGACGACGCAGACGCCGGCCCTGACGGCGTAGGCGACGACGCTCCGCCGGGCGAAGAACCACCGCTTGTCGTTGCGCAGGGCGAAGTAGTCCAGCGTGCCGACGCCGTACTGCTCCACCAGCCGGCGGGCGCGCTCGCGCTCCGCGTGGTGCGCCTCGGCGTCGACGGTGAGGCACCGGCGCGGTGAGAGCAGCACCCACAGTGCGATGCCGATGATCAGCGCGCCGAAGCCGACCAGCAGCGGGGTGACCAGCGCGTTGCCGTAGCCCAGCGGCACCCCGGTGCCGCCGACGAGCCGCTTGGCGACGTCGGCCATCGCGCCGTCGACGTCACGCCGGTTCTGGCGGGCGACGAGCCCGGCGAGCAGCATCGCCAGCAGCGTGCCCCCGCCGGCCACTCCGATCGCGCGCCAGACCGCGCCGCGGGTCGGCCGCACCGGGAAGGCGCCGCGGTGCCGGCCCAGCCACCAGGCCCCGGCCGCCGACAGCGTCGCCTCCTCCACGTCGATGCCCTTGACCAGGTGCAGCACCACGGAGACGGCCAGCAGCGCCATGGCGCTGACCCAGGCCAGCTGCTGGCCGCGCCGCAGGCCGCGGGCGGTGAGCAGCAGCGCCAGCGAGACGAAGACCAGCGTCACGGCCGCCGACTGCGGCACCGCGATCGGGAGCACGAAGAGCAGGTCCTGCAGCCGGTCGCGCATCGGCGGCGACAGCGCCGAGAGCAGGCCGATGACGGCCAGCAGGACGGCGACGTACGACGCGATCTTGCGCGACCGCTCCCGGGAGCCGAGCAGCGCGAGGGGCAGCACCTGGGCGCTCACGGTGTCCCTCCGACGTGGTGCAGGTGCCACGAGAGCCAGGACAGGGACTCGGGTATCACGGGCTTCCAGGTGTTGAAGACGTGGCCTCCGTGGGGCTCGATGATCGAGTCCACGGTCATCGGTGGCTTGACCAGGCTGATGAAGCGTTTGCTGTTGCGCTGGCCGTACGGCCCGAACTCGCCCCGCGACGTCATCACCAGCAGGGCGACGTCGGGAGCGGGCTGGTGCTGCAGCCGCCAGTCGAGGTTGTTGAGGTTGCGGACCACCCGCGACCCGCCCCAGAGACTACCGGTGGTGTTGTCGTGAAGCGCGGTGAAATATCCGGAAAAGGACACTGCTGCCCGGAACCGTGCCGGGGAGGTCATCGCCAGCTTGGCCGCGCAGTAGCCGCCGGTGGAGTCCCCGACGGCGCCCCACCGGTCCGGCTGGGTGCGGAAGCGCGCGTCGATCGCCGTCGGCACGTCCTGGCTGAAGAAGCTCAGCGCCTGCGGCCCGCCGGGGACGTCGGTGCACTCGGTGTCGCGCGGGAAGGTCACCGCGGGCCGCATCATCACCAGGATCATCGGTCGGGCCCGGTGCCGGCGGACATCGCTGCGCAGCACGCTGGGGTAGTGCAGCCGGATGGTCTGCTGCAGGCCGACACCGGGGTAGCCGGTGAGCGCGAGCACCGCGGGGAAGGTCCGGTGCGGCTGGTGGAAGTACTCCGGCGGAAGGTAGACGTAGGCCTTCTCGCCGAGCTGGGTGCTCCCTCCCTGGATGTGCATCACCTCCAGCCGTCCGCGGGCCCGCCACACCGACGGGTTGCGGTAGGCAGGCAGCGGACGGACGCCGGTCACCGTGCCCGCGTGCTGCCCGGTCCAGGCCACCCCTTCGTTGCCCGGCCCCGGTGAGGTGGGCTGGATCGCGGCCGCCTGGGCCGCGCCGCTGAAGAGGTCGCTCCAGGAGCCGTAGAAGTAGCCGTAGTCGTTGAGCAGCGCGGCGACCAGCAGCACCGCGGACAGCTGGCTCAGCGCGATCAGACCCAGCCGGCCGAGGCGACCGAGGATCGGGTGCCGCAGCCGGGGCCAGGCGAACAGCAGCAGCAGGGGGAAGACGAGGGTGCACAGACCCAGCAGCACCAGCAGCGGACGACCCATCAGACTCACGCCGCAAGGGTGCCGCGCGGTCGCTGAGCACGTGCTGAACCGCTCAGCGGCTGCTCAGCGGGCCGTCACCCGGCCAGCAGCACCCCGACGAACAGCGCGCCCAGGGCGGTCAGCCCGGTGAGCGCTCCGAACGCTGCGAGGCCGGCGGCGGACCGCGCCCGGGCGTGCAGCCAGGCCGTGAGCCCCGAGGCGACCACCAGCGCATACTTCAGCAGGAGCGTGTGCTGGTAGGGCGCCCCGCGGTGGCCGACCGCGACGACGTTCCAGATGCCGGTGAGCACGAGCACGCCGAACGCCGGCCATGCCACCCGGTTGAAGGCGTTCGCCGCCACCCGCGGCACCTCCGCGCCGGCCATCCGGAGCGCCGGGACCAGCGCCGCCAGCGTGACCTGTCCACCGACCCACACGGTGGCTGCGAGCACGTGGAGGAAGAGCCGGACGGTGTCGAGGTCGATGGGCAGCACGGCGCCCAGCATGTCAGGCGGAGCAGACCGCGGGCGAAAACGGCGGGCGCCGCGGGACCGGATCGGCTTCGATGGCCCCCATGTCGCTGCCCCGGGGCCTCACCACCCGACCTCTGCACCTGTCCGACGCCTCGGCGGTCACCGCCGTGATGGCCGCCGACCAGCTGGCCGTCCTCGGCCGCGTCGTCATCGAGGAGGCCGACATCGTCGGTGACTGGCAGCGACCGAGCCATGACGTCGCCGCCGGCACCATCGGCGTCTTCGACGGCGACCGGCTGGTGGGCTACGCCGAGGCCGGGCGCTCCGGTCGGGGGGACGCGGCGGTGCTGCCGGAGTACCACGGCCAGGGCATCGGCCGCTGGCTGGCCGGCTGGATGGTGCAGCGGGCGGGCGAGCAGGGGCAGCAGGTCATCGGCATGCCCGTGCCCAGCGGCTCACCGGGTGAGCGGCTGCTCCGCGAGCTCGGCTGGAAGGCCCGCTGGACGTCGTGGGTGCTGGTCTTCCCCGAGGGCAGGTCGGTCGAGGAACGGCCGCTGCCCGAGGGCTACCGGATGCGCGTCGCGGAGGAGGACGCCGACCGTCGCGGCGCCTGGGACGTCATCGAGGACGCCTTCCTCGAGTGGTCCGAGCGCGAGAAGGAGTCCTTCGCCGACTGGTCCGCGGGCGTCATGGATCGTCCCGGGTTCGAGCCGTGGAACCTGCGCGTGGTCCTCGACCCGGCCGGCGAGGTGGTCGGCGGGGTGTTCGTGCTGCTGTCCGAGGGCACGGGCTACGTCGACAAGCTCGCGGTGCGCAAGGACCAGCGGCGACGGGGGCTGGCCCGCGCGCTGCTGGCCGACGCCTTCCGGGTCGCCCGGGAGCACGGCGCCAGCCGTTCGGAGCTGGCCACCGACTCCCGCACCGGGGCGCTGGACCTCTACCTGGGCCTGGGCATGGAGATCGAGGAGGAGTGGGTCAACCTCGGCCGGGAGCCGTGAGCGCCCGCACCGTCAGCCCAGCAGCTCGGTCACCGCTCGGTCGAGGCGGTCCTGCCGGTGGCGTGAGGAGGAGCTGCGCCGCGGCATCGTGATGGTCCTGCCGTCCTCGAAGAGGTCGACCACCCGAGGGTCGACGTACGACGCCCGCGCGACCGCGGGGGTGTTGCCCAGCATCGCGGCCACCTCGTCGTACATCGCCTTGACCTGACGCTTCCGCTTCGTCGCCGACGGTGCCCGCTCGACCTGGGCGAGCACCTCCGCGGCCAGCACCGTCGCGTGCCAGGTGCGGAAGTCCTTCGCGGTCGTGTCGAGGCCGGTGAGCTCCCGGATCCGCTCGTTGAGCTCCTCGGGCGTGATCGGCCGCCACCGGCCGCGCTCCTTGGCGCAGAGCAGGCGGGCGCTGCCCTTGCGGGAGCGGGCGATCGCGTCCACCACCCGCCGCACGTCGGGGTCCTGCACGGTCACCTCCTGGGCGATGCCGTGCTTGGCGGAGTAGGCGAAGGTGAGCGCCTCCTCGCTCTGCCGGACGTGCCGCACCTCCAGCGTGGTGAGGCCGTAGCTGCCGTTCTGCTCGAGGTACTCGTCGGTGCCGACGCGGAAGCACCCCAGGTCGATGAGCCGGATGGCGGCTGCGAGCACGGTGTCGCGCTCGGTGGGCGGACCGGCCAGCTGCTCGACCAGCTTCCGGCGCACGCGCGGGAGCTTCCGGCCCAGCTCGAGCACGCGGTCGAACTTCTCCGCGTCGCGCTTCTGCCGCCAGTAGGGGTGGTAGAGGTACTGCCGTCGCCCGGCCGCGTCCAGGCCCACCGCCTGCAGGTGCCCCAGGGGGTGGGGACAGATCCAGACGTCCTCCCACGCCGGCGGGATCACCAGCGAGCGGACACGGGCGACATCCTCGTCGCAGAGCCGGTTGCCGTGCTCGTCGAGGTAGGTGAACCCCTTGCCGCACCGCCTTCGTCGCCACCCGGGGTCACTCGATGAGACGGTGCGCAGGCGAGGCATGCGCGGTACTTACCCGCCGCCCACCGCGGCATGCCGAGGTTTGACGGCACGGGGCGCGGGAACCGCAACGGTGTGGCCCCGAGGGGAAAGGAGACCTCATGCCTGGCGGGAAGAGTCCTGGACCCAGCGTCAAGGACAAGAAGATGTACGAGAAGATCCGCGACGAGGGCGCCAGCAAGGAGAAGGCGGCACGGATCGCGAACTCGGCAGCCAACAGCTCCCGGTCGTCGGTGGGCAAGAGGGGCGGCACGTCCCCGTCCTACGAGGACTGGAGCGTCAAGGACCTGCGCAAGCGGGCCGGCGAGGTCGGCATCGACGGCCGCTCGAAGATGAAGAAGGGCGACCTGGTCAAGGCCCTGCGCAACCACTGAGCGAGGGACGACGATGCCCCGGGTGGACCGGCCACCCGGGGCATGCTCGACGTCACCGAGGTCAGTGGAAGATGCTCACGCCTCCCGGGCCCACCAGCAGCCCGACGATGATCAGGACGATCCCCCAGAGGATCCCTCCCCGGATGAGCGTGACGATGCCGGCGATCACCAGGATCACGGCGATGATCCACAGAATGAAGTCCATCGACCTCTCCCTTCCCTCGGCGCGATCCACGGTGACCGCCCGATCCTGACGCAGTCCTTCCCCCGGCCCGCGACCCGAAAACATCCCGGCGCCGGCCGGGGGTGGGCGTCAGCGGCTGATGTGCAGCAGGAAGGTGCGACTGCCCCGCACCACGTGGCCGCTGCTCGCGCGGCCCTGGACGTGCCGGACGAACCCGCGCCGGTGCAGCACGACCTGGGCGATGACGTCGCCGTGGTGCGGCTGGGTGCGGATCCGGTGCAGCACCGAGGCCAGGCCGCCGCCCGAGGGCCCACCGCCCAGGTCGACGTACACCTCACCGCCCTCGTCGTTGCCGCCCCCGACCACGGCGAGCAGGCCGTTGGACCGGGCCGCCCGGGCCGGGATCGCCAGGCGCACCATCACCGTGCGCGGGGCGACGTCCGGGGAGCCCAGTTGCACCCGCAGCTTGCGGGTGGTGCCGGCGCGGGCGACGAGCATGCCGCCGTTCATCAGCGGCTGCCAGTGCCGGTGGACGCGGACCTGCACGGACCGGATCCGGTACTGGACGGCCCGGTCGGAGAGCACCGAGTGGGTGGTGACGGAGGTGATCCGCAGCCTGGCCGCGCCGTAGATCTGGTACAGCTCGTTGGAGAGCTCACCGGCGGTCTCGTAGGAGATGTCGTAGGGGCTGCTGTAGAGGTCCGAGCGGGTGAGCTGGAACCGCGTGCCGTCGCTGCGGGTGCCCTTGATCGTCCACCAGACCCGACCGCTGCCGGCGCCGACGTAGTCGAGCACCCGGTCCTGGTCGGCCACCATCGTCGCGGTGGCGAGATCGGGAGTGGCGTCGGGCACGGCGATGTGGCTGGTGCCCGTGAACGTGTGCCCGCCGACGGTGGTCGTGGAGGTGGCCGTGTCGGTCCGCGGGGTGGCGCCGAGGGCGCCCGCGATGCCGGCCAGGTGGTCTCCGCTGATGGTGCCCACCGGAGCGCCGATGTTGGCCAGCTTGAACGGCGCACCCAGCGAGTCCTCCTGGATGTAGATCGCGTCGGCACCCTGCAACGCGTAGCTGGTCCTCCCGGAGAACATGAACGGGTGCCCGAAGCCGATCACCTGGGAGTTGCAGACCTCGGTGACGGTGCCGATGGCCGCGGCGGTCACCTCGCCGTAGGAGACCGAGGCGGCCAGGTTGCCGCCCGGCACGATCGGGTAGGTGGGCGCGGCCTGGCTGGAGGAGGAGCCGGCCAGCACGCGGCCTGACATCGCGAGCCCGCGGGCCAGGTCGTGGCGCCGGTGGGCGCCCTGCATCCCCGAGACGACCATCGGGACGCGCAGCTGCGTGTAGCCGTCGGAGACCTGCGCGGCGGTGGCGTCGCCCGTGGCCACCACGCGGGAGGCCAGCGTCCGGGAGAGCCTGACCTTGCGTGCCGCCGCCGGGGTGGGGGCGCCGCTGCCGGCGAAGAGCTGCTGCATGTCCTCGGCCGGCGTCACCCCCGCGACCGGGGAGGGACCGTTGGACAGCCCGTAGGCAACGGCTCCCAGCAGCCTGCCGTCGGCGGTGTACACCGGGGAACCCGACATGCCCTCCCAGATGCCGCCGACGCGGTCGATCTCCGGGGAGGAGAGGTCGACGAGGATCATCGGCACGCCCGGGGCGATGCCGTCCTCGAGCACGCCGATGAAGGTGCCGGTGAACGCGTCGGGGTTGGTGCCGCTGCTGACCGTGGACCCGTGCACCGGGTCGCCCTTCACCAGCTGGCCCAGGTCCGCGACCGGGTACGCCGTCGGACAGCCGGCCGTGGTGGCCGAGGAGGCCGGCCCTGCGGCGACCGTCGTACCCAGGGCTCCGGTGACCGCCAGCACGGCGAGGCCGGCCACGGCTCCGCGCAGTGATCGTCGACTGTGCATGATGCTCCTTCGCAGTTGCGCGAAGCCCCCACGGCATCGACGCGGGCCAAGTCTGCCGCAGCGAGCACCGGCGCGGAGCGTGAACACGCACGGCAACGGATGAGGAGATCTCCGGTGGTCAGTGCCGCACGGTGACGGCGTTGCTGCGGCTGCCGGTGACGACCCAGCCCGCCGAGCTGCGGACCTGCGACCGGTGCGCCCCGCCCGGCCCGCGCAGCGCGAGGTCGGCGACCACGTCGGCGTTGCGCGGCTGGTGCTCGATCGCGGCGACCACGTGGTCGAGGCTGCCCCGCACATTGGTCCCGTACGACGACCCGCCGGTGATCCGCAGACTCCCGGAGGCGCCGGCCGTGCCGGACGGGACGGCCAGGTCCAGCACCACGTTGCGGGGCGCCAGGCGCGACGAGACCAGGTGCACCCGCAGCTGGACGGTGGCGCCGGCGGACAGCCGCACCACACCCGCAGGTGGCACGGGTTGCCAGGTGCCGCCGGTCGCGACGGCCAGGCCGGCGACCTGGTAGCGCCCGGCGTTGGTGGTCATCCGTGACCGGGTGGTGACCGCGTCGAACCGCTGCGGACGGGCTCGGGCGATCGCCACCATCTCGTTGTACAGCTCGTCGGGCGCCGCGAAGGAGGCGTCGTGGGTGTCGGTGTAGATGTCGCTGCGGTGCAGGGTGAAGGTGGTGCCGTTCTGACGCCGGCCGGTGACCGTCCAGGAGGTGCGGGTGCTCCCCGGACCGGTGTGGTCGAAGGCACGATCCTGGATTGCGTAGAGCGTGGAGGCGGCGATCTCCGGCAGGTACCGCTGGCTGAAGCCGCGCGTGAGGCCCGACCTGGTGGTGCCGGCGAAGGTCGCCCTCGACTGCACCACGGCGGCATGCGGCGCCAGGCCTTGCTCGCCGACGATCCCGGCGAGGTGGTCGCCGGTGATGACGCCTCTCGCCGGGCCTAGGTTCCCGACCTTGTACGGCCCACCGAGGTTGTCCGGCTGCACGTAGATGACGTCGGCGTTCAGCATCCCCAGGTGGACCAGGCCCTGGTAGGTCATCGGGTGGCCGAAGCCGACGACCCGGTGGCCGCACACCACCGTCGCGGTGCCCAGGCCGGCGGCCGTCACGGTCCCGGAGGAGAGGCTGGCGGCGAGATTGCCGCCGGCGACGATCGGTCCCGGGCGGGCCGACCCACCGGCGGACCCGCTCACCAGGTGCCCCGGCTCTCCCGACATCGCCGCCAGCAACCGGCGACGATCCGGCCTCCGGCCGAGTCCGCTGACCACGACCGGCAGGCGCAGCCGGGCCATCCCGCCCGCGGCGTCGTGGGGCGAGGCGGCGCCCGCGGCCACGATGCGGCGCTGCAGTCGCGAGGGCAGCACGACCCGGCTGCGGGCGGCTCCCGCGGCGGCAGTGCCCTTGCCGGCGAGGGCCAGCAGGTCGGCGGCCGGGGTGAGCCCGGCGATCGGCGACGGTGCCGCGGAGAGTCCGTAGGACACCGCCCCGATCAGCCGCCCGTCGCGGGCGTACACCGGCGAGCCGGACATGCCTTGCCAGATCCCGCCGACCCGTCGGATCGCCGGGGAGCCCAGCCGCGCCACGATGAGGTCCATGCCCGGCGCGATGCCGTTGACCACGGTGCCGAGGTAGTGCCCGGTGAAGGAGGCCGGTCTCGTCCCCGAGCTGACGGTGAGGCCGTGCACCTGTTGCCCCCTGACCAGAGCACGCCGGTAGGGAGCCGGACACGCATGGCCGGTCCCGGAGCTCGCCGGCACCGTCCCGGCGGCCAGGCCGGCGGCGGCCACCGCCAATGTGGCCAGCACCGTGACGACTCCACGCGGACCAGGTGACCGCAACACTCCGGCGCTCATGATGACTCCTTCCTGCCGATCCACTTGCCGATCCGTTCCCGTCGTCCCTGCGTGGGCGGTCACGGGCCCGATGCCAGCACGCGGGAGAGGCGCACCAGCCGGTAGCCGTCCCCGCGCAGCCGCTTGATCACCCGGGGCAGCGCATCGGCGTCCAGGGTGCTGCCGTCGTCGGGGTTGGAGCCGACGTGCATCAGCACGACCTCGCCCGGCTGCTCACCGGCGACCACCCGGTCGACGACCTGGGCGGCGGTCATCCCTCCGGAGGTGCCCTCCCAGCCCAGGGTGTCCACGGTCCACCGAAACGGCACGTAGCAGAGCCCGTTGACCAGGTCGATGGTGTGCCGGTTGCGGGCCCCGAACGGGAAGCGGAAGAACCGCCGGGGGTCCTGCCCGGTCCCCTGCACGATGAGCCGCTGCGCCGTACGCACCTGGCGCCGGACCTGCCGGTCGGTCAGCGTGGTCAGGTCGGGGTGGGTGTTGGTGTGGTTGCCGACGAGGTAGTGCCGACCGATGCGCGCGGACCTCTTCGGGAAGTCCTGCACGAACCGGCCGGTGAGGAAGAAGGTCGCCGGGACGTGCCGGGCGGCGAGCGTGTCGAGGATCGGCTTCACCGCATCGGCGTTGGCGCCGGCGTCGAAGGTCAGCGCAACGAGCTTCTGCGCCACCGGGAGGCGCTCGACCTCGCGGCCGAGGAACCGCTTCGGCACGGTGCATCCCGGTGTGCGCGACGACGTCGCGACCGAGCTGAGCCTGCCGGTGGCGGCCCCGCCACCGCAGCCCGCGAGGGCGACGGTGAGCAGCGCGACGGCGACGCAGCGGAAGAGGCCTCCGGCGGTCGGAGCTGGTGCGGGCATGTGCGACACCCCCCAATGGGGCTCACTGTCACCCGCAGGCTCGCCCTCCGCCACGGACCTTCGGCAGGTGGGCGGCGAGCCGGAGGTCCCGGGTGCCACCCCCGCCTCGCCATGGCGCTACTCCCGTGCGGCGCGGTCTGCGTCGACGACTCCGGGGATCGGCGTGCTGGCCGGGAAGGCGTCGGCCATCGCGTCGACCCCGTGCTGGGGGCGCGCCAGCTCGACGAGGTCCTGGCGCTGGGCCCGCTTGGCAGCGACGTCGATGCCCATCGCGTCGTTGCGGTCCCGCTTCAGTGCCTCGTCGCACTCGCCGTCGCGGTTGAACGACCACATCAGGTGCGGCTCGCCCAGGGGCAGCGTGTGGCCCGGCGCGTCCTTGCGGCCGGTGTGCCAGGTGTGCCAGGTCTTGCCGTAGGAGTTCATCAGCTGCTTGAGGAACGCCTTCTCGGCCACGTCCGGCAGGCCGGGAGCGACCAGCTCCCCGGAGAGCACCTCGAAGTTGTGCGGGTGCCAGAAGCCGCGCTCCTCCTCGGGGAGCTCTCCGTAGAGCCCCTCCGAGACGATGTACTCCACGCCGATCAGGTTCGCGTCGCGGGTGTTGCCGTCGAAGAGGACGCACTGCAGCAGGTCGTCGTTGACGACGCGGCAGTAGTGATGGGCCTCCATCTGCTCACCCGGCACCCCCTTCGGGCAGTGGAAGCCGACCACGTAGACGTCGAAGCCGTTCATCGGCGTCGTCGACTGCAGCAGGTGCGCGCCCTGCTCGAGTGCAGCCATCCACGCGCCCTTGCCGGACCCGGCCGGCTGCTGCGGCGGGGGCCTGTCGGGGATGCCCGGGCTCACTGGTCCTCGGACCTGGTCATCTGGGCGTGCACGGCCGCCCGGGTGGTCTCCGGCATCGCCCGGGAGGCGTGCGCCATCACGGTGTTCCTGACCGAGCCGGCGACCACGTGGTCCTTGCCCGCGAGCAGCGCGTCGATGCCGTCACGGGCCACCTCGTCGGGGTCGTCCTTGGGGCCCTGGCCGACCCGGGTGTCCACCAGGTCGGCCCGCTCGAAGAACTCGGTGTCGGTAGGCCCGGGCATCAGCGCGGTGACGGTCACCCCGCTGCCGTCGAGCTCGTGGCGCAGCGCCTCGGCGAAGGACTGGACGAAGGCCTTCGAGGCGGCGTACGTCGCATACCCCGGCCCCGGCATCGTCGCAGCGATCGAGGAGGTGAAGAGCAGACGCCCCTCGCCATGGCGCAGCATGTCGCGCACCAGCAGCTTGGCCAGGTGCACCGTCGAGCGGACGTTGAGGCCGACGAGCCGCAGGTCGTCGGCGAGGTCGGTCTCCGCGAACGGCCCGCCGACGCCGACACCAGCGTTGAGCGCTGCCAGGACGACCGGTCGTCCCGCGTCGCTCAGGGCGCGGTGCACGGCCTCGACCCCTGCGTCCGTGGAGAGGTCGGCCTGCACCGGTGTCACCGCCCTGCCCTCCGCCTCCAGGGTGGTTGCCGCGTCGCGGATGGCGTCGTCGTCGGCGACGACCAGCAGGTCGTATCCGCGCCGGGCGAGCTCTGCCGCCAGGGACCGCCCGATGCCGCTCGACGCGCCGGTGACCAGGGCCAGGCCGGACTGCTGTTCAGGTTCGGTGGTGACCATCGGTCGCGGGTACCCCACCGCCTCCCGGCCCATTCCGCGGAATAGTCGTGCAGGGCGAGGGCATTGCCGTGGCATGGAACTCGACGACGCGCTGGCCGCGGCCCGCAACAACCCGCGCTCGGTGCTCACCACGATCCGCCGGGACGGCCGCCCACAGCTGTCCAACGTGCTGCACGGGGTCGGGGACGACGGGATCATCCGCGTCTCCACCACCGCGGACCGGGCCAAGTACCACAACCTGCGGCGCGTGCCGTGGGCGGCGCTGAAGGTGGACGGCGAGGACTTCTGGTCCTACGCGGTGCTCGAGGGCGACGTGGAGCTGAGTGCGGTGGCCCGCCAGCCCGGGGACGAGACGGTGGAGGAGCTCGTCGCGCTCTACCGGATCCTCAGCGGCGAGCACCCGGACTGGGACGACTACCGCGCGGCGATGGTGGCGGATCGGCGCGTCGTCGTACGCCTGCATCCGACGCGGGCCTACGGCGCACTGCGCTGATGGCCGTCAGTGCAGCACCTCGGCCAGCGCGCCCAGGGTGTCGACCTCGACGTCGGCGGGCCGGAAGAAGGCGGGGTAGCGCGCGCCGTCGCGGTTGAGCCAGGCGGTGGCCATCCCGGCACGGCCCGCGCCGTCGATGTCCCAGGGATGGACGGCCACCAGGATCGCCTCCTGTGCGCTGGCGCCACACTCGGTGAGGCCGTAGCGGTAGGCACCGGGGGCGGGCTTCCAGATGCCGGCCCGCTCCACGCTCAGCAGGCGCTCGAAGCGGTCGAGGAGACCGGCGCGGCCCAGCAGCCCCTCGGCGACGGAGGTGGACCCGTTGCTGAGCGTGACCAGCCGCAGGCCGCGGTCGGCGAGCGCCTGCACGCCGGCCGGGACGTCGGGATGGACGTCGAGGCCGGTGAACGCGGACATCACCTGCTGCACGGCGTCCTCGAGGCCGTCGCTGCCCACGACGGGGGCCAGCAGCCCGCGCAGGGTCTCCACCGCCACCTCCCCGAACGGAGCACTGGTGCCGGCAGCGGCCAGGGCGATGCCGTCGCGCAGCACGGAGACGAACCAGACCCGTGCCAGCTCCGGCGCGGCACCGACGCGGTCGAAGCGGGCGGCCAGCGGAGAGAGGTCGGAGAGCGTCTCGTTGACGTCGAAGAGGACCAGCTGCGGGCGCTGCATGCGCCCGACGCTACCCGGGTACGGACGAGTCTCCGCCGACCCCGAGACTTCGGAGGAAGACTTCTGATGACACAGACAACGAACACGGGCAACGCCGAGCGCGACGTCGTCGACCTGCTGATGCAGCAGCACGAGCGCGTCCGCCAGCTCTTCGCGGCGGTCGAGTCCACCAGCGGCGACGCCCGCAAGGACAGCTTCGAGGAGCTGCGCGCCATGCTCGCGGTCCACGAGACCGCCGAGGAGATGGTGGTGCACCCGTCGGTGAAGAAGCAGGGTGGTGCCGGCGAGAGCGTCGTCGAGGCCCGGCTGCAGGAGGAGCACGACGCCAAGGAGATCCTCTCCGAGCTCGACGGCATGGACGTGACCGACGCCAACTTCACCGAGAAGTTCGCCACCCTCAAGCAGATGGTCACCGAGCACGCCGAGAGCGAGGAGCGCGAGGAGTTCCCGCTGGTGCGCCAGATCAACGACGCCGACCAGCTGGCGAAGATGGCCAAGGCCGTGCAGAGCGCGGAGAAGATGGCCCCGACGCACCCGCACCCGGGTGTCGAGTCGCAGGCGGCCAACATGGCTGCCGGTCCGATGGCGTCGCTGATCGACCGCACCCGCGACGCCGTGAAGTCCGCGATGTCCTGACCGATGGCCGAGGAGCTCCCGCTTCCCGGGTACGACGACCTCCCCCTCGGCTCCCTCCAGGCGCGCATCCGCGCCCTGGACGCCGAGGGGGTGCGCCGGCTCGTCGAGTACGAGAAGGCGCACGCCGACCGTCCCGCCGTGCTGCAGGTGCTGGGCCGGCGCGCGGCCGAGCTCGCCGCCGGCGCCGAGCCCACGGGCGGACCGCCGGCTTCAGCTGGCGCCGGCGGTGGGTGAGGTCGTCTCCTGCGGCGTCGGGGTGGGCGCCGGGGTCGACGGCACCGTCGACGGCGAGGAGGACGGCGCCGGCGCGGACGGCGTCGGGGTGGGCTGCGTCGGTGCGCTCGGCGCCTGGGTCGGCGTGCTCTGGAAGGTCGGCACCTGTCCGGGGGTGCTGTTGCCGCCGGAGTGCTGCTGGCCGGGCGCCGGCGTCGGCGTGGTGTCGGGGCCCTTCCTCGGGCCGCCACTGCCGAGGTCGCTGAAGGTGGTGCCCGACCGGTCCTGCGTGCCTCCGGTGAAGGAGGAGACCGGCCGACCGGCGATCAGCTCGAAGATCGTGATCGCGACGATGGCGACGACGAACAGGCCGAGGGCCACCAGGGCGACCCGCTTCCAGGGGAGTGCGCGGAGCCGCTCGGGCCACGACGGCTGCTCGCCCTCGTCCTCCTCGGCCAGGGCGTCGAGCTCCATCTGGGCCTCGAGGAGCTGCTCGTCGGCGTGCTCCAGATGCCCCTCGACCGCCGTCTGGCTGGTCCGCCGGCGGGCGGCGCGGCGTACCTCTGCCTGGGCGACGCCCAGCTTCTGCGCGGCCAGGGCCTGCGCCCGGGCGACCCGACGCCGGCTGCGATCCAGCCCGGTGCTGTAGAGGTTGCTGGACAGGGTGAAGATCACGCTGCCGAGGGCCGCTCCGATGAAGGTGCCGGCCACCCCGACGGTGGACAGGACGACCGCGGAGGAGACGGCGGCCAGCGCGCCGGCCGCGGTCTTCAGCCAGTCGATCTCGAGGCGCTGCTTCTCGTCGTGCTGGGGATCTGGCATCGCCCTTCAGTATGGGCGGGGGATTCAAGCCCGGTGCAAGGCCCGGTCCGGTCCGTGGCCGCGCGACCGGTGCGCGGTGGGCACGCCCGTACGCTGGTGGCCGTGAAGGCACTGTTGCTGGAGAGCATCCACCCCTCGGCCACCGACGTGTTCGCCACCGCAGGGATCGAGGTCGAGACCCGGCCGGGCGCACTGTCGGAGGAGGAGCTGGTCGCCACCCTCCCGGGCTTCGAGCTGCTCGGCATCCGTTCGGGCACCAACCTGACCGCGCGGGTCTTCGAGGAGGCGCCGGACCTCCTCGCGGTCGGGGCCTTCTGCATCGGCACCAACCAGATCGACCTGCCGGCAGCCAGCCGCGCCGGCATCGCCGCGTTCAACGCGCCCTACTCCAACACCCGCAGCGTGGTGGAGCTGGTCATCGGCGAGATCATCGCCCTCGCCCGGCGGCTGCCGGAGAAGACCCAGCGGATGCACGACGGCATCTGGGACAAGTCGGCCAAGGGCAGCCACGAGATCCGCGGACGGGTGCTGGGCATCGTGGGCTACGGCAACATCGGCTCGCAGCTCTCCGTGCTCGCCGAGGCGGTCGGGCTCCGGGTGATCTTCTACGACACCGCCGACGTGCTGGCCCACGGCAACGCCGAGCGGGTGCCGACCATGGACGAGCTGCTCGCCCGCGCCGACGTGGTCTCGCTGCACGTCGACGGACGGCCGGGCAACGCCGGGCTCTTCGGTGACGCGCAGTTCCGCAGGATGAAGCCGCGCTCGATGCTCATCAACGCCTCGCGCGGCATGGTCGTCGACAACGCCGCCCTGCGGGAGCACATCCTGTCCGGCCACATCGCCGGCGCCGCGCTGGACGTCTTCCCCGTGGAGCCGAAGCGCCAGGGCGAGCCCTTCGAGTCCCCCCTGCGCGGTCTGGACAACGTCATCCTCACCCCGCACGTCGGCGGCTCCACCCAAGAGGCGCAGGAGGAGATCGGCCGGTTCGTCTCCACCAAGCTGGTCTCCTTCCTCAACCGCGGCGACACGGCGCTCTCGGTGAACCTGCCCGAGCTGTCGGTGCCGCCGCTCGACGGCCACTTCCGGGTCGCGCACCTGCACCACAACGTGCCGGGAGTGGTGGCCGAGATCAACCGCATTCTGACCGACGAGGGTGCCAACGTGACCGCGCAGTACCTCTCCACGCTCGGGGAGCAGGGCTACGTGGTCAGCGACGTGACCGAGCCGCTGTCGGACAAGGTGGTCGACCAGCTCGCCGGGCTGCCCGAGACGCTCTGGTTGCGCACGCACGGCTGAGGAGGGCACCCCGACCTCACAGCAGCACCGCCGCGTCACCGACGTGCACCGTGCCCGGGCGCTCGACATGCACCATCAGCCCGAAGTCGAGGTCGTGGACGTCGGCGATCGCCTTGAGCAGCCGGCCGTCGTGCGGCAGGCGCTCGTGCGGCTGGGCCATGTCGACCATCACGCAGCGTGGCATCCCCGGGCCCAGGCGTACGACGACCTCCTCCCCGATCGCCATCCGCCGCCCCGACCAGCCGTCCTCCACGAAGGCGGCACCGGCCACGTCGAGCTCGACGTTGGCCCGGAACCGCGCGGGATCGGGGGCCAGTCCGGTCAGCTCCTCGAGCCGGCGCAGCGCCGCCGAGGTGACCAGGTGCAGCGGCGCGTCGTCGTGGTGCGGCACGCCGTGCTCGCGGGCCAGCCGCAACGGCCGGCCGAAGAACGCGCTGAGCGCCTCGTCGGCGGCCGGTTCACCGGCCCGCAGCTCGCGACCGTCCGGGAGGCCGATCACCGGTGCGTCGCCGTCCAGCGTGGCCCGCAGGTCGAGCAGTCCCTCGACACGGCGGAAACGCCGGGTGGTCTTGCCGCTGCCGATGCCTCCATCGGGCGTGTACACCGCCCACGACCGGTCCCCGACGGCACCTCGCTCGTCGATGTCGAGGCGGTCCAGGTGCTCACCGGCCATCGACTTCACCGGGTAGCGGTGCAACGCCGCCACCCGTCCGAGGTGCTGGTCCACGCGCTCAGCCTAGAGCGGCCGCACCTCCTCGGCGGGCGGTCTCGGACCACCCGCCCCGGGTCGCCAGTCCGGCGGCGGGTCCTCCCCCACCCGGCCGTCCACGGCCTCGCGGATCACGTCGGCATGCCCGGTGTGCCGGGCGTACTCCTCCAGCAGGTCGCACAACATCCGGCGCAGGCTCGGCCGGCGGCCGTCGGGCCAGCCGAGCGCGAGCGGCTGGTCGAGCCCGCCGCCGGCCAGCGCGCGCTCGAGCCGGGCACGGGCAGCCGCGACCGCGTCGTCGTAGAGCGCGTAGAGGGCCGCGGGGTCGTCCTCCGCCGCGGTGCGCCACTCCCAGTCGGGGTCGGCCTCCATGTCCACCTCGTCCCACGGCGGCCCCAACGGCTCACCGGCCAGCTTGGTGACGAAGTAGTAGCGCTCCACCAGCGCCAGGTGCTTGAGCAGGCCGCCGAGCGACATGCTCGAGGCGCCGATGCGAGCGCGCAGACCCGGCGCGTCGAGCCCGTCGGCCTTCCAGCGGAAGGTCGCCCGCTGCCGGTCGAGGGCGGCGACGAGGTGCTCGGCCTCGGTGCCGGCGACGGGCGGTTCCCAAGGGGGTGCTGTCGTCATGGACCGCACCGTAGACCCGGTTCCGGACGGATCGTTTCCTGAAGCCGTGCGATGCTCGGACCCGTGGACGAGACCAACCCCACCGCCCGCGCGCTGCGCTGCCTGGAGCTGCTGCAGGACCACCGCGGAATCACCGCGCAGCGGCTCGGCGCCCGGCTGGGCGTCTCCGACCGGGCCGCCAGGCGCTACGTCGCCGTGCTCCGGGAGGCGGGCGTGCCGGTCGAGTCTGTCCGCGGGCCCTACGGCGGCTACCGACTCGGTCGCGGGGTGCGGCTGCCCCCGCTCGTCTTCACCCCGACCGAGGCCCTCGGGCTGGTCATGGCGGTGCTCGACGGGCACCACGACGCCGGTGATCCCGACGACCCCGTCGGGAACGCGCTCGGCAAGCTGATGCGGGCACTGCCGGCCTCGGTGGTCGCCGAGGCCGAGGCGGTGCGTCGTACCACCGCGCCCGTGCCGGACCGATCCGCCGCCCGCCCCGACGCCTCCATCACCGCGGCCCTCGTGCAGGCCTGCGCCGAGCACCGGCTGGTGCGGCTGGACTACCGCTCCGAGGCGGGCTCGGAGTGGTCGATGGAGGTCGAGCCGTGGGCCGTCGCGGTGCGCCACGGCCGCTGGTACCTGCTCTGCCGCGTGCCCTCGCGCGACGTCCGGCGCGCCTACCGGGTCGACCGGGTCGGGACCGTCGAGCCGCTGGAGGAGCGCTTCACGCCGCCGCCGGCCCTCGACCCCGTCTCGATGCTGGAGGAGCACCTCGCCAGTGGCTGGGAGTACGACACCGAGGTGGTCATCGACGCGGCCCTGGCCGCCGTCGAGCGGCGGGTGCCGCGCCACCTCGGACGGCTCGAGCCGATCGACGAGACCCGCTGCCGGCTCGTCGGCAGCACCAGCAACCCGTTGATGTACGCCGAGCAGCTGGCCGGTGTCCCCGCCCCCTTCCACGTGGTGCGCGGACCGCAGCTGCTCGATGCCGTCCGGCTCCTCGGCCAACGGCTGCTCGCGGCGGCGGACGGCCCGCACGGCCAGCCGTGACGTCCCGGCCCCCGCCCCTGCTGCGTCCGCGGCATCGCCACGCCCGTGGCTGGGTATGCCATCAGGGATGGACCTGCGACTGGCCGTGCTCGGCGACTCGATCGCGGCCGGCCAGGGGGCCGACCGTCCGCGGGACAACGTCGCCCGCCGCCTGGCCCGGGCGCTGCGGCAGGCCGGGTACGACGAGGCCCGGGCCCGGGTCTTCGCCCGTTCCGGCGCCCGCAGCAGTGGGCTGAAGGACCAGGTCGACGCGGCGCTGGAGTGGCGGCCACAGCTGGCGGTCATCATCATCGGCGCGAACGACGTCACTCACCAGACCCCGCCCCGCGAGGCGGCGCAGGCGCTGGCGGACGCCGTCCACCGCCTCCGGGAGATCGGCGCGGACGTGGTCGTCGCGCCGGCCCCGGACCTGAGCACCGTTCCCCACGTGCCCGCCTTCCTGCGACGCTCGGTGCGGGCGGCCTCCGCCCGGCTGCGCGCCGAGCAGGTGGCCGCGGCGACGGCCGCGGGTGCCGTGGTCGCCGACGGTGACGGCGCCACCTCCGAGGCCTTCCGCAGCGACCCGACGCTCTTCTCCGCCGACCGCTACCACCCGTCGAGTGCCGGCTATGCCGTGATCGCCGACGAGCTGCGACCCCACGTGCTGGCTGCGGCGCAGCGGGTCAGTTCCGGTAGGTGACGACCACGGCGGTGCGCGTCCCGGAGCTGTTCAGCGACTTGGCATAGATGGTCCCGGTCGCGCCGGAGAACCTGCCGGTGCCGCCGGTGATGCTGCCGCGGGTGACGGGGCCGTTGGTGAAGCGCAGGGTGCCGAACATCATGCCGCCGCGTGTGGACACCGCCACCCAGCCGTGGGGCCGGTTGGTGTTCGGGTTCACCCGGCCGTTGATGACGTCGAAGCCGACGATCTTGCCGTGGCTGAGGTTCTTGTCGGTCTCACCGAACGACCGCTTCGAGAACTGGGCCTGCTTCTGGAGGACCGCGGTGAACTTCGCGGTGTGCGTGGTCGCGCTCCCGCTGGCGACCGCGGGGACGATGAGGGCTCCAGCGCTGGCCAGGGCGACCGCACCGGTCGCTGCCATCGCGGTGTATCGCTTCATGAGGGACTCCCTGTCGCCGGGGCGCTCCCTTGCCGAAGCGCCGGACTCGTCTCATCGTCCGGCGGTGCACCGGGGCTGGGAATGGTTCGAACGTGCCGCGAGCGCGGTGAGCCTGATGACCTATGCCCCTAGTACCTCGGCCGCCGCAGTGATGAGCCTTCGGACCATGAACGCCGCGCGCTGGGCCGGTCCATGACCACGGACCAGGTCCTGGTGGGGATCAGCAGCATCCTCGCCCTCGCCGTGGGCTCCCAGGTGCTGGCCCACTGGCTTCGGCTGCCGAGCCTGATCATCCTGTTGCCGGTCGGCTTCGCGGCGGGCGCGCTCACCACCGACGTGGACCCCCAGCAGCTGCTGGGCCCCGCCTTCCAGCCCCTCGTCTCGCTGGCCGTCGCGGTGATCCTGTACGACGCGGGGCTCGGGCTCGACATGGCGAAGCTGCGGGGCGACACCCGCGGGGTGGTGATCCGGCTGATCGTCACCGGTGTGCCGATCACGTTCTGCTTCGGCGCCGGCCTCGCCGTCCTGCTCCTGGGCATGGGCACGTCGTCAGCGCTGATGCTCGGCGCCATCCTCGTCGTCTCCGGTCCCACGGTGGTGGGACCGCTCCTGGCCTACGTGCAGCCGACCGCGCGGCTCCAGCGGGTGCTGGCCTGGGAAGGCAGTCTGATCGACCCGATCGGCGGCATCCTGGGCGCGGTCATCTTCCACGCGCTGCTGGCGAGCACCTACCACGGCCTGGGCTACCAGGTCGGTCAGTTCGTGTTGTCGGTGGTGATCGGCCTGGTGGGCGCCGCCCTCGGCGTCGGCGCACTGTGGCTGTGCCTGCGTCGGCTGGAGCTCGGCGAGGTGCTCGGCACCAGCGTCCAGCTCGCGGTCGTCGTCGCGGTGGCCGGCGCCTGCGACGTCGTTCGCGAGGACGCCGGCCTCATCGCGGCGATCGGCATGGGCGTGGCCCTCTCGAACCTGCCCGGGTTCGACGTCGCCGCTCGACGCCCGTTCTTCGAGACCATGGTGCAGCTGATCATCGGCGTGCTGTTCATCTCGATCTCGGCCACGGTCACGCCCACGTCCCTGGCCAACCTGTGGCTGCCCACCATCGGCCTCGTGGCCGGGCTGGTCCTGCTGGCCCGGCCGCTGGTGGCCGTGGTGGCCACGACCCGTACCGAGCTGACGAAGGGCGAGCGCCGGTTCACCGGCTGGATGGCGCCGCGCGGCATCGTCGCCGCGGCGACGGCTTCCACGTTCGGCACCCAGCTCGCGTTCGCCTCGCTGCCCGGTGCTGCCAGGATCCTTCCGGTCACCTTCCTGGTGATCGTGGCCACGGTCGTCATCTACGGCCTGACCGCCGCTCCGGTGGCCCGCTACCTGGGAGTCACGCGTCCGACGCGCGCCCGCCCGCTCCTGGTGGGCGGAGAGCCATGGGTCATCGACCTGGCGCGGACGTTGCAGGGGGCGGGACTCGACGTGGCCATGTGGGCCGCCTCGGAGGAGCAGCGCACGCAGATCGCCGGAGCGGGGCTGGAGCTCGCCGAGGGTGAGCTCCTCGCCGCGGCGACCGCGACCGGCGCCGAGCTGGAGGGCATCACCTCGGTCCTCTTCCTCACCGAGGACGACGACTTCAACGCGCTGGCCTCGACCGTGATGGCGGGGCGCCCGGAGACCACCGTCTACCGCCTCGCACCACGGGAACCGACCCACGGCGTCATCGCCCCCTACACCGGCGCCGAGACGGTGTTCGCCCCGACCCTGACCCACACCGGCCTCACCAGCCGCCACGACGCCGGTGCCCGCACCGTGGCGGTCCCCGCTGACGGCGGTGTCCCCACGGGCGCGGACCTGCTGTTCCTGATCGAGCCCGACGGCTCCCTGCTCCCGGAGACACCGGCGCACTCCCTCAGCCCCCAGGCCGGCGACACCCTGGTCCTGCTCCCCGCAGCCTGACTCCCGGGTCCGGCAATACCTTCATCAGGGCGATGCCCGTCCGGCCGGCCACGACGAGCATGGCGACGTTGGCTCCGAGAACCGAGAGGGAGAGGTGGCCATGGCAGAGGCGTCCGACTCCCGCCGGGTGGTGATCGTGGGCGGCGGTTTCGCCGGACTCTTCGCGGCACGGGCGCTGCGCAACGCGCCGGTCAGCGTCACCCTGCTCGACCGTGCGGAGCACCATCTCTTCCAGCCGATGCTCTACCAGTGCGCCACCGGCATCCTCTCGCAGGGCAAGATCTCCACGCCGCTGCGCGAGCTGCTGAAGAGGCATCGCAACGTCGAGTTCATCCTGGCCGAGGTGACCGACATCGACGCCGCCGGACGACGGGTGCTGGCGCGGCGTCCGCTCGGCGGCGACCTCGAGTTCGGCTACGACTACCTCATCCTGGCCACCGGTGTCCGCCAGTCCTACTTCGGCCACGACGAGTACGCCGAGTTCGCACCCGGGATGAAGACCATCGAGGACGCGATGAAGATCCGGCGCCGGGTGTTCGGCTCCTTCGAGATGGCCGAGTCCGCCGACGACCCCGAGGAGCGGGCACGCTGGCTCACCTTCGCGCTCGTGGGAGCCGGCCCGACCGGCGTGGAGCTGGCCGGGCAGATCCGCGAGGTCGCCACCAAGACGCTGCGGCGCGAGTACCGGCACATCCGCCCCGAGGACGCGCGGGTGCTGCTCTTCGACGGCGGCAGCGCTCCACTGGCCAGCTTCGGCACGA
Source organism: Marmoricola sp. (assembly GCA_036518175.1). Taxonomy (GTDB): domain Bacteria; phylum Actinomycetota; class Actinomycetes; order Propionibacteriales; family Nocardioidaceae; genus Marmoricola. Next base: position 59,279 of record DATDNR010000156.1, read on the forward strand.
AGCTGTCCGACATGGCCTCCCGAGACCTGCGCAGGCTGGGCGTGGAGCTGCACATGGAGTCCGTCGTCACCCACGTCGACCCGCGCGGGCTCGAGGTCAAGGACCACCACGGCACCACCCGCTTCGAGGCCGGCAACGTGCTGTGGACCGCCGGGGTGGAGGCGCCTCCCCTCGCCGGGGCGGTGGCCCAGGCGACCGGTGCCGAGCAGGACCGCGCCGGGCGCCTGGTCTGCGGCGCGGACCTCTCGCTGCCCGGCCATCCCGACATCCTCGTCACCGGTGACCTGATGAGCCTGGACCAGCTCCCCGGCGTCGCCGAGGTGGCCATGCAGACCGGCCTGTACGCCGGCCGCCGGGTCGCTCACCTCGCCCAGGGGCAGGTCCAGGCCAAGCCCTTCCGCTACCACGACCTCGGCTCGGCGGCCTACATCTCGCGGGGACGTGCAGTGGTCTCGGCGTTCGGCCTGCAGGTAGGCGGCTTCCTGGGGTGGTGGGCGTGGCTGTTCATCCACATCGGCTTCCTCACCGGCTTCCGCAACCGGGTGGGAGCCATCATGGCGTGGTGGTACGCCTTCACCCGCGACCTGCGTCGCGAACGGGCCTACACGATCGACGACCTCCCCGTCACCTCCCGCGCCTACCCCGCCGTACCCCCGCAACCGGGCGCGACCGCGCCGGACGCGGGTACGCGCGGGCCGAGTCCGGCGCGTTGACGCCGGGAGCCCGACGAGACCTCACACGACCGCGAGCGGATTCACCGGTGAGCCGGTGCCGGTCGCGAGCCTGAGCGGGGCGATGAGGCACAGGAACGACCAGCGGCGGGCCTCCGCACACGCCGTGGCCAGCTCCTCGAGCTGCAGATAGTCGAGGAGGTGGACACCCAGCGCGTTGACCGCGAGGACGTGCACGGGGAAGTCGACGCCCGTCACCGCGCTCGGTGCCGTGTCGTTGTTGCCGTCGCTGCCGAGGACCGCGATCTGGCGCTCTCCCAGCAGCGGCAGCAGGCTGGGGTGCAGCCCGGCGCGTGCCCGAGCGGCGTCCCACGGTCCCTTCTCGCGACGTCGACGCCGATGCCCGACCCGGACGCACACGACATCGCCACGACCGACGCGCACCTGCTGCTGCCGCTCGGCCGCGAGCAGGTCGTCCACGGTGACGTGGTCCCCGGGCTCCAGCCACGGGACGCCTCGTGAACGCGGCACGTCGAGGAGCACCCCGCGGCCGACGATCCCGTTGCCGGCCACCTCGATGGACAGCTCTGCGGCACCGTGCTCCCCCGCCGTCGTGGCAGGAACGCCGTTGTAGAGCACACCGTCAAAGGCCACGTGGCACAGCGCGTCGATGTGGCTGTCGACGTTGCCGTGGATGTTCATGGCGAACCGGTCCATGTTGAACGACAGCCCCCGTGCGGCGCCGCCGGGGGAGATCCGGTGCTGTGCGGGGTCGGGGTTGTCGGCCGCGGGCCAGTCCTCGATGGTCGCGGCCAGGGACAGGGTGTGGCCCCGTCGCGGCTCCTCGAGGGCCGCGAGCACCTCCGCGGGCGTGATGTGGTTCAGTGCTCCGCGCCGGTCTCCGGGCCCCCACGGCTGCTGGGCTCGCAGGCCGTCGAGGAGCGACCGGAACGCGGTCTCCGTCATCGTCTCTGCGGCCGCGCCCGACCCGGTGCGCTCGACGTGGACCATGTCATCACCCTTCGTCATCACCGTTCGTCATCACCCTCCCGTCCCGGAGGCGGTTGCCGCCCCCGTCACCTGCCGGCGGCCCATGTGCTCCCACACCGAGCGCTGGAGCGGCAGACCGGCGGTCGCCACCGCGGTCAGCACCGTGACGTTGAGCAGCAGCTGCAGGGCCGACCCTCCCGCTTCGCTGGTGCTGCCGAAGGCGAGGGAGACGCCGACGTCCGACGCCGCCGGAATGGTCGTGACCGAGATGAACACCCCGATCAGGGTGCTCGCACGTGCCTCGGTCAGCGACAGGACACCGACGACCCCCGCCAGCAGGGCGACGATCAGCGAGAACCAGTTCGGTTCGTCGATCAGGTTGGAGACCGGCCGCAGGCCCAGTGCGTACGCCTGCGGCTCCTGCCCTGTCCAGCGGACCACGAGGGAGAGCAGCAGGGCCCCGGCCACGGCCAGTCCGAAGCCGACCAGCAGCGCAGCCGTGCCGCGTCGCACCCGCGCAAGGTCGCCGCGGGTCACCCCGAGGGCGATGCTCAGGATCGCGCCGTACTCCGGACCCACCACCATCGCGCCCACGATGAGGATCTGGGAGTTCGTCAGGATCCCCACCGCACCGATGAGCCCGGCGATGACCAGCAACCCGAACCAGCTCGGTGGGTAGACGCCGCCCAGCTCGATCTTGGCCTCGATCTCGGGCCACACCGGCGTGATCTCGTGGTAGCGGCCGCGCCTCGCCGAGGTCCGGTCGGCGAGCGCCGACAGGGCGGTGTCGACGTTCTCGAGCATGATCGAGCCGCGCTCCTCCAGCCCCATCTCCCGCAACCGGCCGACCACCCCGTTGGCCGCCCCGTGCAGGAGGTCGAACTCCACCGCGTCCCCGTCCGGGTGGGTGGCACCCGCCGGGAGCACCGTCAGGTCCAGCACGGCAGGGTCCGCGCGCAGCATGGCCATCAGCGTCCCGGTGACCTCCGGGGGGCTCACCACCCGCAGGTGAATCACCGCGCCACCGACCGCTATGCCATGCGGGCCCGGAGGTGGTCGCCGACCCGCAGCGCGTTGGCCATGGCGGTCAGGGCCGGGTTCACCGCGCCGATGCTGGGGAAGAAGCTGGTGTCGACCACGTAGAGGTTGTCCAGCTCGTGGGCCTTGCAGTCGACGTCGAGCACCGAGCTGGCCGGGTCGGTGCCGAACCGGCAGGTGCCGGCCTGGTGGGCCACGCCGGCGACCGGGATGTCCATGCTCGCGTAGAAGTTCTTGCGCAGCACGTGGTGGGCGGCCATGCCGATGTGGTTGAGGATCTTCCTGAGCTCCCGGTAGAGCTGGGCGGACTCGTCGTCGTTCGTCGAGGAGTAGGTCAGGTGGACGTTGCCGTCCCTGTCCGTGGTCACCCTGTTCTCCGCCACCGGAAGGTCCTCCGTGGTCAGCCAGAAGTCGACGGCGTGCCGGGCCACGTCCGAGAGGGTCCATTCCGGGGCGAACATGGTCTTCTCGGGCTGCTCGCCGCGCATGGCCTCCGCGTTGGACTTGCCGACCATCTGGATGTTGCCCATCGGCCAGTGGTACTCGTCGGTCGCGAAGTAGAAGTCGTTGAGTCCCAGCGTCTTCTGGAAGACGGTGTCGTTCCTCTCCCTGGACAGCGCCACGATCGCCTTGCAGTTGTGGAACATGTAGTTGCGTCCCACCTGGTCCGAGCCGTTGGCCAGGCCGCCGGGATGGGCGTCGCTCGCGGAGTTGAGCAGGAGCTTGGCACTGTTCGCCGCCCCGGCCGAGAGCGCCACGATGTCGCCGCGGTACACCTCCCGCTGCCCGTCGCGGGCGACCACGACGCCGGTGACGGTGCGCCCGGAGGGGTCGGTCTCCAGCCGGGTCACCTCGGCACCCGTGAGCAGGGTGACGTTGGGCCGGTCGAGAAGCGGCCGTACGGCGATCACCTCGGCATCGGCCTTGGCGTGCACGAGGCACGGGTACCCGTCGCACCAGCTGCACCGGATGCAGGTGCTCGCAGCCCGGTGCTCCTCGTCGAGCATGATCCCGCAGGGGGCGTGGAAGGGGTGGTAGCCGGCGTTCTTCAGGTCGTCGTAGATGCCCTGGATCCGCCCCTCGTGCGAGACCGCCGGCCAGGGATAGGCCTCGCTGCGGGGCCCCTCGGTCGGGTCCCCGTCGGCGTTGCCGTGCACCTGGTAGAGCCGCTCGGCTCGGGAGTACCACGGCTCGAAGTCGTCGTACGACAGCGGCCATGCCGGGGACACGCCACCGGTGTGCTTGACCTCCCCGAAGTCCTGGGGACGCAGGCGATAGAGAGCCGCGCCGTACAGCTTGGTGGCTCCGCCCACGAAGTAGTGGACCTGCGGCTGGAAGCCCTTGCCGTCACGGTCGAACCAGGTGTCCTTGGACATGTAGCGGCCGTCGACGAACACCGACTTGGGGTCCCAGTTCTGCGTCTCGCGGGGCAGGAAGTCGCCTCGCTCCAGCAGCAGCACCTGCTTGCCCGAGTCCGCCAGGGCATGGGCGAGCGTGCCCCCGCCCGCACCCGAACCGATGATGATGACGTCATAGCTGTCGGCCATGCGCCCACGGTCGCGCCTGCGAAGGGTGCGCGGCATCCCCCTATCCGAGCGAAGATCGACCGACGCTGACGGCCCCGGCACCGGCAATACCCCCTTCGGGGCGATGCTCCGCACCGCGCGCGCCCGCACGATGGCTGCGAGGGCGGGCCCCGCCGCTGCCGGACGCTTCGAGGTGAGCGCTGATGGACCTTGACCTGGCTCGGCTCCAGTTCGCGTTCACGTCCGTCAACCACTTCTTCTTCGTGCCGATCACGATGGGCCTGGCGTTCCTGACCGCTCTGCTGCAGACGGCCTGGCACCGGAGCGGGCGCGAGGAGTACCTGCGGCTGACCCGCTTCTTCGGCACGTTGCTGCTCATCAACGTCGCCATCGGCGTGGTCACCGGGATCGTGCAGGAGTTCGAGTTCGGCATGAACTGGGGGGCCTACTCACGGTTGGTCGGGAATGTCTTCGGCGCCCCGCTGGCGATGGAGGGGCTGGCGGCCTTCTTCCTCGAGTCCACCTTCCTGGGGCTGTGGATCTTCGGCTGGGACAAGCTGCCCCGCCGGGTCCACCTGACCGCGATCTGGCTGGTCGCGCTCGGCAGCGCGTTGTCGGCGGCGTTCATCATGGCCGCCAACTCGTGGATGCAGCACCCTGTCGGGTACGCCATGGTGGGCGGCAAGCCGCAGCTGGACAACCTCTGGGCGGTGTTCACCAACCCCGTCTTCATCTGGGGCTACAGCAAGGTGCTCTTCGTCGCCCTGGTCACCGGGTCGATGGTGATGCTGGCGGTGTCGGCCTGGCAGCTGCGCCACGGTGGCGACCGTGCCCTCTTCGGCCGCTCGGCCACCATGGCGCTGGTCGTGCTGCTCCCCTCGATCCTGTTCACCATGCTCGTGGGCGACGAGCTGGGGGTCGTCGAGGGCCGCTACCAGCCGATGAAGATCGCCGCGGCGGAGGCCCAGTGGACCACCTGCCAGCCGTGCTCCTTCTCGTTGTTCCAGATCGGCGGGGGCAATGCGGACCACACCCCGACGAAGATCATCGCCATCCCGCACCTGCTCTCGCTGCTGGCCACCAACCACTGGAACGGCAAGGTGGTGGGTCTCTCACCGCTGCAGGCCCAGTACAGCCAGCAGTTCGGCCCCGGCAACTACGTGCCCAACGTGTTCATCCAGTACTGGGGGATGCGGGCGATGGCCTACCTGGGCGTGGTGGTCCTGCTGATCGCGCTGTGGGGGCTGTGGGCGGTGTGGCGACGCACCCTGGCGACCTCGCGGCTGTTCCTGTGGGTGGCGACCTGGGCAGTGGTGCTGCCGTTCGCGATGAACACCGCGGGCTGGTTCCTCACCGAGAGCGGTCGGCAGCCGTGGATCGTGCAGGGCATCATGCTGACCCGCAACGGGATCTCCCCGACCGTCGGCACGACGTGGTTGTGGATCAGCCTGCTCGGATTCGTCGCGCTGTACGGGACGCTCGGCACCGTCGACCTGGTGCTGATGCTGCGCTACGCGCGCCAGAAGCCGCCAGTTCCGCGCCCCGAGTCCGAGGTCTCGGCGCCCGTCCCTGCGATGCAGTACTGAGGAACGACGATGAGTGCCCTGATCCCGCTCTGGTTCGGCGTCATCGCGGCCCTGTGGACAGGCTTCTTCATCCTCGAGGGCTTCGACTTCGGGGTCGGCATGCTCCACGACCTGGTCGGCCGCGACGAGGCCGGCCGCCGGGCGGTGATCAACACCATCGGGCCGCTGTGGGACGCCAACGAGGTGTGGCTGATCGTCGCGGGCGCTGCCATGTTCGCGGCCTTCCCCGGCTGGTACGCCACCATGTTCTCGGGGATGTACCTCGCCCTGGCCCTGCTGCTGGCCTCGCTGATCGTGCGGGGGATCGCCTTCGAGTACCGGGGCAAGGGCGACACCCGGCGTTGGCGGCGTACCTGGGACGTGCTGCTGACCGTCGGCAGCACGCTGGCCCCGCTGCTGATCGGTGTCGCCTTCGCCGACCTGCTGCACGGCCTGCCCATCGACGCCCAGCAGAACTACACCGGGTCGTTCTGGGACCTGCTGCACCCCTATGCCCTGTGGACGGGGGTCACCCTGGTGCTGCTGTGCGCCCTGCACGGGGCCACCTTCCTGACCCTGAGGACCACCGGTGAGCTGAGGAACCGCTCCGGGGTGCTGGCCCGGCGCATCGCCCCGGTGACGGCGGCCCTGGTGGTCGGCTTCGTCGTCTGGACACACCTGACCGCGGGCAACGCCTTCTTCCTCAGCCTGGTCGAGCTGTCCGCCGTGCTCGCGGTGCTGGCCGTCCTCTGGCTCGTCCACGCCCGCCGGGACGGCTTCGCCTTCGCCGCCACGACGGTCACGGTCGCGGCGTGCATCCTCTCGATCTTCGTCGACCTCTACCCGCGCGTGATGGTCTCCAGCACCAACCCGGCCTTCAGCCTCACTGTGGACAACACCGCGTCCGGGCCCTACTCGCTCAAGGCGCTGACCGTGGTGGCGGCCATCTTCCTGCCGCTGGTGCTGGGCTACCAGGTCTGGACCTACTACGTCTTCCGCGCCCGGGTGAGCGCCGTCGAGTTCCACCTGCCGGCACAACGCAAACCCTCCGCCCCGGCGCCAGAAGCGTCACCGGCGCCAGATGCGTCACTGGCGGAGTCACGAGAACGAGAACCAGGAGGGCGACATGCCTGACAAAGTGGACGCGCTGGTGATCTTCGGCGCCACCGGCGACCTGGCCAAGCTGGAGACCTTCCCCGCACTGGTGGGCCTGGTCAAGCGCGGCGTGCTGGACGTACCGGTGATCGGGGTGGCCAAGAGCGGCTGGGGCCTGACCGAGTTCCGCGACTACGCGACGGCGTCGCTCGAGCGCAACGGAATGGATCCTGCCGAGCCCGCCGCGGCGAGGATGCTGAGCCTGCTGCGCTACGTCGACGGGGACCTCGGCGACGATGCGACCTACAAGGCCATGTCGGAGGAGATCGGTCGGGGCGAGAAGGTGCTCTTCTACCTGGAGGTGCCCCCGGTCCTGTTCGCCCGGATCGCCGAGGGGATCGCCAGCGTCGGTCGCAGCGCCGGCGCGCGGGTGATGGTCGAGAAGCCGTTCGGGACCGACCTCGCCAGCTCCCGGCAGCTCAACGACACCATGCACCGGTTCTTCCCGGAGGAGGCGATCTTCCGGGTCGACGACTGGCTGGCCTTCGACCCGCTGGAGAACGTGCTGTTCGTCCGGTTCGCGAACTCGGCCATCGAACCGCTGCTGAACCGCACCTACGTGCAGAGCATCCAGATCACGATGGCCGAGGCGTTCGACGTCTCCGACCGGGGACGCTTCTACGACCGCACCGGCGCGATCAGGGACGTCCTGCAGAACCACATGCTCCAGGTGCTGGCCACCGTGCTGGCCGAGCCACCGGGTGGCACCGGCCTGTCCGCCTGGCGGGACGCCAAGCACAGCGTCGTGGCCGCGCTGGCCCCGCTCACCCCGGAGGACACCGTCCGGGGGCAGTACGACGGCTACCGGCAGGTGGACGGCGTGGACCCGGGATCGGAGACCGAGACCTATGTCGCCGTCCGGCTCAGCGCCGACACCTGGAGGTGGGCCGGGGTGCCGATCCTGATCCGGGCCGGGAAGACCATGCCGGTCACCGCCACCGAGATCGTCATCACCTTCAAGCCACCGCCCCACGACGTCTTCGGCATCGAGCCTGCTGTCCCCGAGGACACGCTGCGCTTCCGGATCTGGCCCGAGACCGCGGTCAGCCTCACCCTCCACGGCAAGAAGCCGGGAGCCGGCTGGGAGCCGCAGCCCGAAGAGCTCTGCTTCGCCGAGCAGCCCGGCTCCGACGTCCGGCCCTACGACCGCCTCATCGGGGCCGCCCTGGACGGCGACCGGTGGCTCTTCGCCCGGCAGGACACCGTCGAGACCGCGTGGCGGATCGTCGACCCGGTGCTCGGCGACGCCGTACCCGTGCACCCCTATGCGCGGGGCAGCTGGGGGCCGGGCGAGGCCGACCGGTTGCTGCCGCCCGGCGAGAGCTGGCGCGACCCTGCCGGGTGACCCGCCCGGGAGGGCTTTCGGAAAATCACCCGTGGCGGGTGAGGCCCGCTCCGTGCACGGAGACCACGGTCGGAAGGCGTGGACCGACGAAGCAGAGCGCACGGCTGCTCCTCTGACCCTCGGCCGGCGTCGTCTCGCGTGCTGAGGCTGGCCGGCCCGGCCGAGGATCGTCGCACGCTCGCCTCGCTGCCCAGGCAGGCCGAGCCGAGTCCGGAGGGGCCGTCGTCGCTGGCTGCGAAGTTCGCGATCCCCCGAGTGCCCCGTGAGGCGGTCAGCCGCCGCGAGCTCATCGAGGCAGCCGTCGCCAGTGGCTGCGTCCTGGTCGCGGTCACCGCACCGGCGGGGTACGGCAAGTCGACACTGCTGGCGCAATGGGCCCGAGCCGAAGACCGCGCAGTCGCGTGGCTCTGCCTGGACCGCTTCGACGACGATCCCGGGGCCCTCCTGGAGTCGCTGGCCACCGCCTGCCGCAACGCCGGCGTGTGCGACGGCGAGGCGGTCGTCGACCGCCCCGGCGACGCGGACCGGGGGGTCGAGCGGTCCGCGGCGAGGCTTGCTGCCACGCTCCGCGCCAGCCCCGTCCCCTTCGTCCTGATGCTCGACGAGCTCGACCGGCTGCAGGCACCCGCCTGTCACGAGGTCCTGCGCGCGCTGCTGAGCGCGTTCCCTCCCGGCTCCCAGCTGGTCACCGCGAGCCGGTGGGAGCAACCGATGCTCGCGCGCCTGCGGGTGGCCGGCGACGTGCTGGAGATCGGGACCGATGCCCTGGCGCTCGACACCGCCGGCACCAGGGAGGTCCTCGAGCGGGCACACGTCGAGGTGCCCGCGGACCTGGTGGCCGCGCTGACCGACCGGACCGAGGGCTGGCCGGTCGGCGTCCGCGTCGCCGCACTGGTGGGCAGCACGGACCGGGACCAGGCGGCCGCCCTCACCGGCGAGGACCCGTACGTGGCCGACTACCTCCACCAGGAGGCGTTCCACCGGCAGCCCAGGGCCCGGCAGCGCTTCCTGCGCCGCACCGCCGTGCTCGACGAGCTCACCGGCCCGCTCTGCGAAACCGTCCTGGGATCCGGCCCCGCAGGCCTGGAGCTGCGCCGCATCGAGGCACAGAACCTCTTCCTCGTCGCTCTGGACCGCCGACGACACCGGTACCGCTACCACCGGCTGTTCCGGGAGTTCCTGCTCGCCGAGCTGCAGCGCACCGAGCCCCGGATCGCTCCGACACTGCGCGCCAGAGCGGCTGACTGGTATGAGTCGCGCGGCCGACCCGAGCCGGCCCTCGAGCACGTCCTGCACACGTCCGACACCCCCCGCGCCGCGCGGCTGGTGGCCGAGCTGGCCCTGCCCACCTGTGGCGCCGGTCGGCTCTCGACGCTCCAGCGCTGGTTGCAGCAGCTCGGCGACGTCGACATCGGGAAGTCTCCGGAGCTCGCCGTCGTCGCCGGCTGGGTGGCTGCCCTGGCGGGCGATCCGGCCCAGGCCATGCGCTGGGCACGGGTGGCGCAGACTTCGACGCCCGGGGGTCTGCGCGTCACTGGTGCAGCGTCCTTCGGCTCGGCCAGCGCGATGCTTCGGGCGCTGCTGTGTGCGGACGGCCCCGAGCAGATGCTGGCCGACGCACGCTTCGCGCTCGAGCAGGAGCCGGAGTGGAGCCCGGGCCGTACGACGGCACTGTGGCTGTGCGGCGAGGCCTGGCTGCTCGCCGGGCGTCACCACGAGGCGCGCATCGCGCTCCTGGACGCGTCCGCGACCGCGACGAGGGACAGTCCGGACATGGCCGTCTCGTGCTGCAGCGAGCTCGCCCTCCTCGCGATGGACGGCGGTGACTGGCGGGAGGCCGCCGCGCAGCTGCGCATTGCGCGCACCCTGACGGGTGAGCTGGAACTTCCCCACTACTCGATGACGGCACTGGCGCTGACGGCCGCGGCCCGGCTGGCGGTGCACCGCGGAGACCTGCACGGAGCACGCCGCGAGCTGGCGGACGCGTTGGGCACTCGCTCGCAGGTGACCTGGGCGCTCCCCCACCTGGCGGTGCGGCTGCGCCTCCAGCTGGCCAGGGCGTGCCTCTCGGTCGCCGATCCCGTCACGGCCCGGGAAATGCTGGCGGAGATCGAGGAGGTCCGCAACCGCCGGCCCGCACTCGGCGCGCTGCTGGCGGAGGTCGACGTGCTGCGCGACACCCTGGACGGCAGCCACCGGGTCGAGAAGAACGGTGCGCTGCCGCTCAGCCCCGCCGAGCTGCGGTTGCTGCCGCACCTGCAGACCCACCTCACCGTCGACCAGATCGCACAGCGGCTGTTCCTCTCCAGCCACACGGTCAAGACCGAGGTGAAGGCGATCTACCGCAAGCTCGGGGTGTCGTCCCGCAACGACGCCGTGCACAGGGCGACGGCGATCGGCCTGCTCGGCGGCCCCCGGTGAGGCGCCACGAATCCGCTGGGCCCGACTCCTCTGGGCCCGCCTCCTCTGGGCATGACTCCTCTGGGAAGGAACCGGACAGATGACCGCAGTGTCCCGTCCCGCCACGGCCGACAGCGCCCCACCCCACCAGGGCCTGGTCCTGGGCACGCTCGTCCTGGTGGCGGCGGTGGCCAACCTGCCCCTTGCGGTGGCCAACGTGGCGCTGCCCAGCATCGGCCTGCACTTCAACGCCTCGCAGACCGAGCTCAACCTCGCCGCGATCGCCTACTCGCTCGGGCTGGCCTGCTCGGTGTTGTGGCTCGGCGCCCTGGGAGACCGCTACGGACGCAAGCAGACGCTCCTGATCGGCGTGGCGCTCTCGGCGCCGGCCTGCCTGGTCATGGCGTGGGCGCCCAGCATGGCGGTGCTGATCGGCGCGCGCTTCGTCGGCGGCGTCGCCGCCGGCGCGGCCTACCCCACCACCCTCTCGCTGATCACCGCCCTGTGGTCGGGACAGGCCCGCACCCGGTCCATCGCGCTGTGGTCGGCGACCGGTGGGGCCGTCGCTGCCCTCGGCCCGCTGCTGGCCGGACTGATGCTGTCGGCCTGGTGGTGGGGGTCGGTCTTCCTGCTGACCCTCCCGTTGATCGTGGTGGCGCTGCCGATGGCGGCCAAGCTGCTGCCCAGCCACGTCAACGAGTCCGACGACGCCGTGGACAACCTCGGCGGCGTGCTGTCGGCGGTCCTCGTCGGTGCGCTGATCGTGGCCATCAACTTCGCCGTCGTCCCGAACCAGGGCACGCTGCTGCTGAGCCTGGCGCTCGTGGCCGTTGCCGCGCTCCTCGGCTTCGTCATCCGCGAGCGCCGCGTGCACAACCCGCTCTACGACCTCCGCGTCGCCGCCCGGCGGGTGTTCTGGGTGGCCGCGTGCGCGGGGATCATCGTGTTCGGGTCGCTGATGGGCGCGATGTTCATCGGCCAGCAGTTCCTGCAGAACGTGCTCGACTACTCCAGCGTGCAGGCGGGACTGGCCATCCTGCCGGCACCGGTGTTCATGGTGCTGATCGCACCGCGCTCCGCGAAGCTCGTGGAGACCCACGGTGCAGGGTTCACGTTGCTGGTCGGCGACGCGTGCCTGATCGCCGCCTTCGCCACGATGTTGCTCTCCTGGAAGGAGGGCGCGAGCTACTGGGTGGTCGGCCTCGGCTATGCGTTCATCGGCGCGGGCGTCGGCTTCGCGGGGACGCCGGCATCACACTCGCTCACCGGCTCGGTCCCGGTGACCCGGGTCGGCATGGCCTCCGGTACGGCGGACCTGCAGCGTGACCTCGGTGGCGCCATCATGCAGTCCATCCTCGGGGCGCTGCTGACAGCCGGCTACGCCACCGCCGCGGCCGCGGCCATCGCGGGCGCACCGCGCTCCGCCCAGGTCGACGCCCAGGTGCAGGGCGAGCTGACCAAGTCCTTCGACGGCGCGGAGGACATCGCCAAGCAGTACCCCCAGTACGCCCACCAGATCATCGCCGGCGCGCGCGCGTCGTTCGTCGACGGGGCCGACTGGGCCTACGCCGCCGGCATCATCGCCGTCGTGGTCGGCGCACTGCTGGTCTGGTTCTTCTTCCCCCACAAGGACGACGAGGCCCGGCTGCTCGCCGACTACCGCGACAGGGACGCATCGGGCGCCGGCCCGACCGCCACGGCGGCACCGG